>NZ_MUXF01000019.1:181918-441908 GCF_003063295.1 Arcobacter lacus
TACTCATAAGACTTTAAGAGGTCCAAGAGGTGGTATGATAATGACTGATGATGAAGAGATTGCTAAAAAAATAAACTCAGCTATTTTCCCAGGACTTCAAGGTGGACCACTTGTTCATGTAATAGCAGCAAAAGCAGTAGCATTTAAAGAGATACTTGATCCAAAATGGAAAGATTATGCAAAACAAGTAAAAGCAAATGCAAGAGTGTTAGGAGAAGTTCTAACAAAAAGAGGATATGATATAGTAAGTGGTGGAACAGATAATCACTTAGTATTAGTAAGTTTTTTAAATAAACCATTTTCAGGGAAAGATGCAGATGCAGCTTTAGGAAATGCAGGGATTACAGTAAATAAAAACACAGTACCAGGAGAAACAAGAAGTCCATTTGTAACATCAGGGATTAGAATAGGATCTCCAGCATTAACAGCACGAGGGATGAAAGAAAAAGAGTTTGAATTAATAGCAAACAAAATTTGTGATGTATTAGATGATATAAACAACACTAGTTTACAAGCTAAAATTAGCAAAGAGTTAGAAGAATTAGCTAACAATTTTGTTATTTACAACAACAGTACATACTAAATAAATACAAGATTAGGAGTATTTACATGACAACGTTGGATACAACTTATAAACAAATAGAAAAAGCTATAAGATATATTGATGAAAACTTCAAAGAACATCCATCAATTGATGAAATAGCAAAAAATATAGGTATGAGCAAATACCATTTTATAAGAGTATTCAAAGAGTATGTAGGTGTTACTCCTAAACAGTTTTTACACTGCGTTACTTTAAATTATGCAAAAGAGCATATAAAAGAGTCCAAATCCATTCTTGATAGTAGTTTGGATATTGGACTATCTAGCACTAGCCGACTTCATGAACTTTTTGTAAACTTGATTGGTGTTACACCAAAAGAGTGGAAAGAAAAAGGAAAAGATGTTCAAATAACTTATGGTTTTGGTCAAACTCCTTTTGGTGAAGCTTTGATAGGATTTACTGATAAAGGTATTTGTTATTTAGGATTTATTGATAATAATAAAAAAGAGATTTTCCAAAGATTTAATGAACTTTGGGAAAATGCAAATTTAGTTTTTGATGAAAAACTTGCTTACGAATATTTGGAAAATATCTTTGTAAAAAACCAAAAATATCCACTTTTGGTAAAAGGTACAAATTTACAAATAAATGTTTGGAAAGCTCTTTTAAATCTTCCAAATGGAATAGTAGCAACTTATCAAGATATAGCAAACTATTTAGAAAAACCAAAAGCTGTACGAGCAATTGCAAGTGCTATTGGAAAAAATCATATAGGTTATTTGATTCCTTGTCATAGAGTTATTGCAAAAAGTGGAGCAATGAGTGGTTATAGATGGGGCATTGAAAGAAAAAAAATATTAATAGCATACGAATCAGTAAGAGAAAATAACTAAATGAATAAAGTTTTTGCAATATATCAAAGACTTTATCAAACTTATGGTGCTCAAGGTTGGTGGCCTTTTATAAACTATGAAGGTAAAAATAGTGAAAAAAAAGGAAACAACGATGGTTATCATATCTTAGATTATAGTTTTCCAAGAGATGAAAATGAAGTTTTTGAAGTATGTTTAGGCTCAATTTTGACTCAAAATACAACTTTTACTTCTGTTGTAAAATCTTTAAATAACTTAAATGAAATAGATTGCCTAAACTATAAAAAAATAAAAAACTTACCAATAGAAAAACTAAAAGAACTTATAAGACCATCAGGATATAACAATCAAAAAGCAAACTATATTTTAAATTTTATAGAGTTTTTTGAAAAACTAAATGGCAAAATTCCAACAAGAGAAGAACTTTTATCTATAAAAGGAATAGGATTTGAAACTGCTGATTCTATGCTACTTTATGCTTATAATCAACCAGAACTTAAAGTAGATGCTTATACTAAAAGATTTTTAGTACACAATAAACTCTTAGATGAAAAAGCAAAGTACAATGATATAAAATATTTTATGGAAGATGAACTAAAAAAAGTGATTTTTGATGAAAAACAGTTAGTCATAACTTATCAAGAATATCATGCTTTGATAGTAAATCACTCAAAATTTTACTACTCAAAACAACCTTATGGAAATGGTTGTTTTTTAAATGAAGTTCTTTCTTAAAGCACTTCTTGAAGCTTTATCTACTAAATTAAAAATAGTATCTAACTCATCTTTTAGACTATTTTTTTTGTGTCCTTTTATCTTTATAAAATCTATATTTAACTTTTCTATCTTTTCAAAAAATAGTTTATATAACTCATAATTGTTTATAGTTTTTCCAGTTGAACTTTTATAATCATTTGCTTCAAGTTTTTCTTTTCTATTTTGTAAACCTACTATATTTTGACAATCAGTATAAACTTCTATTTTAGTATCAGCTAATATCTCAATCTCATCTAAAGCCCAAAGTAAGGATTGAAGTTCCAACTTTGTAGAACTAGTATCATCAAATCTTTTTATTTTTATATTTTTTTTTAAATCATCAACTGATAAATCATCAAAAACTTCTAAAAAAGCTCCAAACCCTACTTTTGCTTGTGGATTTACACTTGAATCAACAAATAGTTTTATTTTTTTCATATATTAAACTTTCTTAACTAATTTGCTGGGATTTAAATCTTTTATTTATAATATCTTCCTACACGATTTAAAATATCAATTCTTATTACAGCAGTTCCTTTTATCATCTTTTCTGGTAATTCTTTACCAACAAAATGAGGAGTGAATTTTGCTACTATTTGACTTAAAGCTTGATATTTCTCATCAAATTCACTAACTAAAGAAGCTTTACCTTCTACAATAACACTATTAAATTCAGTATTTACATCACAAGGATTTTCAACTCCTTCATAAAGTAAACCTATCATTTCATCGAGTTCAAAACAAACATTTGAATTAAACTTTATGTTATCTATTTTTTTACCTTTTGGAAGACCATGCATATATATTTTATTATCAAAATATACAAAATGCATAGGTAAAACATAAGGAAATCCATCTTCACTAATAGTTCCTAATCTTCCAACCTCAGCTTTTAAAAGCAATTCATCTATTTGCTCATTTGTCAATAAATGTGTTTTTGTTCGATGTCGCATTTCTATCTCCTTTTTTAGTAAAAATCATCTTAAGTATAAAAGAAAATAGTACATTCCACAATCCAAAAATTGCTAATTTATGGGCTTTTGTAAAGATTTTTCAAATCTTTTAAAACCTTCTTTCATCTCTTTTTTTGAAATAATTATTGGAGGTAAAAATCTGATAATATTTTTTCCTGATTTTAAAACTAAAACACCATTTTTAAGTGCAAGATTTACTATATTACTTAAATCATTTTCATTTTTTAAAACAAGTCCTTGCATAAATCCCCAACCATTTTTTTGCAAAAAAATATCTGGATATTTATCTGTAAAATATTGTAAACAACTGTTAAAATATTTTATATTTTCACTAAGTTTTCCACTATTTGAATATTTCTCTAAAATCTTTAGAACTTTACTACAAACTGTTGTTGAAAGATGATTTCCACCAAAAGTTGAACCGTGATCACCAAAAGTAAAAATATCTTTCAAACTTGTCATCATAACACCTATTGGAATACCACTTGCTAAACCTTTTGCTAAAGTTACAATATCAGGTTTTATTCCAAAATATTGAGAAATTAGAAAATTCCCACTTCTATAAACTCCTGTTTGAACTTCATCTATTATTAAAAGTAACTTCTTCTCTTTTAAGATTTTTTCAAGTCTTTGCACTTGAAAAATATCTTGCATAAAAATACCACCCTCACCTTGAATCAACTCTAACATAACACCAACAGTTGCATCATCAATCATCGAAATAGCTTCATTTATATCATTTGCATAAACAAATCCATCAGGATATGGAGCAAAATATTTATGTTTATCTTCTTGTGCTGTTGCTTTTAAAGTTGCTATTGTTCTTCCATGAAAAGAGTTTTTAATAGTAATAATCTTATATTTAGGTGTTTTAAATGTCACATTTCCATATTTTCTAGCAAGTTTTATAGCAGTTTCATTTGCTTCTGCTCCACTATTACAAAAAAAACATTGCATATCATAAGTGCTTAATTCAACTATTTTTTTTGCACACTCTTCTTGTGATTTTATACGATATACATTTGAAGTATGCAAAACTTTTTTTGCTTGTTTTTCTATTGTTTTTACTACTTTTTTATTTGCATAACCTAAACTATTTACTCCAACTCCTGAAGCAAAATCTATATAATCTTTTTTATTTTCATCAAATAATACAGATTTTTTACCTTTTATAAATGCAATATCTAATCGATTATATAAAGGTAATATGAACTCATTTATTTTCATATTTTTTCCTTTTGTTAAATAAGCAAAAAGTTGCTTATTTTTATTTATTGTTAGTTTTATATTTGAGGGATTTATATTTTGAAGTTATTTTCTATACCCCAATTTTATATCTTGAAAGTATAGAAAAATGAAAGAGCTTTTACAATCTGTTAATTGCTAATTTAAATTAAAGTGCAGATGCCATATTTAAATAATGATGTGCCATATATGAACTTCTTGCATATGGACTTGCTTTTACAAATTCAAAACCTAAATCATAAGCTAGTTTTTCATATCTTGCAAATTGTTCAGGTTTTACAAACTCTATAACTTTTTCATAATCTCCACTAGGAGCAAGATATTGACCAATACTTAAAAACTTACAACCAACAGCCAACAAATCTTTAAATACTTGTACCATTTCTTCTTCTGTTTCTCCAAGTCCTACCATTAAAGCACTTTTTGTTTGTACTTTATCACCACCAAGCTCTTTTAATCTTTTTAAAACTTCTAAACTTCTTTCATAAGTTCCATTTCTTCTAATTCTATATAAACTTGGAACTGTTTCTACATTATGTCCTATGATTGTAGCACCTGAAGCTATAACTCTTTTAAGACTCTCTTCTTTACCTTTAAAATCAGGAATTAATATCTCAACTTTTGTTTGAGGAGATTTTTCTAAAATATCTTGTGTTACTCTAAAAAACTGTTCTGCTCCACCATCAGGTAAATCATCCCTTGCTGGACTTGTAATAACTACAAATTTAAGTCCAAGTTTTAAAACAGAAGTTGTAACTTTTTGAATTTCACTTAAATCAACTTCTGTTGGTTTTCCAGTTGTTACATTACAATATGTACACCTTCTTGTACAGATATTTCCCAAAATCAAAAATGTTGCATTTTTATTTGCAAAACATTCACTGATATTTGGACATTTTGCCTCTTGGCAAATAGTATGAAGTCCACCCACATCTTTTAATAAATTTTCCATCTCTACTTGTGTATGTGGAGTTAGTTTTTTTCTTAACCATTCTGGTTTTTTGAATGTTATCTCTTTAGTCATTTTTACGCCTTACATAATTCATTATATATATTTAATTCATCTTCGTTTAATTGTGATTCTAAAAGTTGTGCATTAAAAGTTCGTTCAAATGCTTCTTTTAGTTTATTTATTGCTTCATCAAAATCTAAATTTATAGAAAAATCTTCTAAACTAGCACCATATTTTTCATCATTTTTTATACTCTTAATTGGAATAGAACCATGTTGGAAAATTACATTTTTTGCTCTTTTTTGTGCATTCCCACCAATTTTTCTTCCGTTTACTATTATATCATAAGCTTCAAATCCTACTTGACAAAATGGACTTTTACTTAAAACTATACTTTCAATATCTTTTGCAAAAGATACTTTTAGTCCCAAATTACTATAAAATTCAAGTATAAATGAACATATTAACTCATAAGTCTCTTTTACACTTCTATTATCTATAAAACTAGAAGGAAGTACTAAAGAGTAAGAAATATCATGACCGTGAAATAAAACTCCACCACCTGTAATTCTTTTTGAGAAATTGTTTTTATACTCTTTTAATAGATTTTCATAGTCACTTGGACTTTGTCCCGCACCAAAAGTAATACTTTTTTCCCACGAATAAAGCCGTAATATTGGTAAACTATCATTTTTAAAAGCTTTAAATAATGATTTATCTATATTAGTGTTATCGTTTGAGCTAAGATTATGTGATATAATCAATCTGAATTTATTGTTAAAAATCATTTTGGCCTTAACTTATATTTTGATTTATATATTTATATAATATTTTTATTTAAGAAATATTTAAAAAATATCTAAACATATAAGTTTATTATAATTTAAAATTAATTAAAATTGTTAAATTAATTTTAAGAATTAAGAATTATTTCAAAGGAGATTTATGTCACTGTTAAATTTAGAAGATATCAATCCATTAGAGACACAAGAATGGATGGAAGCTTTAGAAGCAATTATTGAAGAAGAAGGAGTTGAAAGAGCTCACTTTTTATTAGAAAAATTAATTGATAAATCAAGAAGAAGTGGCGCACACTTACCATATAGTGCAACAACAGCTTATATTAATACTATTCCAACTAGCGAAGAGCCTAAAATGCCAGCTGATATGGATTTAGAAAGAAAAATAAGATCAATTATTAGATGGAATGCTCAAATTATGGTACAAAGAGCTTCAAACAAACATTTAGAACTTGGTGGTCACATTGCATCATTTCAATCATCTGCAACACTTTATGACGTTGCTTTTAATCACTTTTTTAGAGCACCAAATGAAAAAGACGGTGGAGATTTAATATTTTTTCAAGGACATATCTCTCCAGGTATATATGCAAGAAGTTTTTTAGAAGGAAGATTTACTGAAGATCAAATGGATAACTTCAGACAAGAAGCTTTCAATGATGGATTATCTTCATATCCTCACCCAAAATTAATGCCTTCTTATTGGCAGTTCCCAACTGTTTCAATGGGACTTGGACCATTACAAGCAATTTATCAAGCAAGATTTTTAAAATATCTTACAAATAGAGGAATAAAAGATTGTAGTGCACAAAAAGTTTATTGTTTTATGGGAGATGGTGAGTGTGATGAGCCTGAATCACTTGGAGCTATTGGAATGGCGGCACGTGAAGGTTTAGATAACTTAATCTTTGTTATAAACTGTAACTTACAAAGACTAGATGGTCCAGTAAGAGGAAATGGAAAAATCATTCAAGAACTTGAAGGTGAATTTAGAGGAGCTGGATGGGAAGTTCTAAAAGTTATCTGGGGTGGACTATGGGATAGTTTACTTGAAAAAGATACATCAGGAAAACTTCTTGAACTAATGGAGCAAACAGTTGATGGTGAATACCAAAACTTTAAACAAAAAGGTGGAGCATATACAAGAGAAAATTTCTTTAATAAATTCCCTGAAACTGCAAAATTAGTTGAAAATTTAAGTGACAATGATATCTGGAAATTAAACAGAGGTGGACATGACCCTGTTAAAGTTTATGCTGCATTTAAAAGAGCAACTGAAACTAAAGGAAGACCAACTGTAATCTTAGCAAAAACGGTAAAAGGTTATGGAATGGGAAGCGCTGCTGAGGGTATGAATATCGCTCACCAAGTAAAAAAAGTAGATGTAAATCACTTAAAAGCGTTTAGAGATAGATTTGATTTACCAATTAGTGATGAAGCAGTTGAATCATATTCATATTATAAACCAGATGAAAACTCACCAGAAGTTAAATATCTAAAAGAAAAAAGAGCAGCACTTGGTGGATTTGTACCGCAAAGATTAGAGAAATTTACTAATAAATTAGAAATTCCTGCTTTAAGTGATTTTGAAAGTATTCTTGCAGGTAGTGGTGATAGAGAAATTTCAACAACTATGGCATTTGTAAGAGTTTTAAATGTTTTATTAAAAGATAAAAACATAGGTAAAAATATCGTTCCTATAGTACCTGATGAAGCTAGAACTTTCGGTATGGAAGGTATGTTTAGACAATTTGGAATTTATTCAAGTGCCGGACAAAAATATATCCCACAAGATAAAGATCAAGTTGCATTCTATAAAGAAGATATCAAAGGTCAAGTTTTACAAGAAGGAATTAATGAATTAGGAGCTATGAGTTCATGGTTGGCAGCAGCTACTTCATATTCAGTAAATGATTATCCTATGATTCCATTTTATATCTTCTATTCAATGTTTGGATTCCAAAGAACTGGAGATTTATGTTGGGCAGCGGGTGACCAAAAAGCAAGAGGATTCTTAGTTGGTGGAACTTCAGGAAGAACAACATTAAATGGTGAAGGTTTACAACACGAAGATGGACACTCACACATTTTAGCAAACACTGTACCAAATTGTATTACATATGATCCAACTTATGGTTATGAAGTTGCAGTTATCGTAAAAGATGGTGTTGAAAGAATGTATGGTGAAAAACAAGAAGATGTCTTCTACTATATCACTACATTAAATCAAAACTATGTACAACCAGCAATGCCAGAAGGTGCAGAAGAAGGAATCATCAAAGGTATTTACAAAGTAAAAACTTTTGAAGCAAAAAATGATTTCAAAGTTAAACTTTTAGGTTCAGGTTCTATCTTCCAAGAAGCAATCAGAGCAGCAGAAATTTTATCAAGTGAATATGATATTAAAATAGATATTTATTCAGTTACTTCATACAATGAATTAACAAGAGAAGCACAAGATATTGAAAGAGAAAATCTTTTAAATTTAGATAAAGAAGCAAAAATTCCTTATATAGAAAAAGTTTTAGGAAGCAATAGTGATAATATTGTTATTAGTGCAACAGATTATATGAAATCATATTCTGAACAACTAAGACCTTATGTAAAAGGAAGTTTCAAAGCTTTAGGAACTGATGGATTTGGAAGAAGTGATAGTAGAGCAAACCTAAGAAAATTCTTTGAAGTTGATACAAACTTTATCGTTTACACAACTTTAGCAGAACTTGCAAGAAATGGTAAACTAGATAAAAAAGTTGCTCTTGAAGCTATGAAAAAATATGAAATTGATTCAAATAGAATCAATCCAAGAAACGCATAAGGAGTAAAAAATGACAAAAGTTTATGATATTTTTATTCCTGATTTAGGTGCTGATAAAGATGTTGACTTAATCGATATTATGGTTAAAGTTGGAGATAAAGTAGAAGTTGAAGATGGACTTATAACTTTAGAAACTGAAAAAGCTTCTATGGATGTTCCTACAACTCATGCTGGAATTATCAAAGAAATTTTAGTAAAAGTTGGTGATAAAGCAAATAGTGGTGATTTAATCGCTAGAGTTGAAGCAGAAGATGACTCTAGTGTTGAAGAACCAAAAGTTGAAGTTGCAACACCTGCAAAGGTTGAAGAGCCAAAAGAAGAAGTTGTTGCTGTTCAAACTCCAACACAATTTGTAAAAGAACAAACTATAAAATCTGTTGTTGAAGAAGTAAGAGTACCTGATTTAGGAGCAGAAAAAGATGTTGATTTAATCGATGTTATGATTCATGTTGGTGATGTTATAGTAAAAGATTATAGTATCATCACACTTGAAACAGAAAAAGCTTCTATGGATGTTCCTGCACCATTTGGTGGAGAAGTTATTGAAATTTTTGTAGAAAAAGGACAAAAAATCAATAGTGGAGATTTAATAGCAAAAGTTATAAAAAGTGTTGTTATTGAAGATAAAGTTCCAACTCCTACATTTGCTGCAAATACAACTCCTACAAAAGTAGAAAAAGTGGCAAGTTCTACTCCTACAATCCAAGAAGTAGCAGCTATTAGTATTGAAAAAGAAGATAGTAAAGTTTTATCTAAAAAAGCTACTAAAGTTTATGCTTCACCATCTGTAAGAAAAATAGCAAGAGAATTTGGTGTTGATTTAGGATTTGTAAAAGGAAGTGGTGAAAAAGGAAGAATCTTAAAAGATGATATTAAAGCTTATGTAAAAGAGCAGTTAAATAAACCTGCTAGTGCTTCAAATATTGGTTTTGGATTTAACTTACCTGAATCAAAAGAGATAGACTTCTCTGTATTTGGTAACGTTGAAAGAGTTGAACTAAGTCGTGTTCAAAAAGTTTCTGGACCATTTTTACATAAAAATTATTTATCTATGCCTCACGTTACACAATTTGATGAAGCTGATATTACAGAACTTGAAGAGTTTAGAAAAGCACAAAATAGTATTGCGGTAGATTTCAAACTATCTCCTTTAGTATTTATTATAAAAGCTGTTCAAAAAGCTTTACAAATTCATCCAAAATTCAACTCAAGTTTAAGTAGTGATGGACAAGAGTTAATTATGAAAAAATACTTTAATATCGGAGTTGCTGTTGATACACCAAATGGTTTATTAGTTCCAGTAATCAAAGATGTTGATAAAAAAGGTTTCAAAGATATTGCTATTGAATTAGCTGAACTTTCTAAAAAAGCAAGAGATGGAAAATTAACAAGTGCAGATATGAGTGGTGGATGCTTCACTATTTCTAGCCTTGGTGGAATTGGTGGAACATACTTCACTCCAATTATAAATGCTCCAGAAGTTGCAATTTTAGGTGTTTCAAAATCTTCTATTAAACCTGTATTTGATGGTAAAGAATTTAAACCAAAATTAATTTTACCTCTAAGTTTATCTTATGATCACAAAGTAATTGATGGTGCAGATGGTGCTAGATTTACTACTACTTTATCACAACTTTTAAGTGATATTAGATTACTAAGCTTATAAGGAGTTATTATGAACGAAATAAAAACTCAAGTTTTAGTAATCGGAGCAGGTCCTGGAGGTTATTCAGCTGCTTTTAGATGTGCGGATTTAGGACTAGAAACAACTATAGTT
This sequence comes from Arcobacter lacus, assembly GCF_003063295.1. Classification (NCBI taxonomy): domain Bacteria; kingdom Pseudomonadati; phylum Campylobacterota; class Epsilonproteobacteria; order Campylobacterales; family Arcobacteraceae; genus Arcobacter; species Arcobacter lacus. The sequence goes on from NZ_MUXF01000019.1 coordinate 192,657, forward strand.
GAGAGATACTCAACTTTAGGTGGAGTTTGTTTAAATGTTGGTTGTATTCCATCAAAAGCTTTACTTCATGTTGCAAAAGTTGTTGAAGAAGCAAAACATATAGAAAAAGCTGGTATCTTTTATGAAGAGCCAAAAATTGACATAAAAAAAGTTGCTGAATACAAAAGTGGAGTTGTAAAAAAACTTACTGGTGGATTAGATGCAATGGCTAAAATGAGAAAAGTAAACCATGTACAAGGTTATGCAACATTTTTAGATGAATATAGTGTTGAAGTTGCTTTAACAAATAGTGATGAAAAAACAAAAATCACTTTTGATTATTGTATTATTGCAGCTGGTAGCCAAAGTTCAAAAATGTCATTTATTCCACATGAAGACCCAAGAGTTTGGGATTCAACTGATGCACTTGAAGTAAAAGAAGTACCAAAAAAACTTCTTATTCTTGGTGGTGGAATTATCGGACTTGAAATGGGTACAGTTTACTCAACTTTAGGAAGTCAAGTTGATGTTGCAATTCGAGGAGAGCAACTTATGACTGGAACTGATGCTGATATAATCAAACTTTATACAAAAGCAAATAGCAACAGATTTAACATCATGACAAAAACTCAAACTCAAAGTATTATTCCTAAAAATGAAGGAATTTATGTAGAGTTCAAAGGTGAAAATGCACCAAAAGAAGGTATTTTATATGATGCTGTTTTAGTTGCTCTTGGAAGAAGTGCAAATGGAAATAAACTTGGACTTGAAAATACAAATGTAGAAGTAAATGAACAAGGTTTAATCAAAGTTGATAATCAATTAAGAACAAAAGTAAATCATATTTTTGCAATTGGAGATATCATCGGACAACCTATGCTTGCACACAAAGCTGTACATGAAGGTCATGTTGCTGCTGAAGTTATTGCAGGTCATAAAGTATTCTTTGAACCAAAACAAATTCCATCTATTGCATATACATTCCCTGAAATTGCATGGGCTGGTATGACTGAAACTGAAGCTAAAAAAGCAGGAATAAATTATGAAGTTTCAACTTTCCCTTGGAGTGCAAGTGGTAGAGCATTAGCAAGTGATGTTTCTTCTACAGGTATGACAAAACTAATTTTTGATAAAGATACACATCAACTAATTGGTGGAGCACTTGTAGGAGAAAATGCTGGAGAACTTCTTGGAGAAATTTCTTTAGCACTTGAAATGGATTGTGATGCAGAAGATATTGCTCTTACAATTCACGCTCACCCTACACTTCACGAGTCTATTGGTATGGCTGCTGAGATTTTCGATGGAACAATCACAGATTTACCAAACGCAAAAGCTGTAAAGAGAAAATAATTTCTCTTTACAAATTTTAAAATCTACCTTTTTTTATACAAAAATCTACCCTAGTTTTATTTTATTTATTGCTAAAATAAGAAAAACAAAGGATAAACCTCATGACTATTTGGCAAAACGTACCTTTTGAAGATGAAGCAGCAATAAAAGAATGGGCAAATAAAAACAATATAAAATATAGTGTTATAAAATGTTATGAAAATGAGCCTTTATATGCTGATGATTTACTTATAGTTTTGGGTGGTTCTATGAGTGCTTATGATGATATTGATTTTATAAAAAAAGAGATAGAGTTTTTGGAAAATCATATTAAAGAAGGTAAAAAAGTTTTTGGCATTTGTTTAGGTGCACAACTTATTGCAAAAGCTTTGAAAGCAGAAGTTTATTCTTCAAAAACTAGAGAAATTGGCTGGAGAGAAATCGAGGTTTTTCCTCATATTTTGACATCAAATCTAAAACCAAAACAGATGGTATTTCATTGGCATGGTGATACTTTTGACTTACCAAAAGATACAATAAGACTTGCTTCAAATGATGCTTTTATAAATCAAGCTTTTGCTACAAAAAATGGCTTTGTAGTAGGAACACAATTTCACTTTGAGACAAATGCAGAGTCTTTAAAATCTATACTAAAAGAAGATTCTGAGTATCTTAACTTTGATTCACCATATATTCAAAATATTGAAGAGATAAAAGAAGGTGAAAAATATATAAAAGAGACAAATACAGCTTTATTTGATTTGCTTGATGTTTGGAAAAATCTATAAAATATAGATTTATTCCAATCTATTTATTATTTCATTTATTTTTAAATTCATTTTTGAAAAAGCAAACCACTTTTTGCCTAAATCTTTCAAACTTGCTCCTAGATGATACATCTATTTTTTATCAAGTATCAAAAATCTATCATGACAATCTTTAAAAGTTTTTAGAGAGAGATTTTTATATTGTTTTTGATACTTTTCAAAATCTAGCTTTAGTTGTTTGGAAATATTGTTTGTGTAGATTATAAAGTTTATATTTGAATATTTTGAAAAAAGTGTAAAAACTGTATCATCAATATAATTATCTATCAAAATAACTTCTTTTTGTGCAAGTTTTAGTAAATCATTTATAAAAGAGTAAGAATCAAATATTTGTCCATCGAAAAAGATACCTTGATTAGTTTCTAGTTTATTATCTTTTATTTTAGATTTTACTTCATTAATTTGATTTTTTAAACTATTTACATCATTTTCAAGATTTACAAATCTTTCATTTGTAATTTTTTCACCATTTAATACATAACCATTTTGGATATAACTCTTCAAAATAGAAGTTGCCCATTGACGAAATTTGATAGCTTTTGATGAACTTGTTCTATAGCCAACAGCAAGGATAATATCTAAATTATAATGCTCAACATTTCTAACAATATTTCTATTTCCTTCTTTTTGAACTATTTCCAAAATGGAAACAGTTGAAAATTGATTTAACTCTTCATCTTTATAAATATTCTTTATATGTTTAGATATAGCAGGAATATTTACTCCAAAAAGCTCTGAAATTTGTTTTTGTGTAAGCCAAATAGTTTCACTATTTACTGAAACTTTGAGTTCCAACTCTCCATCATTATAAACTACTAAATTTGATAAATCATTCATAATAAAACCTCAAAATAGAATTTAAAAAATTCTAACACAAAAACAAATCTTGGATAGAAAGTATTGCATATTGATATATTTTGATTTTAGAGTATTAGATAAAATCATAGGTTTTATGAAAATGAGACTAATCATAATAAATAATATGTGAACAAGGAAACGAAACACATAAAAATCCATAAAACCTATGAAGTTAAGTTTATAAAAGTTCATAAACTTAATTATAAGTTTTAAGTAAAACTCATAATTAAATCTATAAAGGAAGAAAAATCTTCCTTTATATTTATTAGAAAGTATATTTCATACCAAGAGTAAAATTTCTAGGTTTTGCATAAAGTAGATTATTTGCATCAGCTAATCCCTCATAATATTTTTCATCAAAAAGATTATTTACATTAAGTTGAAAATCTAAACTTTTATTTACTTTATATCCTGCCATTAAATCAGTAGTTATAAAAGCATCTTGAGTAATTTGTGTTGTTCCACTTCCTGAATAAAATTTACTTTTATAATTCAATCCTGCACCAAATCTATAATCATCAATAGTATATTTAGCCCATACATTTGCAGTTGTTCTTGAGTTTGTAGTAGTAAATTTCTCACCATTTGCATCTTTAGCTTCAAAATTTACAAGTCCAAAATCTAAATTAAAATCATCTGTGATTTTTCCAGATGCACCTATTTCAAATCCTTTGCTCACAACTCCTTTTTTTGCTACTGAGATATAATGTCCATTAGAGTTTGTTTGACCTGTACTTTCTCCTACTCCATCTTGCTCTATTCTAAAAACTGATAAATAAGTATTTAGATGTCCATCATAATACTCACCTTTGATTCCAGTTTCATAGCTTTTTCCATCTATAGGGTCTAAAAATTTATCATTTGAATCCCAAGCAAATTGTGGTTGAAAAATACTTGTATAACTAGCATAAATAGAATGATTTTCATCTAAATCATAAACTAAACCTACATAAGGCACAAATTCATTATCAAATTCTCTATCTAAATTATTTACATCACTTTTCCAAGATGAAACTCTAACTCCAGCAACTAATTTTAAATATTCCATTAAAGAGATTCTACTTGCTAAATAATAGGCTTTTTGTGTAGTTTCTCCCCTTGGAGAGTTATCTAGTTGTAAGTTAGGATTAACTAAACTAATATTATTAAAATCTATTGCAGGATTTGTCGTATCATCACTTATAAAACCATACTCTTTATTCTTAGATTTATTATATGAAATACCTGTAATTATCTCATGGTCTAATTTTCCTAGTTCAAAAGGGATAGAAGTATATAAATCTAAATTATTTTCTTTATCTTTTGATTCCCAAGCACCAATAGTTGTTGAACCATTTGCTATTCCTGTTGCTTTATCAACTCCACTTCCTCCAAAATATGCACCTACCATATCCATGTTCATTTGTCTATTTGTATAAGCTATATTTAAAGAAATATCCTTATAAAGATATTGTTTAAAATCTGTAAAATATGTTGTTGTTTTATTATCCCAATATGTCCAATCAGCAGCTACATTTGTAGAACGACTAAAATTTGTTCTTGAACCATCAGTATAAAAAGCAGGTAGTCCACCCCATCTAGCACCATCTCTTTGAGTATCTTCATAACTTGCACCAAACGATAAATATGTAGTATCGGTTAAATCTATATCAACTACACCATAAAAAACATCATTTGTTTTTTCATAAAAATCTAAAAAGGATTTACTATCTTGATGTTTTGCTAGAAATCTTGCTCTTATATTTCCATCAGCATTAAGTGGTGTTTGAATATCTGTTGATATTGTATAATTATCCCAAGAACCAGCACTAGCATCAATATTTCCTTTAAATACTTTACTATTTGCATGTTTTCGTATAAAGTTCATTCCCATTGCAGGATTTCCTGCACCTGTCATAAGTCCATTTGCACCTTTTACAATCTCAACTCTATCATAAACAATTAAATCAGGATCATCTCCTCCTGATGATGGATATATAGAAGTTGGTATTCCATCATATAAGTAGTAATTTACATCAAACCCCCTTGCTGTTGCATCTAACCTTTCATCCCATCTATTAAGTGAAATACCTGGAATTTTTGATAAAAATTCTTGAGTTGATGTAATATTTTGATCATCTAACTTTTGTCTTGTATAAACTAAAACTGTTTGAGGAGTTTCACGAATAGATAAATCTAATTTCGTAGCAGTATTCATAGTTCCAGTTGTGTATGAATTTGAGTTCTCTGTTGTACTTCCTAAATAACTATCATTAACTGAAATTGGTTCTAAAACTGTACCTTGCCCTACTGCTTTTTCTTTTATTAAAATTGTTCCATCTTCTATAGTTGCTTTTAGATTTGTACCTTTTAGTATTTCATCTAAAGCATTTTCTACACCTTCAATATTTTTTATATTTGGTGCTTTTTTTCCATCAAGTAATTTTCCATCTACCATATATGGCATATTTGATTTTTTACTTATCTCTTCTATTGCTTGTTTCAATGTCAAATTTGAAACTGAAAATTGTTCTGCACTTAAACTTGTATTTAAAAGTATTGCTAATACTGGAGCAACAAGTATTGATTTTCTTTTCATTTTTATTCTCCTTATTTATTATAAGAACAATTATTAAAATTGTTTCTTTCGACAATAAGACGTTTGAGATTAAAAAATCAGACACTTTTTTACAAGAAATTTTGAAATTTATTAAAATTCTTTCATAAAGCACCATTTTATAGTACTTTTAGAAAAGATAAATTTTATAAGATTTTTTTGAAAATTATTTGAGATTTTAAATTATTAGCTTATAAATAGCTTAATCTAAGAAATTTAAGTTTTAATTAAGGGATGATTTTTAAGAGTTTTTATACTTCTATTGTATAAAAGCAAAAAAACTCTTCTTCTTTTTCTAAAGATAATATTCCTTTTTTATCCTCTATTTTTTGATTTGCATTTTCTTCATCAGCAACTCCAAACCAAGGTTCAATACAAACAAAAGGAGCATCATTTGGTTTTGACCAAATACCTAAATAAGGGAAATTATCAAATTTTACTTTTACCCTACTTTTATTTTCTATATTTTTTAAAGCAATTTGTTTGATAGTAGAGTCATTAAAAACTAAAGCATCATCTTTAAATAAATCTTTATCTAAATACAACTTACTATTTTCAAGGTTCAAATCTTCATTTTTATAAATCAAACCTTTATCATCTAAAAAGTACCTTTTTGTAGTTTTTATATTTTCAAACTCTAAAAAGTCACCAATTTGAGTATTAAAAGCAGGATGAGCACCTATAGAAAAATACATCTTTTCATCGCTTTTGTTTTTTACTTTATATGAAACTATCAAACTATTTTTATCTAGTTTATAACCAATATCTAACTCAAAAAAGAAAGGATAAAACTCCAAACTTTTTTCATCACTTTTTAGTCTAAACTCTATAAAATCAGCTTCATTTTGCACAATCTCAAACTCTTTATCTCTAGCAATTCCATGTTGAGAAAGAGAATATTTTTTATTTTTATAAAAATAACTATCTTCTTTTAGTCTTCCAACTATTGGGAAAAGAACAGGAGAGTGTCTAGCCCAATATTTACTATTTGCTTGCCAAATATACTCGAAGTTTTCATCACATTTTTTTAGACTATTTAGTTCTGCTCCAAAAGATTTTATTTGTGCTTTTATAAAACTATTTTTTATTTCATAGTTCAATCTATAATACCTTTTGTTTTTAAAGCTTCTAAAGTTATAGCTTTTCTTTTTGCTAAATCTTCTTTTGTTTTTGTGTCGATATTTAAAGCAAAAAACCAAACATCATTTTTTGTTTCAACATAACCAACATACCAACCATATTTTCCTTCCCAACCTGTTTTTGCTCTAACTACATAATTTTCGCTTTTTTCATCAATCATCAACTCTTTTAAAAGATTTATATCTTCTTGTTTAAAAGATAAATTATTTGCTTGTAATTGTTTTAAAAATCTTATCTCTTCAAAAGCTGTAATTCTCAAACTCTCATCCAACCAAAAATCAGTTACATCTTTGCCTATTGTTTTATTTCCATAATTAAGCTCTTTTAGATACTTTTTATATTTTTCAACTCCAATTTTTGAAGCGAACTCTTTATAACACCAAACACAAGAACTTTTGAAAGCTGATTGTAAAGTTTGGTCTTTATTCCAAGCATCAAATTCTCTTACTTTTTTATCCCAAACTATTATAGAATCTTTGTTTACAACACCTTCATTTAAAGCTATCAAAGTATTTGGTATTTTAAATGTTGAAGCAGGAGAAAACGGTGTATTTGCTCTCTTTTCATTATAAATATCTACTTTTTTTGTATTTAAAGACTCTAATACTAAAGTTCCTTCAACTTGGTATTTTTTAAATAAATTTTCAAGTTCCACATCATTTGCGAATAAATTTATTGAAAAAATTAAAATAAAAATTAGTTTTATTTTTTTATTCATTTTATATTTCCTTATTTTTTAATTGTGGTATTTTATAAAATTTTACCTTTCTAAATATTTTTAGAACTTGTATTTGTTCTTCTGTTTTTTGAAGCAAACCTTCTTGGTTTCGTGCTTGAAGATGAATTTTCATTTTTTGGTTTTACTTTTCTATTTTGATTTAAATTATTAACTTTATTTCCTCTATTACTTCTATTTCCAATAGGTTCTGCTTTAATATTTGGATTTACTTTAAATCCATTTATCTCTACTTTTTTGATTTTTTGTTTAATTAACTTTTCAATTCCAAATAAATACTCATGTTCATCTACACAAACTAAAGATATCGCAATACCATTATTTCCTGCTCGTCCAGTTCTTCCTATTCTATGAACATAATCTTCTGCAACATTTGGTAATTCAAAATTTACAACATGAGGAAGTTGTTCGATATCAATTCCACGCGCTGCAATATCAGTTGCAACTAAAACTCTTACCTTTCCATTTTTAAAATCATCTAATGCTTTTGTTCTTGCACCTTGCGATTTATTTCCATGAATTGCTGCTGATGTAATTTTATCTTTTAGAAGTGCTTCACTTAGTTTATTTGCTCCATGTTTTGTTCTTGTAAAAACCAAAACTTGTTGCCAACTATTTTTATTTACTAAATGCAATAAAAGTTCTTTTTTTCTATCTTTATCAACGTGATGAACAACTTGCTCAACTTTGAAAGAAGCACTATTTGCTTTTGAAACTTCTACTAAAACAGGCGATTTTAGTAAGCTATCAGCCAACTTTTTTATTTCATTTGAAAAAGTTGCTGAAAAAAGTAGATTTTGTCTTTGTTTTGGCAAAATTGCTAAAATCTTTTTAATATCATTTATAAATCCCATATCAAGCATTCTATCTGCTTCATCCAACACTAAAAACTCTATTTTTGATAAATCAAGACTATCTTGAGAGATTAAATCAAGCAATCTTCCAGGAGTTGCGATGATGATGTCAACACCTTTTTTTAAAAGAGCTTTTTGTGGATTTATTCCAACTCCTCCAAAAATAACTGCTGATTTAAAAGGAAGATATTTTCCATAAGTTTCAACACTTTGTGCAACTTGAGCTGTAAGTTCTCTTGTTGGAGTAAGAATCAAAGCTCTAACTTGAGTTTTTTTATCTTTTAAATTACTATCTTTTAATCTTTGTAAAAGTGGAAGTGTAAATCCAGCTGTTTTTCCAGTTCCTGTTTGGGCAGCTGCTAAAACATCTTTTTTTGATAAAACCACGGGAATTGATTTTGATTGGATTGGAGTTGGTGTTGTATAACCTTCTTCTTTAATTGCACGAAGAATTTCTTTACATAAACCTAAGTTTGAAAATGACATAAGTACCTTGTTTTTTATAAACCTACAGAAGTTGTGAACTAAAGTTCCGATCTAGGTTGAATAATTTGAGTTTAGTTGAGTTGTAATTTGACTACAAAAACGAAGTCAGGCATAGACCGATGTATGCTGAAATTGTGTGATTATAGCATAAATATTGGGTTAAAAGTGGTAAAAGAATTTAAAAGAAAAATTTGAACTAAAGAATAATTATTTTCTTATCTTTTATTGATATAATTTAGTCAAATAATAATCAAGGTTTTTTATGGAATTAGTTTATTTATGGGTTGAAGAGTATAAAAATATCAAGAATCAGGGGTTTAATTTTTCGCCTAGGTTTGAGTGTAAATATGATGGTGAGAATTTAACTATTACTGAAGATAAAGATTATGTAAGTATTTTTCCTAAAAATATTAATATTACTGCTATTGTTGGAGAGAATGGGAGTGGGAAGAGTAGCCTTTTAAATTATATCAATAGTTTAGATAGAATAAATCCAAGAGGAATTATAATATATCAAAAAGATACTCAATATTTTTGTTTTTATGAAAAAGAAAAACCAACTTTATTAAAACCAACAAATTTAGATATACATTTAATTTCAAGTTTTGATTATTCAAGCAATAATCATAAGTATTATCTGAATTATATTTCTTTACCCATTTCTTCTTCAAAAGATAATCAATCAAAACATATAGATAATTTAGATTTTATTTATTTAGATGGTAAAGTAGTACCCTTTTCTTTAGGAGTATATAATACAAATTATACATATAACTTACATAATAATATTTTTTTTGTACCAAGATATATTTCTAGTGTCCTTAACAATGATTATATTTTAAATAATATTTCTTCATTTCTTAGATTTAATCACTTAAGATTAATATTAAAACCTTCATCTATCTCTTCATTAAAAGCATATAACAAAGAATTAGGGATGCCTAAAAATATATCTAAAAATGATTTTTTTGATAACACTGCTAATATAAGAAATAAAATTATTGATACTCTTTCTTACATAGAAAAATTGCATCAAACACAATTTACAAGCAATCAAAAAACTGATTTTGGTTGTTTTGATTTAAGTTTATTAATTGCATTTATAGAATTTTATCTTGTTAATACTACAAATAGTGGTAATGATTTACAGTTATACGATACTATGAATAATAAAATTTTTCAGTTACTAGAAAATCAGAAAAATGAGATAGAGAAAGGAATCAATGAAGTTAAACCCGATAATGTTAATAGATTTTTTATAAATAAATGGAATGAATCAAAAGGTTATATAAGTGCTTTTTTTGAAAAACTTAAAAAAATTAATGAATTACAAACATATTTAGAAAATAGTAATTTTTCAATAGATGAAATTTTGGAAACTCTAAAATTTTATTATCTCAATTGGATTAATGAAAGTAATTTTCATAAAAATCAATACATTGATATTCCAATAAATTCAGAGTTAAAAGAAAATATTAAAAAGATAGTAATATTTCAAAAAATATTTACTGATAAAAATATGATAATGAATCATAAAAATGGATATTTACAAGTTTTTGATTTAGATTTATATGATAGTAATACGGATATACAATATAATGAAATATCTGATGGTGAAAAGCAATTAATAAAATATTCAATAGATTTCATTTCAATATTTAACTATTATGAAACTCGTAAGAATTTGAACATTTCTATAAGTTGTATTGGGGATGAGATAGATAATCATTTACATCCAAAATGGAAACAAGAAATTATTTATAATTTTATAAATATGATTAAAACTTATAAAAAATATACAGGGGAAATTATACCTTTACATATAATACTAACAACTCATTCTCCTTTTATATTATCTGACTTACCAAAAGAAAATATCATATTTTTGGATAAAGTTAATAAAAGAAGAGAAGAAAAATATTCAAAATTAGACCTCAAAGATTTGAAAAATGGAAATTGTATAAATGTAAGTAATAATATTGAGATTAAAACCTTTGGAGCAAATATTCATACTTTACTTTCAGATGGATTTTTTATGAGTGATGGGCTTATGGGTGAATTTGCGAAAAATAAAATTGAAGAGATTAAAGAGTTTTATGAGAAAGTAAAAAAAAGTAAAAATCCAAAAGAAGAGTATAAAAAAGAGTTTGAAGATAAAATTAAAAAATTTAATCATATTCAATCTATCATTGGTGAACCATTTTTACAAACAATAATTAAAAATTATTTGGATGAACTTGAACAAATTTTTGACAATGAAACTTATAAAAAAAACAAGATGAAAGAATTTTTAGACCAATTTGAAGCAGAAGAATTACAAAAATATTTGGATGAAAAAAATGCTAAAGCTTAATTACTCAAATTATTTAAAAGATGTAAAAACCAATATTGATGATGAATTTATTACAAAATTGAATAAACCTAATTTTGATAAGCTTAAAGAAAATTTATCTCAAAGATTTTTGAGATTTAAAAAACAAAATTGTTTGTTTAGATATGTATTTTGGAAAATTAATACAAATGAGATTTTATTAGCTAAAGAAAATGATTTATTAGAGTTAATAAACACTATTGAAAATAGACTTGATAAATTGTCTGTTAAACATAAAGAAATCATTATCAAAAAAATAAAAAATCTTTTTAAATATAAAGATAAATATCAAAATGCTAGTTTAACCCCATTTTTTACAGAAAATTTCAATTTTAGAACTTGTTTTTATTGTAATAAAGATTTTATTACAAACTTTGAAAAGGAGAAAAAAGATTTAGTATCTACTTTTCAACTTGACCATTTTTATGACAAAGGAACTTATCCATATTTAGCACTTAGTTTTTATAATCTTATTCCATCTTGTCCAACTTGTAACTCTTCAAAAATAAAAGGAACAAAAAATACTTTTGAACATGATTCAAAGGTAGGTAAATTTAAAATAGAAAAATGTTTAAAACCAAATGATGAGAAATTTGACTTCCACAAAAAAGTAAAATTCAAACTACTTTTAGATGATTCTTGCAAAAACTTACATATAAAATCAAAAGATGATATAGATATAACTTTAAAGGAACAGTTTACTGATATATATGACAAATATATCGAGATTTTTAAACTAAACGAACGATACAAAGCCCACAAAGATATAGTTTACGACATGATACAAAAAGCAGAGCTTTATCCTCAAAGTAGCCTCAAAGAGTTAGAAAATTTAACTGGTATTCCATTTCAGCAAATCAAAAAAGATATTTTTAATCTCATAGATGAAAATGAAGATTTATCAAAACAACCATTTTCTAAACTAATAGTTGATATGAGTAAAGAGTTGGGGATTATATAGTTTTTTTAAACTATCTTTTTCCTATCAACTGACCAAATATTTTGCCCAAATTTACAGTTTCATTTTTTGGAAGTTCCACATCTTTTGCAAGATTTGGAAACTCTAAAATTGCACTTTTTACTTCATCTACTATTTGTTTATACTCTTTGATTCCATGTTTTAATGCTAGTTTTTCAAGATGATTTATATTTGGATTTTTTCCCTCATTTAAATATGTAGTGCTGTGTTCAGTTCCCACTCCATAAGAAAAAGTTAAATCATAAGCGGGAGTTAATTTCCAACTGTTTTTTTCATCTAACATAAAAGAGAAGTTTTTGGCGTGATCGTCACGATTATGTGTAAAAAGATTAAAAACGGCTAATCTAAAAAGTTTTTTTACTTCATTTATATCTTTTGTTAGATGAAAACATAAAGTCAATAAATCATCGTAATCAAGTGAGGGAATTCTAAAATCACTATGAACTAATCCAGCCACACTATGAATATGCACTCTATTATCTTTTATTCTATCAAATCTTTTTATCGCAAAATAGCTATTTTTTTTGCCTTTTAGTAACTTTGTTTCAGGTATTTCAATATTTGCTTTTTTTGCCATCAAAGAGTAAATATATTCTATTTTTCCAATATTTAATCCATCGTTTGAGTTTGGAAATTTGATTATATAGTGTTCAAAACCCTCTATTAATTTTTGGCTTCCATGAATTATGTTATTTTGTTCATTTATTTGTGCCATTATTTTTGGTCTAGCTCCTGCACTACTTCCACCAATAGCCAATAATGTATCAAGAAGTTCATAACTAGAACCATTTAAAATATTGATTGAATAGTTTGCTAAATCATCTAAAATAATCTCTTGATTTTTAGTTTCAATCTCTTCATATATTGGCTCATAACCTAAAGCCCCTATTCCAAACTTACCAACATAACACAATCTATCAAGTGGTGTAATATCGTGAAAATTTATTCCTTTTGACATAAGATGTCTATCTAAAAGCAGTTTTCCCCAACCATCAGGCAAACTATCTGCAAAAACTCCAAATAAACCATCAAAAATATTGTCATTGCAAACTTGCAACTCTTTTTTTAATGGCAAAATATAAGGAGAAATTTCAATGTCTTTTTTTATAAAACTTTCATCATATTCAAAATATATTTTTCTATTTTTTAGTGCTAATTTTCCAACAAAAAGTTTGTTATCAAAATGATTTAAAAATACATTTACTGTTTTTATCATTTTATAGCTCCTCTTTTTTTGATTGGTTTTATTTTTAATAAATCTTCCATAGATTCGTATTGTTCATCTTTTTCATTTGCAATATTTTTAAAATCATCTAAACAATTTAAAACTAATGCAACTTTTAGCAAAGATTCAAAAGAGATTTCTCCACTTGATTCAAATCTTTTGATACTTCCAAAACTTACTCCACTTTTGTTGGAAAGTCCTTCTTGTGTTAGGTTTAAAGATAATCTTTTTTGTTTGAATTTATCTTTTAAATCTTGCATTATAGATTTTGGAGTTGAGATATTAATAGCTAACATATTAATCCTAAAATAGATATTTTACTTATTATAGCTAAAATATTATCTATTAATACTTTTATTCTAAAACTTTATTCTTATAATATATTTTTTTTGGCTATACTATAAACTATCTAATCAAAAACTTACAAAGAAAGAACAAAAAATCAATGAATCTATTATCAAAAAATAGCCCCGTAGAAGAATCAATTTTAAAAATGAAAGCTGTATTAAATGATGTTGGTTGTGAAGCCTCATTTTCACAAGAAAAAAATCCTTTAAAAAACTGCTTTTCAGTAAACTTAGCTTCAAATGAAGCACCAAATCATATCTATTCAAATGGAAAAGGTGTTATTTCAAAAGCTTCAATCGCAAGTGCTTATGGTGAATACATCGAAAGATTACAAACGAACAACTTTTTTATAGATTTTCATCTTCCAAATAGAAAATATTATCCAGATGAAGTTGCTTTTGAATTTGGAGGAGATTATTTAAATAAAGAATTAAAAAAGATTTACAATCCAAATAAGGATTTGGAAGATAAAGATTTAGTTGATTTTAACAGTGATTATATGGATAAAATAGTTGCTCTTCCTTTTATAAATCAAACAAATAGTAAAAAAACATATATTCCAATAAATATTTTGAGTAATCTTTTTGCTAGTAATGGTTTAGCAACAGGAAATACAGCAAATGAAGCAAAAGTTCAAGCTTTAAGTGAAATAGTAGAAAGATATGTAAAATTTAAAATTATTAAAAATGGTTTTTCTCTTCCAACTTTTCCTAGTGAAGTTATTAAATCTTTTCCAAAAGTTTATGAAGATGTTCAAAGTTTAAAAAAGTTAGGTTATATAGTTGAAGTTTTAGATGCTTCTTTAGGTGGAAATTTTCCAGTAACTGCAATATCTTTAATAAACCCAAAAAATTCAACTCTTTTTGTCTCTTTTGGTAGTCATCCTATTTTAGAAGTTAGCTTAGAGCGAACTATGACAGAACTTATGCAAGGAAGAGATTTAACAAATCTTGATGGATTTGAGATACCAACTTTTGATATGGAATTGGTTAGCAATAATTTTAATTTAGAAGCGCATTTTATTGATTCTAATGGAAAATTAGGATTCCAATTTTTAAATAAAATTAAAGATTTTGAATATTCTTCATGGAAATATGAAGGAAATAGTAGTGAAGAAGAGTATGAGTTTTTATTTGATATTTTAAAATTTCAAAACAAAGATATTTATCTAAGAGAATATACATATTTAGATTTTTATTCTTGTCAAATGATAGTTCCAGATTTTTCAGAAGTTTATCCAATAGATGACATGATTTATAATAATAAAAATCAAGGTAAACTAATAAGAGATATGGTTTTAAATTTTGAAAACTATGATTTAAATGATATTTTAGATTCGATTGATAGTCTTGATGATTCTTTAAATATGCAACTTTTTTTAGGTGTGATTTTCAAAGAAAACTTTATAATGCAAGATTTTAGAGTCCAACTTTTATTACTTTTAAAAGAGTTTGATGAAGCTCTTGAAATATTAGAGTTTTCAGATAATAAATTTGGTCATTTAATAGCTCAACTAATTAGAATGGAGAATGAAAACTTAGTTTGGGAAGATTATGAAGAAGCACTTTATAATATTTATGGAGAAGAAAAAATTCAAAAAGCATTAAATATTATTGAAGGAAAAGAGTTCTTTATCAATAGAACTTTACATCAAGATTACCATAATATGCTAAATATGTATGATAAATTGGAGACTAAAAAAATTGCATTTTATAAAAACTAATTTGCTATAATCAACAAAATAAAAAAGGAAGAATATGCAATATATAGAAACATCAACAAAAAGTGTTCAACAAATTGTTGATTCAATAAAAGAAATAGCTCCAAAGTATAAATTTGGTGTTCAACATGTTCATACAATAAAAGAGACATTAAAATCAAAAGGAATTGATTTAAAAAATGATTGTCAAGTTGTTGATATCTGTAATCCTGTTGTTGCAGAAAAGTTTTTAAGTGAAGATATATCTCTTTCTTCTATTATGCCTTGTAAAATTGCTGTTTACACTCAAGATGGAGAAACATGTATCACAATGAATTCTTTAATTCAATTAGTTGATGATATAAATCCTGATTTACTAGAAGTTGCACAAGAAACACAAGAAGAACTTTTAAAAATTATAGATGAAGTAAAATAGGTTTTATTATGGAAATAATTTATAAAATATTTGAAATTGGTATTGTTTTATTTTTTATTTATATGATTATTAAAGTTTTTCGTTGTAAATTCGGAAAATGTAATTTAAAATAGAGAAAATAATATGATAAACCAAATTGATGTAAATAGCGTAAATAGTGTTTCACAACTTATTCAACTTTCTGTTGCTCCTGTTTTTTTACTTGCTGGACTTGCTGGACTTCTAAATGTTTTTACATCTAGACTTTCAAGAATTATTGATAAAATCGACAGATTAGACAAATTTGAAAAAGAGACTGAATCTTTAAAAGATGATGTGATATTAGCTGAAAAAATAAAACAAAGAAGAAAATTTTTAACTATGAGAATGAGAAATACAAACTTAGCTATTTTATTTGGCACAAGTACAGGATTACTTATATCTTTAGTAATCTTAACTATGTTTTTAAGTGCAATTTTTGAGTTTAAAGACTCTTTATTTATAGCTATTTTATTTATCTTAGCAATGACTTGTTTGATTATCTCTTTATTTTTATTTTTAAGAGAGATTTTTTACACAACTATTTTTATAAAAACTAGACAAAGTTTTATTCCATAAAATATATAAATACAAATTAGAGTTATTAAACCCTAATTGTATCTTTCCCATCGAACTCTTTTGCATCTGCTTGTTCGATAATTCTTTTAGATATACTGAAAGTTTCTTGAGCTACTTGATTTGCTTCTGAAGCGCTATGTGCATTTAATTGAGTTATTTGATCCAGATTATTAACTGCATCATTTATTTGAACCATTCCTGTTGATTGTTCTTTACTTGCAACTGTAACATTGCTTATTAAGTCAAGTGTCATTGAAATATTTTCATTTAATTCACTATATCCTTCTATCATATTAGAAGCTATTTCTTTACCTTCTTCTGTCTTTTTATGAGCATTTTCAACCAAAGCTTTTATTTGTCTTGCTGCTTCTGCACTTCTACTAGCTAGTGTTCGCACTTCTCCTGCAACAACTGCAAATCCTTTTCCAGCTTCACCTGCAGTTGCTGCTTCAACAGCTGCATTTAAACTTAAAATATTTGTTTGGAATGCTATTTGGTCAATTACTGTAATTGCCTCACTAATTGCTGATGTTTGCGTATTTATTTCATCCATTGATATAACTGTTTTATTTGCCAAATCTTGTCCTAAAGTAATAGATTCTTTTACTTTATTTCCATAATCTGCCATTTTAATTGTAGTTTGATTGTTGTTTGTAATATTTGAAGTAATCTCTTCAAGTGAAGCTGCTGTTTCTTCCAATGAAGCTGCTTGAGAATTCGCAGCAGTTGCAATTTTATTCATATTTGTACTTAAAATAGTTGCATTTTTACTTAAAATCAATCCCGATTTTTTATTTTCAATAAGAGTTTCAGTGATTACATTTCCCAAAATATTTACATCTTTTTCTAACTCTTTAATAATTCCTCCAAGATCATTTTCTGCTAATTTTGGTCTAAAATCAAGTTTTGAATAAGAAGTTAAAACTTTTAAAATATTTGAAATATTTGTATTTAAAGTCTCTAACATCTCATTTATAATATTTTTTAACTCATTTAAAGAAGGATTATTAGTACCTTGTTCGATTTTTGCATCTAAATGCCCTTTATTGATTAAGTTTGCAACTCTTATCGTATCAGCTATCAAATCTCTATCTTTTTTGACATTTACTTTAGTTTCTTCTATATTTTTATTTATTATTTTAGACATAATTCCTAATTCATCATTTGATTTTACTTTGATTAGTTCTATATCATCTTTTTCAAAATTGATAAAAGCAAAGAAATTTTCAACTCCTTTTTTTACAGAATCAACATCTATCAAAATAGTAAAAGCAATAGTTCTAGCTAAAATCATAGTAAGTGCAATCCCAAAAGTACTTAATAAACTGAAAATTATCATATTTCTTTGAGCTTCACTTAACTCTTTTCTAATAGTTGAAATTAAGTTTTCTGATAAATGATCTTCAACTTTTTTTAATAAGTTTATTTTTTCAGTGATTGTTTTAAACCAATAATTTGCATCTACATTAAAATCTGATTCTTTACCACTATACAATGCAATTTTTCTCATCTTTTCAACTTCTTCTACTGAATTATCTTGCATTGTAGTTTTATAAAAATCAATTGCCTCTTTTGTACTAACTTTCATAAATGAATCTAAATAAGCATTTTGTTCTGCAACTAATGTATAAAACTTTGTTTTTAACTCTAAATCAAAAGCATTTTTTGCAAAAGTATTTGTTCCAACTGCTCTTTCAATACCAGCTCTCTCTTTTGAAAGTAAAAAATTCATATAAGCAACTAATTCTTGAGATACATTTGCATTTGTAGATAACTTTATAACTGTTCCAATTACATTTAAAAATAACTTATTTGTCTCTGTATAATAAGCAATAGCTACTGGAGCAGTCATAGATAAAGTATTTACACTATTTCTAACATTTGATAACTCTTCTAACTTTTTTATTCCATTATCTAAGTTTTCCATTAAATCAGGATTATAAGAACTTTTATCAAATGTTGATAAAAATGTTTTAAACTCAGAGATTTTTTCATCTGTTTTTGTTCTTTGATTTGGAAGTTCTGTTTTAAATTTTTCTCCTTTACTTCCCAAAAAACCCGCTGTCATTCCCCTTTCTTTTTGTGCTTCGTGTACTAATGCTCCAATTTTTGTAGAAAGTTCAACTACATTATCTAAAGCTTTTAAATTTCTTGAAGCACTAAAAGAATCAACTGCTAATTTTGCGTCTAATAATATCACCACTATTAAAGGGATCAACATTATTAGAATTAGTTTTTGTTTTATCGACAATTTTGAAAGCATCATACACTCCTTCTCTTGATTTAAATTATTATAACCTAAAAAAAGATTATTTTTATATATTAGTTGTAATATTATTTTATACATTTTAAAAAGTTTCTCCTATAGATTTTTTTTGTATACTTTCAAAAATTTTATAAAGAATAAAAATGAAAATAGATAATAACTTTTTGGATTTAATTACATATAACAACTCTTTAAATGAAGAACAATTTAAAATATTTAAAATCAATTCAGATGAAAAAGATTGGAAAAAAATCGCTTTAGAACAAGATATATCAAAAAATGATATAAATTTGCTTATGCTTTTAAGAGGTAATTTTTCTACTAGTATTCAAGAACAAATCATAAAAAACTATCATACTGTTTTAGAACACAACAACATAAAAGCCAAAGTTTATACTCCAAAAATTGAAGAAAAAACTGAAAATATAGATGAACAAGAAGAACATATAAAAATATATTGCGATGGAGCTTGTAGTGGAAATCCTGGAAATGCTGGAAGTGGACTTGCTGTTTATTCAAATAAAAAAAATCCTGTTTTACTTTATGGTGCTTATGTTGAAAATGGAACAAACAATATAGCTGAATTAAATGCTTTATTTCAGGCTTTAACTATTGCTTCTCAAACAACAAGTGAAAATATAATCTCTATTTTTACAGATTCAAAATATGCAATAGATTGTATTACAACTTGGGCATACTCTTGGAAAAAAAATGGATGGAGTAAAAAAGGTGGTGAAATAAAAAACCTTGAACTTATCCAAGAAGCACACTATTTATATGAGAAAATAAAAAATAAAATAGAGATAATCCATGTAAAAGGTCATAGTGGAATAGAAGGAAATGAACTAGCAGATAGAATGGCTGTAAATGCTATAAAAGAGAAAAATGAAGATTTTGCTTTTTACTCTTACAATAAAATAGAAGAAGTTCTATCACTTAAATCTTATTAAGTGGCTTTTAGATAATATATAAACAATTATAAAATAATCAAGGAACAGTAATGATTGAAAAAAAAGGTTCAATACTATCGGTTAGAGAAGATATAAAAGTTTTTGATTGTACTATTAGAGATGGTGGATTAGTAAATAACTACCATTTTAGCGATGAATTTGTAAAAGCACATTATGAAACTTGTCTTGCAGCTGGTGTTGATTATATGGAAATTGGGAAAAATGTATCTCCAACTATTATGAGTGAAGCTGAATATGGTCCTTGGAATTTCTGTAAAGAAGAAGATATAAGAAGAATTGTTGGTGAAAATAAAACAAATATGAAAATCGCTGTTATGAGTGATATTGGAAGAAGTTTAAAAGAAGAACTTAGACCAAAAAGTGAAAGTGTAGTTGATATGATAAGAATAGCAACTTATATTCACCAAATCCCTGCAGCTATTGAACTAATAGAAGATGCTCATGCAAAAGGTTATGAAACAACAGTAAATATCATGGCTATTTCAAAATCTTTTGATGATGAACTTGATGAAGTTTTAGAACAACTATCTAAAACAAATGTTGATGTTATTTATATAGCTGATAGTTTTGGTTCTTTTTATCCTGAACAAATCAAAAAATTAACTGAAAAATATCTAAGTTTTGCACAAAAATCTGGTAAAAAAGTAGGTATTCATGCACATAACAATCTTCAATTAGCTTATGCAAATACTTTAGAATCTATGATTTATGGTACAAGTTTCCTTGATGTTACAATTTCAGGATTAGGAAGAGGTGCAGGAAACTGTCCACTTGAACTTTTAATTGGCTTTTTGAAAAATCCAAAATATAAACTAATGCCTGTTTTAAAATTTATTGAAGAGTATATCGTACCACTTGAAAAAGAACTTGATTGGGGATATAGTATTCCTTATATGATAACTGGTCAATTAAACGAACACCCAAGAGCTGCTATGAAAGCAAGAGACGAAAAAGATACTAAATATAGAGAGTTTTATAAAAGTTTAACTATCGAATAAAAAAGGTTTTATAACCTTTTTTATTTATTACAAATTTGCATTTGTAATCTTGCTTAATGGTGCATTTACTCTAAAACTACTTGTATCCTCTTTTTGTTTCATTTTGATAAATCATAACTCCAACCAAAATAAATACTATATTTTTTACAATATATTGCCCAACCAAAGTAAAAGCATAAGGTGCGTGTGTAAAAGACAATTCAGGAAGTATAAATAGTGGAGCAAAAGTACATAACATATGACCTAAAAAGATTATAGTTACAAGTTTTGTGTAATAACCACTTAAAAATCCTATTCCTATTGCTACTTCTAAAATAGCTAAAAGCTTGATAGATAAACTTCCATCAATTAGATGAAAAAACATAATATCGATAGTTTTTATAGCCAAATCTTCTGCTGGACTTAGTGTTGGAAAAAACTTCAACATTCCGTACCATACAAAAATTATTCCTAAAGATAATCGCATTAGTTTAATTGTGTTTTGCATATTGTTTCCTTTATAAAAAAAGAATTTTAAAACAATAAATCTTTAAATAAAATTAATAATGATTATCAACAAAAGATAATATTTTTCTTTTGACTATTTTAACGATTAGATATTTTATTTATTTTTAGATTTCAAAAGCACTTTTTACTATATCAACTCCGTATTTAAGCCTTAGTTTTTGCATCTGATTTGTCAAAGCTTGTTTTTTTATCTCTTCTTCATAGTCAAAAAGATTGGCTGTAAAATCATTTGATTTTGTAAAATTAAAAACTGTAATATATAGTTGGATTACTCCATGAGTTTTATGGCTATCAACGACTTCAAAAAGTTTTATCATCTCAGCTTTAAAATCAACTTCATTAAACAGTCTATTTACATTTATATAATCTCTTACTTTTATTCCATATTCATATCTTATAAGTATCGAATAAGAAAGAGGATTTACTTTTTCTTTTTTTATAATAAAAGATAAATATCTACTTAAAATCATAACTCTTCTTCTAACTTCGTTTCTATCAAAAACAACATCAAAACTTCGCCCTATTCCTAAAGATTTTCTCTCTCTTTGAATAGTTAATTTATTATCTCTTATTCCACAAACACGATTATATAAATCTATACCACTTTTTTGCCAAGAGTAAAAAAGTTTTTGATTTTTTCTTATATCGCCTAAAGTATTTATATTATAACCTTTGAGTTTTTCACAAAGAGCTTTTCCAATTCCTGAAAAGTTTTCTATTGGAATATCTTTTGTAAACTCTGGCATATCTTGACTACTTACATATTTTATTCCATTTGGTTTTGCATACTCCGTCATAAGTTTAGATAGATATTTTGTAGAAGCAATACCAATTGAAATAGGTAAATCCAACTCATCTAATATTTTTTTCTTCAAAAAATGTGCAAACTCTAAAATCTCATCTTCTTTTATATATCCACTAACATCACAAAAAAATTCATCTATTGAATATTGTTCTATCAAAGGTACTTCTTTTTCTAATAAATCTTTTAATTTATTAGATAATTCATCGTATAAAGAATAATTTGGCGGTATCATTTTGAGTTTTGGGCAAAGTCTTAAAGCTTCATTTACGCTCATTGCAGTTTTTACACCAAACTTTCTAGCTTCATAAGAACAAGTTGTGATGATTCCTCTTATTCGACCATTTTCATCTACAAAATACTGTTTAAAACTTTTGTGTGTGTCGTTTGATAATATCTTACTTGAAAAAGCTGCTCTATTTGTAGCGATAGTTCTTTGTATTTTTTTACTTGAAAATATATCGTTGCTACTTCTTCCTCCAACAGCAACGGGAATATCAAGTAAACTCTTATTCAAAGTCCTCTCAGCAGAAACAAAAAAACAATCAATATCTAAATGTATAAACATAAAAATATTATATAGTTTTTAAAAAAGTGAATGAAAATTTATTTCAATTTGTAATATAAAATATATTATTTTTCAAACATTATTTCAAATATAGAAGAACTTTTAAAAAGTTTATGTGATATTATTCTTAAAAAATTACAAGAAATATCTATTCTTGTTTAAATCTAACACAAAACTTACGCTTACAAGTTTAATGAAAAGAGTTTAAATGACTAACAAGTTAAAAAATATTTATAAAATATTTGGACCAGGAATTTTAATGGCAACTGCTGCTATTGGAGGTTCGCACTTAGTTTCTTCGACACAATCAGGGGCTTTATATGGTTGGAGTTTGGCTATTTTTATACTTTTAGTAAATCTTTTTAAATACCCATTTTTCTTATCAAATGTTCAATATACAATGGCAACCAAAAAAAGTTTAATAGAAGGATATGCAACATTAGGAAATGGTTGGCTTTGGCTATTTACAGTTTTAGCAATAATTGCAGCTGTTGTAAATACTGCTGCTGTATCAATGTTTGCTGCAAGTTTATTTGGCTATTTTATTCCTATAAAACTTACTATCAATCTGCTTAGTTTTATTATTATTTTTGGATGTTTACTTATTCTTATTGCAGGGAAATATCATCTTTTAAACAATGTATCAAAGATTATTATGATAACTCTAAGTATTTCTACAATATTGGCTGTAATTATGGCAGCTACAAAAGAAGTTAGTGTTGTTGAAGATTTTATCTCTCCCTCACCTTGGACTTTAGCTAGTTTAGGATTTATAGTTATTTTAACAGGTTGGATGCCAGCACCAATAGAAATATCAAGTATTGGTTCTCTTTGGTTAAAAAGCCAAATGAAACAAGAGAGTATCAACTTTAAAAATGCTTTAATGGACTTCAACGTAGGATATATATCAACAGCAATTTTAGCTGTATTCTTTTTAGCTCTTGGTGCTTTAGTTTTACATGGAAGTGCTTATGAATTTAAAGATGGTATAGCATTTTCTCATCAACTTGTATCTATGTACACATCTGTAATAGGTGATTGGTCAAGACCTTTGATAGCTTTTATTGCCTTTGCTTGTATGTTTGGAACATCTATTACTGTTATTGATGGTTATGGAAGAGCTATTGCAGAAGCTTTTTCATTAATAAAACACAACAAATCAGCAAATAACAAAAGTGTGGCTATATGGACAATAGTTATAAGTATTTTAGGTTTTTTAATAATTGTCTATTTTACAAGTTCTATGAGAGCGATGCTTGATTTTGCGATGATTTTATCTTTTACAACAACACCAGTTTTTGCACTTTTAAATTATAAATTAGTAAAAAGTACAAAACTTCCTACTGATTTAAAAAATGGTAAATTCTTAGAAATTTTATCTATTTTAGGACTTATCTTTTTATTTGGATTTTTACTTTTATTTATCGTTTATAGATGGTTTCCTACTCTTTTAGGATTGTAATTTATAGAAAATTGTTGGGTATTTATACCCAACAAAGTTTTACTTTTATTTACAAAGTTCTGGATTTTCTTCGCAAATTGCTTCAAGATTTTCTTTTGCTTCAACATGCCCTTGTGCAGCAGCTTGTTTATAGTATTTTATAGCTTTTTTAAAGTCTTGTTCAACTCCAATAGCATTTTGATACATTGTTCCAAGATTATATTGAGCTTCTGCATAACCTTGATTTGCTGATTTCTCATACCATTTTACAGCTTCTTCATACGATTGATGAACATTAGTTCCATTTGCATACATATTTCCAAAATCATTTTGAAATTTTGGATCATTCTTTTTTGTAGCTGTTTCTTGATAATTTTTTGAATTTAGTTCATTATTATTTTCAGAAGGATATAAAAATACTATTGTGATTACTAAAATTACCAAAACTAGCAAAGCTAAAACTATTTTTTTCATTATCATGTCTCCTTTGTTTGATATGATTATACATTTTCATTTATAAAGATTTATCTACTATTTAAAGTTTATTGCTAAAATTCCAAAATGAAATTAACAAAAGAGCAAGAAAAAATCATAAACAGTAAAGAATTATCTTTTAAAATAAATGCAGTAGCAGGAAGTGGAAAAACTACAACACTTCTTGAATATGCAAAAAAAAACTCAAATTTAAAGATTTTATACCTTGCTTACAATAAATCTTTGCAAGTTTCACTTCAAGAAAAACTACAAAATTATAATCTTCCATATCTGCACGTTAGCACTATTCACTCACTTGCTTATAATAGGATTCAAGCATATAACTACAATCTAACAAATGATTTGAAAAACTACATTATTGAAAAAGTTATCACAACTTATGAGTTTCAAACAAATCAAAAAAACTATTTTCCAAGCTTGGAATATACAGCTTTAGTAAAAGATTTAATAACTTTTTATTGCAACTCTTCTTTGATAAATCTTGATTCAAAACTTCTTGATAGTTATAAAAAACAAAGTGATTTAAGTGCAAAGATTTTAGAACTTATAGGTAAAAATGAAAAAAGAGTTTTAGCTCACCTAAAAATACTACTTTCAAGTATGAAAAATAAAGTTATTGATGCAACACATGATTTTTATCTAAAAATGTTTTATCTAAATAAAAAGGTTTCTACAAATCTAAATTATGATTTAATTTTAGTAGATGAAGCACAAGATATAAGCGATGTGATGATAGGAATTATTGAAAATCAAAATTGTAGACGAATTTATGTTGGAGACAGTTTTCAACAAATTTATAGTTTTAGATTTGCTACAAATGCTTTAAATAAAGTTGATTTACCAGCGTTTCATCTAACAAAGAGTTTTAGATTTGGAAATAACTATGCAAAATTTCTACAATCAAGTTTAAACAATCTTTATGAGCTAAACTCAAGTAATCTTTTAAATATTTTTGGAATGGAACAAAATACAAAAATTGGAAAAGAATTTATAGATTTTTCTAAACCTTTTTGTATTATTGCTAGAACAACTTTTGGTTTGATTCAACAGTTAGTTTATTATATTCATCAAAAGAAAAAAATATATTTTGAAGGTGGATATAACTCTTATTCATTTATGAATCAAACTGTATATTCTATTTTTTATTTAAAACAGAAAAAAAATGACAAAATCACAATAGATGAAATAAAAGATTTTGAAACAATAAATGAACTTGAAACTTTTGCAAAAGATACAAAAAATCAAGATTATCTAAATATAATAAAGTTTATAAATGCCTATGGTGATAATATTTTTGAGATAAATAAAAAGATAAAAGAGCATTTAGTAAATGATAAAAAAGATGCAGATATTATCTTTACAACTGCTCACAAATCAAAAGGTTTAGAGTACGAACAAGTTTTAATGGCTGATGATTTCATCTCTAAAAAAGATATTTTAAATACAAAAAACAAACTCTCTTTTCAAAGAATAAATGAAGAGTTAAATATCTATTATGTAGCAAGTACTAGAGTAAAAAGTGCAATTTCTCTAGCAAATTTACAGTTAGATTATAAATATAATGAAAGTGAAAATATATGAAAAAAATAGTAATTTTAATAAGCCTAATTTTAGTTTTTGCTCTTATTGTTTTTAGTTACAATAAAACTCAAACAAAAGATATTCAAATCTCATTTTACTCTTGGGAAAATAGCTTTGAAGAACAAAATATAAATGAAAAACTTTATATAAAAGTTTTAGATGTAAATTTTTCTACGAAATTAGAACTACTAAAAACAAATATAAAAGAAACTCCAAAAAACTTTATTCCAGTTATTTATATCACAAATGAAACTATGAAAAATGTAGATTATTCTTTAGTTAGCAAAGTGATTTTAGAGACTTTAAAAAACTACAAATTTGATGAAATTCAAATAGATTGTGATTGGAGTTTAAGCACAAGATCAAACTACTTTAATTTACTTGAAGATTTAAAAGAAAAATTAAATAAAACAATAAGTGCAACTATAAGACTTCATCAAATAAAATACTACACAAAAACAGGTATTCCACCAGTTGATTATGGAGTTTTGATGTATTACAATATGTCAAGCATTGGTGATTTTAATACAAAAAACTCTATTTTAGATAATGAAATTGCAAAAAAATATCACTACAATTTTGATGTTTATCCTCTAAAATTAAAACTTGCTCTTCCACTTTATTCTCAAGCTATTCAATTTAGAGAAGAAAAAGCTATAAGTTTATTTGAAGGAGTTGAAGAAAAAGATTTCAATAATGATTTTGAAAAACTAGAAAATAACAGATATAAAGTTCTAAATAGCCACTACTTTAAGGGAAGATATATATACAAAGATGATATATTTCGTCTTGAAAACTCAAATGAACAAGATATAAAAATAGCACTAAAAGATTTTTTAGATTTATCAAAAAATAGATATGATGAAGTTATTTTTTACACTTTAAAATATAAAAACAAATACGATTTAAACAATTTAATAAAAGGAAATTTATGATTTTAAGAGCTCTATTTTTTATATTTATATTAAATATAAACTTATTTTCTTGCGGATATTGGATTGATCCTTATGAAAAAGAGTTTATATTTTTAGATGATAGAAATTCCCCACTAGCAAACTATTCAAACTTAGATGAAGCAGCCGTTTATAATACAATTATTTATGAATATGAACGAAAAAATAAAGAAGCAAATCTAAAAGAGTGGAAAGAAGAGTTAAAAAATAGATACTCTATTGAAAATATAGAAGATTTTATTTATAAAAGAAAAAATCTAAACCTTTTAAGAGATAATGAAGTTTCAGAATATATAAAATTTGTAGAAAAACAAGAAAATTGTGTAACTTATGACTATTATAAACCTGTTCCAACAGGATGCGAAGGTTATATAGATGAAGCTTTAAATAATATTGATAAAACAACTTCTCAATATTTAAAACTTAGATATTTTTATTTAGCTTTTAGACTTGCTCACTTTAAACAACAAGAGCCTTTAAAAATCTATGAAAAATATAAATATCTACTTGAAAATGATACAAAAACTATCGTAAAAGACTGGATTCAAGGTATTTATGCAGGTGCTTTGATAAAAAATGGACAAACAGTAAAAGGTGTTTATGAGTTCTCAAAATTACTTGATGAAAGTAAAATAAACTCACATTTAAGCTATTACAACTTTTTTCACATAAAAACAAATGAACAATGGAATGAACTTTTAGCAAAAGCCCAAAACAATGAAGAAAAAACAAAATTTTATGCTCTTAGAAGTTTAAAACCTGAAAGTAATATTTTAGAAGAGTTAGAAAATATTAAAAAAGTAGATGTAAACTCGAAATGGCTTGATTTTGTCCTTTTTAGGGAACTTTTAAATTATCAACTATTTTTTAATCAAAATGAAGAAACAGTAATAGAACTTCCAAAAAAATATATTGAATTTCTAAAAACTATAAAAAGAGATGATATGTATTTAGTAAATCTTAGTCTTTCTTACTTTAATATCTTCCAAAAAAATTATGCAGAAGCTTCAAAATACAGTAAAGAGTTATTAGAAAAATATCCAGACTCACACGAAGCACAAACATTAGCATATATTTTATACTTAGAAAAACTAGAAAAAATCGATATAAAAACAGAAAATGAAATTTATACTAAAATGACAGAACTTACAAAAAAAGATCACACTTCTCAATCAATTCATGATTATACTTTTGTAATTTTAGAAAAATTATATAAAAAACAAAATGATAAATTTAATGCCTTTTTATCAAAATATATAAACTATTTAGATATGTCAGCTTTTGATTTAGAGTTGATGGAAAAATTTGAAATTTTTATGAAATCAACTCCAGATTCAAAACTAAAAGAGTATATGCAAAAAAGTTTTTCTAAACAAGCAAAAAATGATAGTTATACTACAAAAACTAGACTTTTGATAAATAACTTAAAATTTCAAGAAGCTTTAGAAACAAATACTGCTTTTTTAAATGAAAAAATCGAATTTAATCCTTTTAATACTTTTATAAAAGGGAACAACAGAACAGGTAAACAAGATGTTTTAACTATAAAAGAGTTTTTAACAAAAATGATTGTTATAAAAACAGAACTTGAAAAAAATCCAAAAAGTGTAATGGATAACTATCTTTTTGCAAATGCTTTATATAACCTAAGTTATTTTGGAAATTCAGATAGAATTACTACTGTTTATAGAAGTAACTACTCTATTGGTTCACCCCTTCTACAAAAAGAAAAGTTAGAAAAAGCAATAAAACACTACAATATCGCTTTAGAAAATTCAAAAGAAAAAGAGTTCCAAGCAAAATTGACTTATATGATTTCAAAAGTTTATCTTGCACTTGCTGATTTAAGTAATGAAAAAGATAGATGGCAATATTACGGTGAATCAAAATATAATTATGGAACAATATACGAAACATTTTTACAAAAAAATGGAGCAAAATATTTTGATACTCTAAAACAAGATTTTGGAAATACAAAATATTATCAAGAACTAATCCAACAATGTGGGGATTTTAAAATATATCAAAAAGGAAAACAATAAATGCAGTATTTTGGAGAGATACAAACTAAATATGAAGAGATATTTTTAACTCAAAGTTATATGTACTTCAACGAAGAAGGTGAAGAAATATCAGTAAAAGAGTTCAAAAATCTGATAAAAACAACAAAAGACAGAAAACAAAATATCATTGGAACTGTATTTTTATACAATCCGGTTGTAACTCCAATGGGATTTGATTCAAATAAATATCTATTAGAACAAGATTTTGAAGACTTTGATAAACTAATAGAACTAAAAGCTGAAAACTATATAACTGTGTTTAAACAAGCTATGAGAGAGTCTTGTAAAGGTAAAATAGTAGAGATAAAAAATCTATTCAACTTAATAGAAAGAAATATTGATGCTTCAACTTTACTCATAAAGTTTAATGAAGATTTAGAAAGATATAACTCAGCTCAAAATACAGAGTTTGATAGAGATATTATGTATCTTGATGCTGCAAATTTTATACCTGCTGGAAAATTTGTATTTTTTTGTTGGGGAGATAAAATAAAAGAAAAAGAGTTCCCTTATATAAATGAATATGCAAAAGCTTTATATGAAAATGCTATAAAATTAGGTAAAAAAGTTGCTTACGTTTATAAAAAAGAGAAAACAGAACAAGGAAGTATCGAGTTCTTACAGTTCTCAAATCCTTCACAAAATCAAAAGTATAAAGCTTCTATTTCAAGTGCTATAAAAAAATCTTTTGAACAATTTCCTCCAATTCCAACTCCTTATGAATAAATTTTTTAAAATTTATTCATAATTATGTTATTTCTTTAGCTAAGTTTAATTATTTTAAGTATATAATTGCGTCCACTTAAATTATTGGGGTATCGCCAAGCGGTAAGGCAACGGTTTTTGGTACCGTCACTCGAAGGTTCGAATCCTTCTACCCCATCCAATTAGTTTAAGTTTTTTTATGGTGAGGTTGGAGAGTGGTCAAATCCTGCGGACTGTAAATCCGCCGCCTACGGCTTCGAAGGTTCGAATCCTTCTCTCACCACCACTTTTTCAAAAGTAAATGGTTCGATAGCTCAGTCGGTAGAGCAAAGGATTGAAAATCCTTGTGTCGACAGTTCGATTCTGTCTCGAACCACCACTTTTGATTTTTATTACACACTGTGCGAGTGTGGCGGAATAGGTAGACGCGCGGGACTTAAAATCCCGTTCCGGTTTCGGAGTGTGAGTTCGATTCTCACCATTCGCACCATCTTTTTTATAAATCTTATTTCAAATTACTATTCAAATCAATTTTTATCGTAAACTGTGCACCAAAGTATTGTTTATCATTGTAAGTAAATTCTACATTTTCAACACCAATAGTTCCATTTAGATGTTTTGTAATAATTTCTTCTGTCATATAAAGCCCTATTCCTGTTCCTTGACTTTTATATTTTGTTGTAAAGTATGGTTCAAAGATTTTGTTTAAATTTTCTTTTATTACTCCACCAGCATTATCTTTTATAACTATGTTTATATAATCATCATTTTTATAAGCATCTACAAAAATAAATCTCTCATTTTCTTTTTTTATAAGTTCATCTCTTGAGTTATTTAAGATGTTTATTAAAGCTTGAATAAGCTCATTTTCATAACTTTCAAATTCAATTGTTTCAATATTTTTTATGATTTTTATCTCTTTTGAATTAAATTGAGCTGATATTAAATCTAAAGTCTTTTTAAATACTTCTAGCAAATTTACTTTTGATTTTTCTTTATTTGGTATAAAAAAGTTTCTAAAATCATCTATTGTTTCTGAAAGATATTGTGCTGAATGATTTATCCTATCTGAAGCTTCAAAGAAAAATTCATCAGTTAAAACACCCATTTGTTTTTGTAAAACCATACCACTTGTTGCAGTAGTAATTATAGATAAAGGTTGTCTCCATTGGTGTGCAATATTTCCTATCATTTCTCCCATTGCTGCCATTTTTGATTGTTGATATAAAATTGCTTGTTTATTATCTAACTCTTTTTTATATTCTTTTAATTTATTTTCTAAAAAAATTGAAACATATCTTGAAACTATCAATAAAAATACAATTAAAACTATTCCAACAATAATGATATTTGCTACATATTTTTCATAACTTTTATCCAATTTTTCTTTAACTTCAAGAATTTCTTGCTTTAAATCATCTTCATAAAAACCAGTTCCAATAAGCCAATTCCAATCATTCATACCTTGAACAAAACTTATTTTTTCCATTTGAGATTCTGAGTTAGGTTTATTTTGGATATAAGAGTAAAAACCATTGCCATTTTTAGCAATTTCTATCATATCAGGAACGATATTTTCATTTTTACCTATGGCTAGATTTTCAGTATAGCTTTTACCTATATACTCTTTTCTTATATGACTTAAATATATTCCATCATAATTAATAACAAAAATATATCCAGCTTTTCCAAATCTAATCATACTTATATATTCTAAAGCTTTTTTTTGAATTGTTTTTTCAAAATCATCAAAATATTCTCCAGTTCCAATAGCTATATTTAAAGGTTCAAAATATTTATAAAAAGATATTTTACGTCCTATTTCACCATTTGTATTTGGTTTATACCAATAATATTCATCAAATCTTTCTGTTTTATCTTTTATTGTATTTACAATACTTTGAAAAAGTTTATAACCTCTTGCATCTGTATAATTTATAAAATTTTTACCTTCAATACTTTTATCAACAGGATGAGACAATTTATTTCCATAAGTATCATCCATGAAAAAGTAACCTCTTCCATCATTAAATCTTATCT
This sequence comes from Arcobacter lacus, assembly GCF_003063295.1. Taxonomy (NCBI): domain Bacteria; kingdom Pseudomonadati; phylum Campylobacterota; class Epsilonproteobacteria; order Campylobacterales; family Arcobacteraceae; genus Arcobacter; species Arcobacter lacus. Next base: position 224,510 of record NZ_MUXF01000019.1, read on the forward strand.
TATCAAAAGCGACTTTTATAAGTTCAAATATCTCTTTTTTAGTTTTTGTATCTTTATAATTTTCATAAATACTTGAAGCAATTGCATGAGCTTCATAAACCCTATTTTTTACGTTTTGTTTTAACTCTTCTTCTGTATTTTTTTGAAGTCTTTTTGTAAATTCATATACTTTTGTTACTTCTTCTTTTATTATTTCTTTATTTTTTAAAATATATTTTTCTTCTATCTCTTTTTTTTCTTTAGTAAAAGTTTTTTTATTTTCAAAATACAAAAATAAAATTATAAATATAGAAAAAACTACAACAAAAACTGAGGGCATAAACTTTATAATCTTTAAAAACTGTTCTTCTTTTGACATTTTCATTTTGTAACTTTATAAACCAATTGTGAAATATTAAAAATTATTATATCAATTTTATTGTTAATTAAATTTTTTTATCAAAAAATAAATATTAAAAATTAGTTTGATATAATCAATCGCTGAAAAAAAATTTTAAGGAAATTTATGTCAAAAATAGGAATATTAGTAGCAAGTTCAAATAATAATCAAAAATTAGCTCTTAAATTAAAAGAGTTAGCACAAAGTCAAAATTGTGAAGCTGAAGTAATAAATTTAGTAGATTACAACTTACCTTTATATAGCACTATTGAAGAAGAAAAAAATGGTATCCCAGAATCTGCTTTGGATTTAGCTACAAAAATTATTGATTTAAAAGCTTTTATTATAGTTGCACCAGAATACAATGGAGTTATGCCACCAGTTTTAAATAATGCTATGTCTTGGACTTCAAGAGCAACAAAAAACTGGAGAGATGCTTTTAATGAAAAAATTGTAGGATTAGCAACACACAGTGGTGGTGGTGGAGTAAAAGGACTTCAAGCAATGAGAATTATGTTCCAACACTTAGGAGCAAATATCTTAGCAAGAGAAATTTTAACTACTTATGATAAACCACTAAATGAAGAGTCAGCAATAGCTATGATAAACTCTTTAGTAAAACTATCAAGAGCTTAGGAATTTTTCCTAAGTTTTGTAACTCAACTGTTATAAATTTATGCTAAAATTTTTCTATGAAAGAAAAAGTATATGTACTAGATACAAATATCATTTTACAAAACCTTCAAAATCTCTACAAAATATCAGACAATAAAACCAACCATATTGTTATCCCTGAAACTGTACTTCTTGAATTAGAGGATAAAAAAAAGTTAAGTAATGAGCTAGGGTACTATTCAAGAGAGTTTGCAAGACTATTAGCTAAAATGAAAATCAAAGAAGTTGATTATAAATCAGACTTTAAAGTTGTAAAACTTTATAATGATGAGTTAAATCTTGATATTATCTCAAAAGATAAATATGAAACTGAGATTGAACAAGTTCATCTTTCTGAATCAAATGATAAAAGAATAATTGAAGTAGCTTCAATAGCTCAAGAGTATTATAAAGGCTGTCAAACTATCTTTTTATCTTTAGATGTTTATGCAAGAACATTTGCTATTTTTAAAAATATAAAAGCTGAAACCTTACACGATGATAAATCAACAGTTCCAACATTTAATTTTGTAAAAAATATAAATTTAGATTCTTCACTTTTTAATAGTTTAGAAAATAAAGACATTACTTTGATTGATGAAGATTATGAAATGCAAAATTTTTCTTATTCATTTGAAAGTAGTGATGGAAATATTGAATATGCAATAGTAACAAATGGCAAAATAGATACTTTAAAAGAAAATGATTTTAAAGCATTAAATATAAAACCAGTAAACATAAAACAAAAACTATTTGCAAAAGCGATTTTATCAAATATGTACGATTTACTTGTAATTGATGCAAAAGCTGGAAGTGGAAAAACTTTAATGTCTATTGTTTGTTCTATGAGATTAATTGATTTAGGAATTTATGACAAAATAGTTTATGTAAGAAACTCAATAGAATCACTTGATAAAGGTGCAGAAGTTGGTTTTTTAGCAGGAAATGAAGAGAAATTTAGAATTTATAATATGGCTTTATATGATACTTTAGAGTTTATTGCAAAAAAACATCTAAAAAAGAGTGAAAACAGAGAAAATCAAGAGTCAATAAACTCAAAAATAGATGAACTAAAATCAAGATATTTTATAGAAACACTTTGGCCAGGAGAAGCAAGAGGACGAACTTTAAGTGGTGCGATTGTTATTATGGATGAGTGGCAAAATAGTAGTGAAAAAACTACACAACTAATCTTATCAAGACTTGATGAAAGTTGTATGGCAATAGTTATTGGTTCAAACAGGCAAATAGATAATTTATACCTAAATAAATATAATAATGGACTAACAACTTTATTAAAACAAACAAATGAAGCACATAGTGAAATTAAAATGTTTGCAATAGAACTTGAAAAAGCAGTTCGAGGAAAATTTGCTCAGTTTACTGAAAGAATATTCGAGAATAGAAAGGATTAATTAATCTTTTTTATTCTTATTTTTATAAGGCTAATGATCTTTTTCTTCATGCTCATCTATCATAGCTCTAATTTTTTCATACATTATTTCTGCATCTTCATTCGAGATTTTATCTTCTTCAATAAGTTTTAGAATTTGACTTAATTCTTCTAAAAAGGCTTCTACATCTTTTTTTGCATCAATAATCTCATTTGATTCATTTCCATTTTCAATCTCTTCATTTAATTCAGTTAAAAAAGCTTGAGATTCAGGTAACATCACCTCAAAAATTATACTTTCTAATTTTAATTTTATATTATCCATTTTTTTTCCCTTATTTTTTAATTAATATCATTACTAATATTTTTTTCGAATTTTTTCTTTATGTTAAACAAATTTTGACTATGTTAGGCTTTTTGTTCTTTTTCATAAATATGTTCTTCTTTTAACATAATATTATTCTTTATTTAAAGTAAATGTCCCAGTTCATTTTTTTTTGTTTTTAAATAATTTTCGTTAAATTTATTTGTTTTTGTGATTGAAGGAATCCTTTCAACAATCTCTATTCCACTATTTTCAAAAAAGTTAATTTTTCTTGGATTATTTGTAATAAGTTTCATTTTTTTTAGTCCTAAATCTTTTAAGATATATTCAACTGCACTGTAATCTCTCTCATCTTCTTTAAAACCTAATTTTAGATTTGATTCAACTGTGTTATACCCTTGGTCTTGAAGATTATAAGCATTTACTTTATTTACTAAACCTATATTTCTTCCTTCTTGTCTATGGTAAATAACTAAACCACCTTCTTTTGAAATAAGTTCTAATGCTAAATTTAACTGATTGTTGCAATCACATTTTAAACTTCCAATACTATCTCCTGTCAAACACTCACTATGAACTCTAACAAGTGGTATCTCAATATCTTTAAAATTTTTACTCATAATTGCAAGATGTTCTTGGCAACCATCTTTATAAGCTTTTATTAAAAATTTTCCATATTTTGAAGGAAGATTCGCAATTTCAGAAGAAATAATTGTTTTTTCATTTTTTTTGTTTAAATATGATCTAAAAAAACAAGATTTTGCTCCAGTATGACAAGCTGTTTTGCCAACTTGTTCTACAATTACTAAAAGTGTATCTTCATCACAATCAACTCTTAAATCAATTAGTTTTTGAATATGACCACTCTCTTCACCTTTTTTCCAAATTCTATTTTTACTTCTTGAAAAGTAGTGAACAATTTTTGTTTCAATAGTCAAATCAAAAGATTCTTTATTCATATAGCCCAACATTAATATTTCATTTGTTCCATATTCTTGGGCAATAACTGGAACTAATCCATTTGATTTTTTAAAATTAATATTCATAATTTACTCTTTTTTATTTTTATAATTTAATTGTATTTTTGGAATCTTAGCAAACAATAATTAAATGCAACTTAGTTGCATTTAAAAACTCTTTAGTTAAAATGTTCAAATAAAAAAGGAATTTGTTATGGAAAGATTTATTATAAACTCTGCTTTAGATATGCATCTTCATTTAAGAGATGATGAGATGTTAAAACTTGTAGCTCCTAAAACATCAAAAGATTTTGCAGGAGCACTTGTAATGCCAAATCTTGTTCCTCCAATTACTACAAAAGAAGCTCTTTTATCATATAAAAAAAGAATAAAAGAAGCTTGTAAAGATGATGATTTTAATCCTTATCTTACGATATTTTTTCAAGTAGATTATACATATTCATTTTTAGAAGATATAAAAGATGAGATAATTGCAGTAAAACTCTATCCTTTTGGTGTTACAACAAATTCCCAAACTGGTGTATCTTCAATGGATGTTGAAATTTTAAGACCAACTCTTGAAGCAATGAGTAAATTAGGCATACCTTTGTGTGTTCATGGAGAAACAAAAGGTTTTGTAATGGATAGAGAAAAAGAGTTTTTACCTATTTATGAATCTTTGGCAATAAATTTTCCAAATCTTAAAATAATTATGGAACATATCTCAACTAAAGAAGCTGTATCTTTACTAGATAAATATGAAAACTTATATGCGACAGTTACTATTCATCATCTTCTTTTAACCCTTGATGATGTTGTTGGTGGAAGATTAAATCCACATTTATTTTGTAAACCAATAGTTAAAAGATATGAAGATAGAGATGCTTTATTAAAAGTTGTATTAGAAACTCATCCTAAAATAATGTTTGGTTCAGATTCTGCACCACATCCAAAAAATAATAAAGAAGCAGCAGATGGTGCAGCAGGTATTTTTTCTTCAGCAATAGCACTGCAAGTTTTAACAGAATTATTTGAAAAGCATAAAAAATTAGATAATCTAAATAATTTTGTAAGTTTAAATGCACAAAGAATTTATAATTTAATGCCTATAAAAAAAGAAGTTAACTTAATCAAAAAAGATTTTATAGTTCCAGAGATTTATAGTAATGAAACTGAACAAGTAGTTCCAATGTTTGCTGGTAAAACTTTACTTTGGAGTATTGAATAAATAATTTTAATTTAAATATAAAGGAAAAACAATGATAAAAAACCCTAAAGATATTTTAGAACAATGGATGCAATCGGTTAATAATGGTAATGTTGAAAAACTTCTTAGTTTATACGATAAAGATGCTGTTTTAATTCCAACATTTTCAAATAGATTACTAAATACACCTGATAAGTTAAAAAATTATTTTGAAAAACTTGGTAGTCGAGAAGAGCTTAGTATTGCCTTGCATGAAAAAACTCTTATTATACAAAACCTGCAAAATAGTATTTCTATTTTAAGTGGTATTTACAATTGGCGTTTTGCAGTTGATGGTGAATTATTAAATTTTGAAGCTAGATTTAGTTATGTAATAGACCTTTCAAAACCAAATCCAATTTTACATCATCATTCATCACAAATTCCACGTACATTATAATTTTAATCCTATTTAATTCATAGTATAATTGAGTTTAATAAAATTAAAGGATTAAAAATACAAAATAGATTAATAAATGATACTATTTACAATCATATAGAATATACAAAACTTGAAGAAAAAATGCTTCAAACAAAAATTGTAAATAGATTACAATTCATAACACAAAATGCTTTAGCATATTTTTCATATCCCTCAATTACAACTAAAAGATTTATTCATAGTTTAGGAACTATGCACTTAAGCTCATTTATGTTTAAAAATGCTTTATTAAATGCAGATAAAAAAACTAAAAACAATTTTTTATCTATATCAAAAAAAGCTATTTTAAAAATAATACAAGAAGAAAATCTAAATATTAATATCGAAGAGTTAGAATACTTTGACAATAAAGCTTTATATCAATTTACAATTCCAACAAAATCAAAATCTCAAAGAGCAACTTACACTCTTTTATTACAAACAATAAGAATAGTTGCTTTACTTCATGATGTTGGGCATTTACCTTTTTCACATCAAGTTGAATATGCTTTAAAAAAAGTCTATGACAAAATAAAAATAAAAGAAGAAAAGCAAGAAATTCTTTTGCAAAAAGAACTTGTTTTTAAAGAAAATTATGAAGAAATAACTAAAAATTGTAAAGATGTATTACATGAAGCTATTGGAGAGAATCTTTTAAAACTTTTATTTGATTATGAATTGGATGAACTAATTTTTAAAACGCAAGAGAAAGAATATTTAAAATTAATCAAAAAATTATCACTTTTGATTTTAGAAGAGATAACTTATGAAGATTTTGATTTTAAAGTTTTACATGAGTTTATAAATAGCACAGTTGATGCAGATAGGCTTGATTATATAAATCGTGATATGTTAGCAAGTGGTTATATAACTGGACCAAATGACCATATTCGTATTACAAAACAAGCTGTTTTAGTTCAAAAAGAAGATAAGTTTTATTTGAGTTTTTTTGATATGAGTTTAATTGATATTGAGCATATGTTAGAAATGAGATTTAATCTTTATAAAAAAGTAATCTTTAATCATGGAATAGCAAAAACTGACTCTTTACTTGAAAACGTTGTTCAATATTTAGCAACAAAATATTTTGAAGATGAAAAAGATGAAGAAAAACTATCAAACTCTATTTCTATGCTTTGGAATTTTAAAAATCAAAATAAACAAAAAGAGCTTGATACAATCTCTATGCTTGATGAAAATTGGCTCATATCTTTATTTAAAAATAGATATTTTGACATAAAAAGTAAAGAAACACTAACAAAAGAAGATATGAAATATTTATACTGCTTTGAAGAAGTATTATTTGGAAAACAAAGATTTAGAAGTCCTTGGAAAAATCTAAATGAGTTTTATAAAGTATTAGATTTTTCTACTGTTGAAAGATATAAATTTAGAGAAAGTTTTGGATACATCACGCAAAATAGACTTAATAAACTTCAAAATGCGTTAGATGACTTTATAAAAAAATATGAAGATGAAGATCTCTTTTTTGCTTATCAAATAGTTTCTTTTAGTTTGGGTATTTCAAAAGATTTTTATTTATATGATGGAGATGAACTTATAAATATAGATGAGATTTCAACTTTAAGAAAAAGATTAAAACACTCTATGAGAAATACTGTTCCTTTTTATATTTATTCAAATAAAAAAGTTTTATCAGCAAAAATGAAAATGGATTTAAAACTTATGTTATTTAATATTTTTGAAGATTAATTATAAACTTAAGAGAATTCTCTTAGGCTTATACTGTCGTTTAAACCGTCAATTGAAGCTATTGGCTCTTTTATATAATAACCTTGAACATAATCGATACCTAATTCTCTAACCTTATTTAAAATATCTTTATTTGATACAAATTCTGCAATAGTTTTTACTTTTTGCCCTTTTGCAAAATTAACAAGCATTGAGACAATATTTTGACTACTTGTATTTATTAAAATATCTTTTATCAAAGAACCATCAATCTTTATATAATCAACATTTAATTTTGCTAAATACTCAAAATTTGAATATCCTGAACCAAAGTCATCAATTGCTATTTTACAACCATATTCTCTAATAATTACGAAAAATTCATTTATTTTCCTAAAACTATCTATACCTTCACTTTCCACTATTTCAAATACGACTCTATGCCCTATTTTATATTTTTTTAGTAACTCAATTATAAAAGATGAAATATACTCACTTTTTATATCTTCAAAAGTTAAATTTATAGAAAACTCAAAATCTTTATCTTTAAAATACTCAAAAGTTTTTTCAATCATTGTTTTTGTAAGTTGTAAATATTGCTTTGATTTTTTTGATATATCTAAAAAATAATATGGAGAAATTACATTATTTCCATCAATCAATCTTACAAGAGCTTCGTATTTTTCAATTTTATTTGTTTTTAAATTGTAAATTGCCTGAAAATATGGAACTATTTTATCTTCATCTAATGCTTTTTTAATTTTTAAAGTCCAAAAAATATTTTTTTCATAATCTTTTTCTAACTCTAAATCTCTATCATAAATAATAGTATTTTTATTTGTTTTAGAATATCTTTTAATAATATTTACAGTTTCTAATAAATTTTCTTTGGGTTCAAAAGAGAAAACATAACTAAGTTGAATATATAACTCTCTTCCTTTTATTGAAATAGAAACTTTACCTATTGTTTTTGATATATATTCTATATTTTTTAAAAATTTATCTTTATCTTCATTTTCAGCAATAATACAAAAAACATCAGAATGATCTCTATAAATTGCATAATTTTCTTTATCTATTAAAAGTTCTTCTATTTTTCTAGCTACAATTTTTAAAACGCTGTCACCTGTTTTATAACCAAAAAAATCATTTACATCACTAAAACTAACAATATCTAACATAGCTATACAAGGATTTATATATTTTGAAACATCTTCTATTAACTTGTATCTATTTCCAATATGTGTTAAAGAGTCAAATCTCAAATTTCTTTTTAATTCTTCAGTTTTTAGTACTAAGTCTGTTATTTCATGACGAATAGCGATATATTCGATAACTTCATCTTTTTCATTTAATATAGGACGAATATTGATATTTACCCAGTAAAAATCTCCATTCTTTTTTCTGTTTTTTAAAACACCATACCAAACTTTTTTACTTTTTATAGTTTCCCATAACTCTCTAAAAATTTCATCTTCCTCTTCTCCTCTTACGATAGAATGAGGTTTTCCTATAACTTCTTCTTTTGTATATAAAGAGACATCGCAAAATCTTTCATTTACGTATGTAATATTCCCTTTTAAATCAGCTGTTGAAATAATGTTACTATCTTTTGTAGCTTCATTATATTGTTTTAAAATATGGTTTTCTTTTTTTATATTTTTAAACTCTTTTAGTTTAAAAATAAGAAAAATAATAAGAAGGAGGAGTAAAAATAATAATAAATATTCAATATTTGTAAAACTCAAATAATTTGCTCCTAATATTTTATATAATAGAATACAATTATATAATAATTTTTTTAAATCTTTCATAGTTATTAAAAAAATAACTAAATTTTAAAGGATAAATTTTGGATTTAACTAATTTAAGAGCAAAATATACGACAAAAGGTTTAGATATAAAAGATTTAGATCAAAATCCTTTTAAACAGTTTGAAATTTGGTTTAATGAAGCAATTCAAGCAAAATTAACAGAACCAAATGCTTTTAGTTTATCTACAGTTGGAACTGATATGATGCCAAGTATTAGAACTGTTTTATTAAAAATTTTCGATGAAAAAGGATTTGTTTTTTTTACAAATTATAAAAGTACTAAAGCAAAACAAATAGAAGAAAATCCTAAAGCTGCTGCACTTTTTCCTTGGCTTGATTTAGAAAGACAAGTAAAAATAGAAGGAAATATTGAAAAAATCTCAACAACAGAATCGTTAAAATATTTTCTTTCTCGTCCAAAAGGTAGTCAAATTGGAGCTTGGGTTTCTCATCAAAGTCAAGTTATAAGTTCAAGAAGTTTGTTAGAACAAAAGTTTGATGAAATAAAAAGAAAGTTTGTAAAAGGTGAAGTTCCATTTCCTGATTTTTGGGGAGGATATATCATCAAACCTACAAAAATAGAGTTTTGGCAAGGTGGACAAGATAGACTTCACGATAGATTTTTATATGAACTTAAAGAAAATGGAGATTGGTCAATATCAAGATTAGCTCCATAAAACTTTTAGAAAAATTCTATTGCATTTTTCCCTTGTTTTTTAGCCGAATACATAGCTGTATCAGCTTGTTTTATAATATCTTTCACACTAACACTTGCATCACTAAATAGAGTTATTCCAATACTTGGTGTTGATATATTTACATGTCCTTCGATATGTGTAATTGCATTTAGTGTCTCTTTTATTTTTTCAGCAAGACTAGTTATATTCTTTTTAGCATCAATACTATTATTTCCAATATTATCTAGTAAAACGATAAATTCATCTCCACCTATTCTTGAAACAGTATCTTCATCTCTAATTACTTGTTTTATTTTTTTAGCAACAGTAATCAATAAAATATCACCAATATCATGTCCTAAAGTATCATTAACTGCTTTAAAATTATCTAAATCAATAAAAATTAATCCACCAAAAATTTTATGTCTTACTGTTTTTGTAATTGCGTGTTCTATTCTATCAGTCAATAATAATCTATTTGGTAAACCAGTAAGATTATCGTGAGTTGCTTGATATTCTAATATCTTTTCTTTATCTTTTTGCTCACTATTATCCATATACTGACCCAAATAATTTGTTATTTTGTCATCTTGATTTTTTATTACTGTAATTGTAGCTTTTAAAGCAATTATCTCGTCATTAGACTTTTTATTATAAACATCTCCACTCCAACTACCATTTATTTTTAGGTTATTCCATAGATTTTCAACAAAATCTTTATCTTGATGTGCAGTTTTAAAAATTCTTGGATTTTGTCCAACTATTTCTTCTTTTGAATAACCCATTATTTTACAAAATGCTTGGTTTACTTTTACGATGTTATTGTAAACATCTGTAATAATCATAGGTGCTGAAGAGTCAAAAGCATAAGAAGAAAGTCTTAATTCAGCTTCTTGTTTTAATCTTATATCTTCGTATTCTATTTTTTCTAAACAATGAGTAATATCACTTACAAGTTTATCAAATAAAATTTCTACTTCTTGATCGAAAAATTCCAATTCTTTTGAATAGATTATTAAAACACCAACTACTTCATTAAATTTTTTAATAGGAAATGTTGCCATTGAATTAATATTTAATTTTTCAGCATCTTTATAAAATACCGAAATATTTTTTTCTTTGAAATTATTTACTATAATATTCGATTCATACTTCATAGTTTTTGAAACTAAATTATCTTGAGAAAAATCTTCGTATTTATCAGCTTGAGAGATAACTATATCTTTTAATTCACCATTTTTAGCAACAATCATTTTCGAAGAGAAATCATATATAAAACAAAATCTTAAATGTTCGTTTTCACTTAAAAGTTCACATATATTCGAATAAAGTCTCTCTTTATCAAATGTTTTCATCAAAAATTTATTTGTTGCATTTAAAATTTCATAAATTTGTTTATGTTTTTGAATTTTATCAAATGATTTTTGCTCATTATAAATAATATTTTTTAATACAAAAAATAAAGATATTAAAGTGAAAAAGCAAAAGAATAGATAAATGAAACTTAAATTTCTTTCGATAATAACATCTCTATCAAAGATAGCAACTTCTTTTTCTAATTGTCCTAACATATCAGTAAAAATTTTTGATATACCCTCTATGCTTTGATTTGTATTCAAAAAATGGTTCATTTTTGATAAATCTACTCTAAAATCATTAGATAATTTTGCAAATTTAATCAAAAACATAGAATCAACAGCCATTTTTGTTGTTTGTTCAAAACATTTTTCTATCTCTTCTGGAGTTGCTTTTAAATAATTAATTTTTTCTCTTAAAGCAACTAAATCTTCAATTTCCAACTTATATTTTTTTAATTCATTTTTAGTTTGTCTATATTTTTCTAGAGATAATAGAGATTTTTTTGATATTTCTTGTTGTTCTAATAGTTCATTTTTTAGAGTTTTTGTAGATAAATATTTAAAAGATAATTGTTGTTCTTTTTCCAAAGATGAAACAAATTCCTCTACCGTTTTTATGTAATTTAAATTATTATGATTTGATTCAACTTCATTTGCCATTTCTATTTTTTCAAGAACTAAAATTGAACTAAAATATAATATACCTAATACAGGTAAGGTAAAAATCATTACAATTTTTAGAAATAATTTGTTTCTAAACAATCTAAGTTATCCTTAATATTTCTATTTTTTTATTTATTTTTCTAATATACTATAATATTTTCCCTTAATTTTCATAGATTTTGATGTTGAAAAAATATTACTAATTTTATCTTTCTTTATTGTAACATAAGAACAAAAATCCATTGTATCGATTTTTCCTATATCTTCACTTTTTAAATTCATTTCTGAAATGAGTGCTCCTAAAATATCGCCTTTTCTTACTTTCTGCTTCTTACCACCATTGATAAAAATTGTTCTAAAATCAGAATTTATTTCGAAAGATAAATCATCTTTTATCTCTTTTGAATCTTCAATTATAATATTATTAAATTTATTTTTTATAACTTCTAATTTATCTATTTCTTCTTTAGTAAATAAAGAGATTGCTAAACCACCTTTGCCTGCTCTTGCTGTTCTTCCTATTCTATGAGTATGTATTTTTTCATCCAAACTTAAGTCATAGTTGATAACTAAATCAACATCATCAATATGAAGTCCTCTTGAAGCAACATCTGTTGCTATAAGTATTGGATATGATTTATTTGAAAATAAAACCATTGTTTCATCTCTTTGTTTTTGTTCTAAATCAGAATGTAAAGTTAAAATATCAAGCCCTAAATCATATAAATCATCAGCCAAATCTTCACAAGTGATTTTCATATTACAAAAAATTAAAATTGTTTTTGCTTGATTTTCAGATATAAGTGCAGGAATAAGTGATACTTTTTCACTCGGAGTAACTTCATAAAATTTTTGATTTATAAAAATCTCCTTTTCATCAGAAATTTCTTTATAAATTGGATTTTTTAAAATATTTGAAGCAAAAGTTTCTATATTTTTTTCATAAGTTGCTGAAAAAAGCATAGTTTGTCTATTTTTAGGTAAATTCTCAATTATTTCCATAATATCATCATAAAATCCCATATCAAGCATCTTATCAGCTTCATCTAAAACAAAAGTATTAATATTTTCTAAATTTATATTTTTCTCTTTTATATGTTTTAAAACTCTTCCTGGTGTAGCCACAACAATATGAGCACTATGTTGCAAAGAGACAACTTGAGGTTTGAAAGGAACTCCACCACATAAGGTTAAAACTTTTACATTATGAATATGTCTAGATAATTTTCTTAAATTTTGTGCTATTTGATTTGCTAACTCTCTTGTTGGAGCTAAAATCAATGCTTGAATTTTAAACTCTTTTGCTTTTAATTTGTTTACTATTGGTAAGCAAAATGCAACCGTTTTTCCTGAACCAGTTTTTGCTTTTGCTATTAAATCTTTATCTTGTAAAGCATCTGGAATAGTTTTTTCTTGAATTGGAGTTAAAGTTTTGTATTCTAAAGAGTCTAAATTTTGTAAAAACTCTTTAGAAAGGTTTAGTTCTGAAAACTGCATAATTATTTTCTATTTTTATTTGTAAATATAACTATCAAAATAATAGCTGTTACAGCTACAAGTCCAACATATTTAAAATCTTCACTCAAACTTAAAAGGAACTTTCCAGCAGTAAAACTTACATATCCTATAACGCAAGCCCAAATAGTAGATGCAATTGCATTAAAAATAGTAAATTTGATAACAGAATATTTTGTAATACCAATAGCTAAAGGAACTAAAGTTTTTACTCCATAAATAAATTTTTGTATAAAAATAACAAAAGAACCATACTTTTTCATTATTATATGAGTTAAAGCAACTTTTCTTCCATATTTTTTCATTATATCTTTTGCATAAGTTTTATTTTTTCTAGCTAAAAAAAATAAAAACTGGCTACCAACAAAATTTGATACAGATGCAACTGCAACACAAACATAAATATTTAAATCTCCTGCATAAGACAATGCTCCTGCTATTGCAAGTCCTACAAATCCTCCACCAAATGTATATAAAAATAGTGCTAAATATCCCCAGTCTTGGATAAATTGTTCCATAAAATTGTTCCTAATTTTTTTGATTTTTTTAATAAATAGATTCTATTCTATCCAAAAGTTAATTAAAAGCGTAAGAAAGCATTTTTACAATTTTTTGTATAATGAATTTTCAAATAAAATATTAGGAAAAATTATGAAAAAATCGATTATTGTTTCAGCTTTAGTTTTAGGAACAACTTTTTCTTTTGCTTTAGATTTAGGAAGCATTGCAAAAAGTGTGATGGAAAATGTTGCAGATAGTAAAACTACTACTTCAAATACAACAACTTCTTCTACAAACTCTAATTTAGATAATACAACAATATCTAGTGCATTAAAAGAAGCTTTAAAAAATGGAGTATCTTATGCAACAACAGAACTAGGAAAAGATAATGGTTACTTAAATAATAAAAATGTAAAAATTCCTTTACCTGATAATATAAAAGCAGCAGAAACTATCATAAGAAAAGCTGGTGGAGACAAAATGGCTGATGATCTAATAAACTCTATGAATAATGCAGCAACAAAAGCAGCTCCAAAAACGGCTGAAATTTTTGTAGATGCTATTGATAAAATGAGTTTAACAGATGCTCAAAAAGTATTAAATGGTGGAGATACAGCAGCAACAGAATATTTTAAAACAAATACAACTTCATCTTTAAAAGAAGCAATTAAACCAATCATTCAAGAAACAATGAAAGAAAATCAAGTAGCAGGTTACTATGATACTTTAAACAACTATTATCAATCAAGTGCAAAAGGTTTAGTTGATAATAGTTCAATCACAAACTTAGCTAAAAATTTTGGAGTTGATTCTTATATTCCAGGAAATTCAAATCAGAGTTTAGATGATTATGTTACATCTAAAGCAATAGACGGATTATTTACAATAATTGCACAAAAAGAAGCAGCAATTAGAAAAAATCCACTAGAACAAACATCAACAATACTAAAAGAAGTATTTGGAAAATAGTTTAAACTAAGAGAAAACTCTTAGTTTGAAGACATTGCAAAATAACTATTCATTGCATTATTTTTTACTAAACTTAAATTTTCTATATTTGGTACATTACTATCATTTTTTTCAAAACGGTAAACATAATCTTTTTTAAAATTTTTTAATAACTTTTCATAAAGTTCGGATTTTTTATCTACTATAAAAACTTCTTTACTAATTTCATATACATATATTACATTTAAAAAATATTTATCATCAACTTTGTATGTCAAAAATTCATAATGAGAAAACTCTTCTTTTTCTAGCAAGTCAAATTTTTTTGCTTTTATATTGTCCTTTAATAAACTTATAAAAAAACTCAAAGCTTGTCCGTTCCAAGATACATCAATATCTGTATGAACATATTCTAAATATATTTCATTTGCACTTAGAGTGTATGCATCTATTATATAAGGATCATGTCGTGTTTTTGTATCAATATTTGAAAGTGTATATTTAAAAGTGTTGTCGCTATCTATCTTGAATTTTAAGTCATTTTCTTCAAGGCTAACATAAGGTCGAGATAATTTTGTAATTGTTTTAAAAATCATCTTTAAGCCCTCAAATATAGCTCCAACCATTTGTTAACCTTTAAATTATATTTTAGTTATTTTATTTAAGTATAACTTTATCATATTATAAGTTTTTATTCAAGGGAATTTTAATAAGAAGAAACTATTTGCAACGCAAAATGCGTGCAAATAGTTTTTATATTATAAAGCTTTAGCAGTAATTCTTGATAACCTTTGAGCAAAAGCTACAGTATCAGTGATTTCTATACCTTCACTTAGTTTTGCTTGGTCTAGTAAAATCCAAGAAACATCTTCGATTGTTGCTTCATCTACACAACCATTTAGTTTTTTTACGATTTCATGTTCTGGGTTGATTTCTAAGATTGGAGCACTTTCTGGCATAGCTTGTCCCATTTGTCTAAACATATGAGCCATTGCTGCCATTTGAGCATCTGCTGCATCTTTTACTACGCAAGATGGAGATTCACTTAATCTTGAAGTAACTTTTACATCTTTTACTGCATCACCTAATTTATCTTTAATTTTTGAAAGAATATCTTGGAATTTTTCTTCAACTTCTTTTTTTTCTTCTTCGCTTTGTTCTACTTTTGGAGGTTCAATTGCTGTAATATCTTTAAATTCCCACTCTTTAAACGCACCAATTGCAGGAGTGATAATCTCATCTATCTCTTTATCATCTAAGATTAAAACTTCAATATCATTTTTCTTATATGACTCTAAAAGAGGAGAGTTTCTTAATACTTTTTCATTTTCACCAACGATATAATAAATAGCTTTTTGTTCACTATTTGCTCTTTCTTTGTATGCTTCTAACGAAGTCATTTTTCCAATTTCAGTTTTTGTTGATTTGTATCTTAAAAGTTCTAAAATCGCCTCTTTATTTGTATAATCTTGGTAAACACCCTCTTTTAAAGGTCTTATATATTGAGCTACAAATTCAGCATATTTTTCTTCATCTTTTGATAATTTTTTGATTTCACTTAAAATCTTTTTAACACTTGATTGTTTGATATTTGCTAAGATTCTATTTTCTTGTAAAATCTCTCTACTTACATTTAAAGGTAAATCTTCACTATCAATAATACCTCTAACAAATCTTAAATATATTGGTAATAACTCTTTTTCATCATCAGTAATAAATACTCTTTTAACATATAGTTTAACACCACTTTGGAAATCTGCTCTATACATATCCATAGGTGCAATTTTTGGGATATAAAATAGAGTTGTATATTCGTTTACACCTTCTGTTTTTGTATGAATTGTAAGCATCGGATCTGAACTATCGTGAGAAATTGATTTATAAAAATCATTATAATCTTGCTCTTTTAATTTTGCTTTTGGTTGCATCCAAAGTGCTGTTGCAGCATTTATTTGTTCATGTTTTCTTTCAGTTTTTTTCTCTGCTTTTTTACCAGCTTTTTCATCTTCTTCACTTAAAGGTTCACTTACTTCTTCATCATAATTTAAGAAAATTGGATAAGCTATATGATTTGAATATTTTTCTACAATATTTTTGATTCTATATTTTGAAGCAAATTCTTCTGCTTCTTCATCTTTTAATTGAATATAAATAACTGTACCATTTGTTTCTTTTGTACAAGGAGCTAAATCAAACTCTCCTGTTCCATCCGAACTCCACTTATAAGCTTGTTCCTCTCCAGCTTTTTTAGAGATAACATCTACTTTATTTGCTACCATAAATACTGAATAAAACCCTACTCCAAATTGACCAATAAGATTTGAATCTTTTTTTGCATCACCTGTTAAAGCTTCAACAAATGATTTTGTTCCAGATTTTGCAATAGTACCAATAGAAGCTATCAAATCAGCTTCATTCATACCAATACCATTATCTATAATACTTAAAGATTTATCTTTTTCATCAAAAGAGATATTTATCTCACCTTTAAAATCTGCAAATTTTTCTTTTAAATTTTCATCAGTTAGTCTTAAATAGTTTAATTTATCGATTGCATCACTTGCATTTGATACAAGTTCTCTTATAAAAATCTCTTTATTTGAATATAAAGAGTGTGTCATTAAATGTAATAGTTGTCCTACTTCTGTCTGAAATTGATGTTTTGCCATCTTATAGTTTCTCCTATAATTTATTTAATTTTGAAAGGTAATTTTATCGCAACTTTATAAAAGTTAGCTAAAGTTTTATATATTTTTAGCACTTTTATATAATGAGTGCTAAAAATATATATTAGGATAATTTTTATCCTATAATAAATTATATTTATATATTATTAAGCTTTTTAATGTCATATTGTCTCGTTAAATTTATTAAATAGCAAGGAGAGAAAATGGCTGGTAAATGTCCTTTAGGATTTGGAACAAATCCAATGGTAAAAAATGGTGGTACTTCAAATAAAGATTGGTGGCCAAATCAACTAAATTTAAAAATTCTTTCACAACATTCAAATAAAGTGAATCCTCTTGGAAATGATTTTGATTATGCAAAAGAGTTTGAAAAATTAGATTATTATGCTTTAAAAGCTGATTTAACAGCTTTAATGACTGATTCTCAAGATTGGTGGCCTGCTGATTATGGACATTATGGACCACTGTTTATAAGAATGGCTTGGCATAGTGCAGGTACATATAGAACTGGAGATGGTAGAGGTGGTTCATCTACTGGAAATCAACGTTTTGCACCATTAAATAGCTGGCCAGATAATGTAAATTTAGATAAAGCTAGACGTTTACTTTGGCCTATAAAACAAAAATATGGAAATAAAATATCTTGGGCAGATTTAATGATACTTGCAGGAAATGTTGCCTTAGAATCAATGGGATTTAAAACTTTTGGTTTTGCAGGTGGTAGAGTTGATATTTGGGAACCTGAAGAAGATATTTATTGGGGGAAAGAGGCTGAATGGTTGGCAACAAGTGATAAAGAAAATAGTAGATATAGTGGAGATAGAGACTTAGATAATCCACTTGCTGCTGTTCAAATGGGTCTTATATATGTAAATCCAGAAGGTCCAGATGGACAACCAAATGTTTTAGCTTCTGCAATAGATATAAGAGAAACATTTGCAAGAATGGCAATGGGAGATAAAGAGACTGTTGCACTAATTGCTGGTGGGCATACATTTGGAAAAACACACGGAGCTGGTGATGCTTCAAATGTAGGAGCTGAACCAGAAGCAGAAGGACTTGTTGCACAAGGTTTAGGTTGGTTTAGTAAATTTTTAAGTGGAAAAGGAAATGATACTATTACTAGTGGATTAGAAGGTTCTTGGACAGCAAATCCAACTAGATGGGATAATGAATATTTTGATATTTTATTTGGTTATGAATGGAATCTAACAAAATCTCCAGCAGGAGCTTGGCAATGGGAACCTATAAATCCAAAAGATGAACATCTTGCACCTTCTGCTCATGATGCTAGTAAAAAAGTAAAAACTGTAATGTTCACTACAGATTTAGCATTAAGAATGGATCCAATTTATGGACCAATTTCAAAAAGATTTCATGAACATCCAGAAGAGTTTGCGGATGCTTTTGCAAGAGCATGGTTTAAACTTACACATCGTGACCTTGGACCTCGTTCAAAATATCTTGGACCAGAAGTTCCAAAAGAGGAGTTAATTTGGCAAGATGTAGTACCAACACTTGATTATGAATTAATAAATGAAAATGATATAGAAAAATTAAAAGAGATTATTTTATCTTCTGGTTTATCTATTTCTCAATTAGTTACAACTGCATGGGCATCTGCTTCAACTTATAGAAATTCGGATAAAAGAGGTGGAGCAAATGGTGCAAGAATAAGACTAGCTCCTCAAAAAGATTGGGAAGTTAATCAAGGAACAGATATTGTTATTAAAAAACTTGAAGAGATTCAAAAAGAGTTTAATAAAAAGGTTTCAATAGCTGACCTAATAGTTTTAGGTGGATGTGCAGCAGTTGAAAAAGCAGTAAAAGATGCTGGATTTAGTAAAAAGGTTCCATTTAGCGCTGGAAGAACTGATGCAACTCAAGAGCAAACACATGTAGAATCATTTTCACATCTTGAGCCAATAGCAGATGGTTTTAGAAACTATTCAAAAGCAAAATACACTTTAAGTACAGAAGAGTTGTTGATTGATAAAGCACAATTACTATCTTTGACAATTCCTGAAATGATTGTATTAGTTGGAGGAATGAGAGTTTTAGGTGCAAACTATGCAAATACAAATTTAGGAGTATTTACTTCAAATGTTGGAGTTTTAAGTAATGATTTCTTTGTAAATCTACTTGATATGAAAACTGCTTGGTATCCAACAACTCCTGAAGAAGATAGTTTTGTAGGAAAAGATAGACAAAGTGGTTCTATGAAATACTCTGCTAGTAGAGTTGATTTATTATTTGGTTCTAATTCGCAATTAAGAGCTGTTGCAGAAATTTATGCACAAGAAGATTCAAAAGAAAAATTTGTACAAGATTTTATAAATGCTTGGACAAAAGTTATGAATCTTGATAGATTTGATATCAAAAAATAAAATATAGCAGTTTTTACTGCTGTATTTTGTAATTTTCAAGCCTCAAAACTTACACTATCTTTTAATTTCTCTATATTAAAAAATTAAAAAAAATTTTTAAAGAAACACTTTAATAGTCAAAAAATTATCCTTGGATAATTAATAGAAAGATAAGATAAGATAAGATCTTAACTTCATTTTGCAAGGGAAATATATTGGAACATAAAAAACCTACGATTCTTATTGTCGATGATATGACAACGAATTTATTATTATTATCAGATTTATTAAAGGATGATTGTAATATCAAAATATCAAAAAGTGGAACAAAAGCACTTGAAATATTAAATGCTCCAAATGATATAGATCTTGTACTTTTAGACATAGAAATGCCAGATATAAATGGTTATGAAGTATGTAAAGAATTAAAAAATAATAATAAAACAAAAAATTTACCTATAGTTTTTATTACAGCTAAAAATAGTGAAGAAGACGAAGAGTTTGCATTAAATCTAGGTGCAATTGATTATATTACAAAACCTTTTAGTAAAGCTATTCTAAAACTAAGACTAAAAAATCACCTTGAACTCAAGCTAAAAACTGATTTGCTAGAACAACTATCAATGTATGATGGTTTAACAAACATAAGAAATCGAAGATTTTTTGATGAAGCTTTTGAAACAACTTTTTTAGAAATAAAAAGAGAAAATAAAAATCTAGCTGTTATGATGATAGACATAGACTTTTTCAAACCTTATAATGATAATTATGGACATGGAAAAGGTGATGAAGCTTTAAAAAAAGTAGCATTTGCTTTACAATCAACTATTAAAAGGCCTACTGATTTAGTCGCACGTTATGGTGGAGAAGAGTTCGTAATACTTTTAAAAGATATTGATAAACCTGGTTTAGAAACTGTTGCAAAAAATCTTTTAGAAGCAGTAAGGGATTTAAAGATAACTCATGATTTTTCAAAAGTAGCAAATTTTATAACTGTTAGTATTGGTATTTCTTATTACAATACAAATAAAGATATTACCAAATTAGAACTTTTGATGAAATCTGATGAAACTTTATATAAAGTAAAAAATAGTGGTAGAAATAACTTTTCTATATTAGATATTTAGAACTATGAATAACGTTTATTTGAAATATAAATTTTTAGGATTAATAGTATTTTTATTTATCTGTTCATTTAGTGTTTTATTTTATGTTTTTTATGATTTTCAAAAACAAAAATTAAATAATGCAAAAAGAGAACAAATAGCTAAAATAGAGAATTTTTTTCACAAAACAATTGAAAAAAATCTAAAAAATTATTCTTATGAACTTAGTAGCAAACTATTAGATAATCCAGATATTATCTTAGCACTAAAAGAACAAAATAAAAACAAATTAGAACAATTAACTATTGAAAAATATAGCATACTTCTAACTAAAGATCCATATATAACTCAAATGAACTTCTTTTCAAAAGATGGTACAAACTTACTTCGTTTACAAAAATTAGATTTATCAGGAGATAATATTTTACAATCAAGACCGATGTTAAAAAAAGTATTTGATACAAAAGAGACTTTTTTTGGTTTTGAAAAAGGACTAACGGGTTTATCATATAGAGTTATACTTCCTTTATTTGATGAAAAAAATGACTTTGTAGGTGCTTTTGAAATTGGTATTTCTGTAAGAAAAATAATGTATTCAATCACCTTTTTCAATAATATTCAAGGTGTTTTTTATGAAACAAATCTTGACAAATTTATAACTTCTGACTCTTCTATTAACCCTAAATTTTTAGAGTATTTAAAAAAATTTGAATATGAAAAAGAAAATAAAGATATTATATTTGATAATAAACATTTAACTTTACAGTTTTTTAATACGACATCACTTGATGGACAAAATTTAGGAAATTTCATATTTTTTCATGATTTGACACAATATTATACAGATTTTGAAAATACCCTAAAAAAATTATTTTTAATCTCTTTAACTACAATTCTAGCAATATATTTGATAATTCTTTATATATTTAATATGTTTTATAAACAGATTTCTCTTCAAAAAAATAGAGCAGAAAAAATACTAAACTCTTCAAATAGTATAGTAATAGTAACAAATAGTGGAAAAGAGTTAATTCAAGTAAATAATACTTTTTTAAATTTCTTTGAATTTAAATCTATAAATGAATTTAAAAAACAATATAGATGTATTTGTGACCATTTTATAAAAGAAGATGGTTTTTTACAAACAAAAATGGGAGAAATAACTTGGGTTGAATATATCTTAAATAATCCAAATAAAACTCACTTAGCAAAAATTAAAAAAGATGATAAATTTCATATATTTAAAGTTTTTGTAAATGTAGTAGAAGATAAAGTTTTTAATGAAAATGAATTTGTATCTACTTTTGAAGATATAACTACCGAACTTGAAAATGAAAAAGCTTTACTAAAAGCAAATGAATCAAAAAATCAATTTTTAGCAAATATGAGTCATGAGATGAGAACTCCTATGAATGCTGTAATTGGCTTAAGTGAATTGATGTTTGATACTCAATTGGATGAAAAACAATATGATATTATCTCAAAAATAAACAACTCTTCAAAAATGCTTTTAGGAATTATCAGTGATATTTTAGATTTTTCTAAAATAGAAACTGGTAGTTTTGATTTAGAGATGAAAACTTTTTCACTAGATAACATCTTATCTCAACTAAAAACTATCTTTACACAAAGTGCAACAAATAAAAATTTAGAACTATATTTATATAATAAAACAGGAACACCAAAAGTTATCATAAGTGATGAACTACGAATTTTACAGGTTCTAACAAATTTTTTAAGTAATGCTTTAAAATTTACAAAAGAAGGAAATATCACTCTAACAATTGAACTTTATGAAAAGATATCTTCATCTCGTGCCAAAATAAGATTTAGTGTAAAAGATAGTGGAATTGGAATGAACGATGAAGAAATTTCAAATTTATTTAAAGCTTTTGTGCAAGCAGATAATTCAACTACAAGAAAATATGGTGGAACTGGTTTAGGACTTATAATATCTGAAAAGATTGTAGAATCTTTGGGAAGTACAATAAAAGTAGAAAGTAAAAAAGGAATTGGTACAGAATTTAGTTTTATATTAGAAGTTGAATCTTTAAAATGGGAAGAAAACTATAATTTAAATGATAAAAAATTTAAAATCTTAATAGTTGATGACCAAGAAATTTCACGAGTTATTTTAAAAGATATGTTAAAAAATTTTGGATATATAACTTTGGAAGCAAAAGATGGAATAGAAGCTGTTGAAATGGTAAAAAAAGCTGATTTTGAAAATATTCCTTTTGATTTTGTTCTTATGGATTGGAATATGCCAAAATTAAATGGAAAAGAAGCTATAAAAAAAATTTATGGATTATATGAAAATAAAGAGATTCAAAAAGCTATTCCATCTATTTTGATGGTATCAGCTTATTCAAAAGATGAAATAGATTTAGGTGATATTCCTATTGATAGTTTCTTATCAAAACCCATCACAAGTTCAACACTATTTGATGCTTTAGCAAAAGCAAAAAAAGGAATTGTAAAAAAAATCTCTACAATTGATATTAGTAAAGAGTGTCCAAATCTCTTTGGTTTAAAAATTTTGCTTGTTGAAGACAATGAAATAAATCAAGAAGTTGCTTCAATGTTTTTAAAAAAGGCAGGTATTGAAGTAGATATTGCAAATAATGGAGAAGAAGCTGTAAAAAAACAGAAAAAAAATCAAGGATTGTATGACTTGATTTTAATGGATTTACAAATGCCAATTTTAAGTGGTTATGATGCAACAAAACAAATTCGTGAATTTGATAAAGATATCCCAATAGTAGCTCTGACGGCTGCTGCTATGATAGAAGACAAACAAAAAGTTTTAGAAGTAGGTATGAATGACCACTTAGGAAAACCTATAAATAGTGAAGAACTATATAATACAATTATAAAATATGCAAAAAAAATAACAAAAAAAGAAAATATCATCTTTAATAAAGCTAAAAATACATCTAACATAACCTTAGATATGGAACATTTAGAAAGAACTCTAAGTAGTAGAGAGCTAATAAATAAACTATTAACAAAATTCTTTGAACAATTAAATGAAGAGTTTATCGATATTGTTGAAAGAGTTAAACAAAATGATGAAACAGCACCTACAATTATACATGGATTAAAAGGTGTAAGTGGAAATTTAGGAGCAACTGCACTTTTTACAATATGCCAAAAAATTGATGCAAAATATAAAAACAATAGTGCAATTACTTCATTGGAAGTTGAAACTTTAGAAGAAGAAATAGCAAAAATAAAAACTGAACTTAAAACTATATATGAAAAATCTAAAAAGTCAAAAGATAAAAATATGCACTTTTTGGCTAATCAAGATTTCAAAAAATTACTAAATTCTATCAAACAAGACTTGCAAGATGGAACTATTATCGAAGAAGAAAAATTAAATACTTTATACGAAAATTTAAAAAATATTTTAAATAATCAAGAAATAAAAAATTTGAAAGAAAATATTGATGATTTTGAATATAGTGAAGCTTTGAATATTTTGAAAAAAGTAAATTCATAAGTAAAAGTTCTATTCTGATAAAATACTCTCTTACAAAAAATAAGGATTTTTATGATGACAAAAGAAGAATTTTTAAACGACTTACAAAAAATATATGATTTTTTAAATGACCAAAAAACAAAAACAAATAAACTAATAAAATTTTTAGAAAATAAAGAGTTTGATAAACTAACTCTTATTGATGATTTTGCAAAATCTTTAAATCTTGAAATGAAAGATGATTTAAGATTTGCACTTGTTACTAGACTTGTAAATTTAAGAGATGATAGTTTAGTTCAAGTTCTAAAAAAACTTGAAAAAAATGAGAAAGAGATTATCTCTTTACAAGAAAAAGCATACCAATTTGTAAAACAGTATTGGCATGAAATTCATACTAAATTTATTGATTTTATTTTGGAAAATTCTTTATTAACACCTTTTTATAGGGAAGTATTTATTGGAGTTTACAATGTAGGACTTCAAATGAGTGCATGGCAAACTTCTTGGACAGCACATATTATAAATGGAATAAATAAAGAGTTAGTTGCCAAGTTTGAAGGTGATGAAGCAAAAATCATGAAATATCTTGAAGATGAAAAACTTTTTGATTTAGGACATGGGGGAATTACTGCTGATAGATGTTACTCTGCTTTAGTAAAAGATGGTGACAAATATAAATCTCAAGCATATATAAAAGCTTTCAAAAAAGAGACAACTGAAGTTGTAGATGCACTTGAAGAGTTTGCAGATAAACTAATCGAACTTGAAGATGAAATTTACAATCAAAAATGGGATTATGTTTTATATATTCAAGCACTTATCAAAGCATTTAGTGAAGATAGAACAGATGAATTAGTTTCAAAATGGGCAGATGTAGATAGAGCTTGGATGAAAATAAAAACTCCAATTCAAATCGGACATCCACTTGAATACTATGAAGACCACTTTAGAAAAGCTGTTGCACTTGAATGGGATATTAGATTAACTAACCCAAAATTTGCACAAAATGACCATAGAGTAAATAAAATCAAATCAGCGTTTTCAAAAATATATTCAAGTTTTGAGCCAAATGAAAATTATAAAAAAATCTATGATTTTAGCTTCAAATCACTTGATAAAGTGCAACTTTATGTGGGACGACCTGCCCTATTCTTTGGTGCAGAGTTCAATGGACTATTTTCAGCACAAGTTGTACCAAATGATGAAGTTGTATCTTTAGAAGAAGGTAAAAAAATCTTTGCATTTAGTGATGAGATTTTACAAACTAGCAGGGCTAAACCATTTTTAAAACTAAGCCAAGAAATATTTGGGCAAAAACTTCTTACTCGTGATAGAATGTTTTTATTTAATGAAACAACATCTTGGCATCAAGTTTACGATATAAGTACAGTTGGACATGAATATGGTCATATTTTATGGTGTGATGATGAAACTGAATCAGTTATGAATAAAACTGGAAATTTCAAAAATATTGAAGAGTTCAAAGCAACAACTGGTGGATTAATCTCATATTTACTTGATGTTGATACAGACGAACTTCACCTAAAAGAGCAAGTTTTAATTGACCTTATAAAACGAAGTGTAGGATTGATTGGTTGGATGGAAGTTGATGAAGTTCAACCATACTATTGTGAAGGTTTGATTCACTTAAATGGACTTTTTGATAGTGGTGTTTTATCTTGGGATGATGAAAATAAAAAGTTAAATATAGATATAAGTGAGGCAAAATTTGAAGTTTTAAAAGCTTGGTATATCACAAACTATACTGCACTTGCGAAACACTATCTTGATAAAAAAGATGCAACGCAGTTTTTAAATAACTATGCAACAAAAAAAGAGAAATATTTTATGCCAAATGATGAAAATATAAACTCATTTGTAAAATATTACTTCAAAAGATACCAAGAGATTGGTCAAGAGTTAGATACAGTTGATAAAAAAGAAAATTATATAAAATAGGATATAAAACTCCTATTTTTTAAATCTTTTTATAAACTTTGAAAAAACTAAATAAATTTTAGATTTAAAGCTTTTATTTTTATCTTGTTCATTAAAATACTCTACAATATCAGTATTTCCAAATATTACAGCAAAAGCAAAAGGAGTAAATCCAAAGCCATTATTTTCATGGATATTTGCACCATTTTCAACTAATAGTTTTACTATTTCTAAATTACCTTTAAAACAAACTCCACCAAGTGGAGTTTGTCCTTTATTATTTTTTTTATCGACTTGTGCTTTATTATCTATTAAAAGTTTTACAGTTTCAATATTTCCATTATATGAAGCCAACATCAATAAAGTATTACCTTTATAATCACAAAGGTCAACAGACATCCCATTATTTAATAATAGTTTTAAATCTTGCGTTTTCCCTGTTCTTGCATAATCAAAAGCAATCAAATTTAACTCTTCATAACTATTTAAATCATTAGCTTTCATTTTAATTATTTCCTATATTTTTTACTTAATACTTGGACTTATACTTTTCCAATCATCTCTTAAAGTTTTTACCAAAGTAAACTTCTCTCCAGCATCTGCAATTTCCCCATATTCATAAGGAGTAACCACCACTAATCCACCTTTTAACAGACTTGTAAAAGTATTTGATTCTATTTTTGAACCTGTAAAAATAGAGAATTTCATCTCAAATCCACTTATGTCATAAAACTCTGAATTTTTTCTAATTAGTTTTGTATATTTATCATAAATCAAACAATCAACTACAACTTTAGAACCATCTTCACTTAAGTCTATTTTACTTACTTTTCCTATTTGGACATTTTTATAATAAACTGGTGCATCGACATTTACACTTGATGCAGTTAAATCTTCTATTTTATAAACTGTTCCTAAGTGAGATTTTTCAACTGATGGTTGATTTTCCGTTCCTTTAAAAACTGTCTGAATATTTGAACTTTCACTTTTTATAACTCCAATATTTACTGCCATTATTGTTGAGCCTGCATTTGCAACTTCTTGTAAAGAGATTCGTGGTTTTTTCAAGTAAAAAACTGTTCCTTCTTTAGCAAAAGAGGCAAAATCATCATAAATTAGTGCTTTTACTTCTATTTGTTGTTTAGAATTTAAAGAGATTTTTTTAACTTTTCCAACATTTACACCTTTATAAGTTAATTGTGAAAAATTTTCTTGTAAACCTTCAACATCATCAAAAACTATTGTTAGGCTATTTGTTGAGTTTTTCATCTCATCTTCATTTCCATATATTTCAAATTTCTCAAAAGATTGAGTTGAAGTTGTATCAAGATGAATTGAGCCATCTATTAATGAAGTGAAGTTATCAACTTCAAATAAAACTCCACTAAGACTAGCTTTAAAATCAACAACTCCTTTTTTATAAAATCTACTTTTATCTGTAATATATTTTTTAAATGGAGAATAGATAAAAAGATTTACTTTTGATTTTTTATCATCAAATTTTATATCTTTTACAAAACCTATCTCTTGATTTTTATAAACAATTGCCATATCTTGTTTTATTTCAAAACTATTATCAAAAGAGGCTTCAATAGTAAATCCTGTATTATAAAATCTTTTTAGTCTTTCAACTTCTTTATAAGAGTTATATAATTTAAACTCTTTTTTTGTAAGTTCTGCATCACCTCTTTTATCTGCAATTAAACCAATTGCTCCATTTAAAAGTGGTTCAACTCCACTATAATTTATATTCAGATTCATACTTTTTATTTCAACAATTTTTGAACTCATATCATAAAAAAGATTGTAGTCATTTAATAAATCTTTATATTTGCTATCTATTAAAACTGTGATTTTTACATTTTTTAAATCAGGAGTTAAAGCATAATTATCAACTCGCCCTATTACAATATTTTTATAAAATACTTTTGAGTTTAAAGAGATAGAATTTAAGTTTTCACTTAGAAGTTCTAGTTTTATTGTGTTATAACTTTTACTTAAATCTTTTTTATTTATTGCATTAAAAGTATTTGAAAACTCACCATTTTTATAATCAAGTGAAATAAAATTTCCTTTTATAATATTTCCTAGATTTTTTACTCCATCAAGTGAAATAGTAGGTTCTTCGACAAAAAATCTAGTTTTATCTGTCAAAAGATATTTATATTCATCATAAACATAAGCTTTTGTAGTTAAAACATCTTTATCTAAATTTACTTGTATTATTTTTCCTATTTCTATTCCTTTAAAGATAATAGGTGTATTTTCTTCTATTCCACTTACATCTGTAAATTTAATAGTAAACTCTTCTTTATTTTTTAAGTCATCTTTACTTGCATAAACTTCATATATATCGCTATTTTCTATTTTTGCATCATCTTTATTTGAAGTTATTACAGTAATTCCACCAACAAGCGCAGAATATAAAGAACCAAGTTCTATATTTAGTCCACTTGCTCCATAGTTTACTTTTAAAGCTTCATTCATAACAAATTTTGAACTTTTATTTACCAAATAGTTAAATTTATCGTAAATATACGCGCTTAAAAATACTTTTTCATATCTAAACTCTTTTGCTACAATCTCCCCAATTTGAAACTTATTATAAAATATCGGTGTTCCTACTTCTATGTTATCTTTATCATTTGAAGCAATCAGATTTATATAGTAACCATTTAATTCCCATTCATCATTTGGTTGAGTATCCAATCCTTCAAAATAGTCTTGATAAGCACCTTTGTTATAGTCATCTTGAGTTTTAAATCTAGGTGAGAGTTCAATTTTGTAACCACTTATCAAAGTATTTAGTCCAGAAATTTTTGTCAAAGAGATAGTTGGTTTTTTTATCCAAAATTTTGAGCCTTCATTTGCAACATATCGTGCTACATCATTATTTACTAAAATATTTACTTTTACACTTTGTAAATCTTCGTGCATTGAGATTTTTGTTACTTTTCCAAGTTGTAAACCTTTGTATTCCAAAGGTGTAATATTCTCTTTTAATCCTTCTGCACTTTTAAATACAACTGTAATATTTGTACCTTTTTTTGCGTAAGATTCGTAAGCAATCCAGCCTAAAACACCTAGAATTATTAAAGGTAAAATCCAAATAAATGAAAGTTTATTTTTTTCTACTAATTTTGGTTTATAAACTACTGCTTTTTCTATATCATTTCCCATCCCAAATTATCCTTGTATCAAATCTGTTTGCTGCCATCATTGTTAAAATAACCATCAATCCAAAAGATGTTGCAGCAATTCCACCTTTTATATTAAAAATTTCATCAAGTTGCACGGTTGAAGATAAAATTGCAACTACATAAATATCTATCATTGACCATTTTCCAATAGCTTCAATAAACTTATATATCAAAATCTTTGTTTTATTTTCCATTTTTACATCTGTTTTTAAAGATATAAAAATAAAAAGTAATCCAACTAATTTTATGAAAGGAATTACAACACTTGCAGTAAAAATCACAATTGCTATAAAATAACTTTTCATCTCCAAAAAGCTAATAACACCTTGCAAAATAGTACTTTGAATATCAACTCCAAATTGAGTTATTTCCATAATTGGATAAAGCATTGCTGGAATATAAAGTAAAATTGCACAAATAAGTAAAGCAAATGATGTTTGAAAAGAGTTTGTTACTCTTTTTGTAACTTTATGTTTACATCTTGTACAAATAAATTCACTATAATCCTCCTTTTCATAAACTTTATGACAATTTTTACAAGAGATTAAAACCATCTATTCTCCAAAAATACTTTTTGCATTAAACTTTTTATTTGACATATAAAAACAAAAAATATAAATCAACATCACATAAAATCCTATATCAAACTTTGTTGTTGATACCATTCCTATTAGTTTTATATAAGTAACAATAATACTTATGATAAAAACTTCTATGAATCCCCAATGTTTAAAAAAATAGAAACTATCATAAAGTAAAGTTTTTGAAAAAATTTTTATTTTCAGTTTTTTTTGAATATATACAAAAATAATAACAAAAGAGTTTAAAATAGGAGCAAATAAAATAGTAAAAAATACAACAACTCCTATTAAAAAAAACTCTTGTTCTATTAAAGCAACAACAGCTCCTATCAAAGTTGTTTTTAGTTCATTATCTGAAATATTTAAAGTAATTATTGGATAAATATTTAAAATAACAAATAATAAAAGAGCTGAAATAGCATAATACAAAGAGTCAAAAGAAGACTCTTTATCTACTGATAATTTACTATTACATCTAGGACATCTTTGAGATAATTTTGTTCGTTTATCTTTTTCAATAAATAAACCACAACTATAACACTCTTCGATATTATCTAGTTTTTGATACATAAAAATCCTAAAATTTGAATCTTGGTATTTTATCATACTAAACATTTTTTAACTGTAATATTGTATGATAGTGGTCAAATTTTTACATATTTAAAAGGTTAATAAAATGAATTATAATATTACACAAGCACAATTTGGAGTAAGACCTCCTGTTACAAAGCCTGATCCTAAAGTTTTAGAATTTTTAGGTGAAGATGGAATGAGAAAATTAATATCAAATCACTATGATATTTTAAGAACAAGTGAAATCAAAGATTTATTTCCAAAAAGTGATGAAGCTTTTGCTTTAGCAAAACAACATTCAGCAGATTTTTTTATACAAATTTGTGGAGGAGTTGACTATTTTAACCAAAATAGAGGAAATCCAATGATGGTAGCACGACATCAACCATTTAAAATCACTCCTAAAGCCAGACTTGTTTGGCTTGAATCATATATCAAAGTTTTAGAAAACCTTGAAATGCCAGATGACTTAAAACAATCTTTTTGGAACTACTTAGATGTTTTCTCAATCTGGATGATAAACACTCCTCAAGATTAAAAGCAAAAGCTTTTAATCTATTTAATCTTAAATAAGTTATCATTATAAATTACAAATCACACAAGGTCCTTTATGAAAAAAACTTTCAAAAATTATATCTTTTCAAGACAAATAATTTTAGTGTCTATTGTATTTCTAATATCTTTTATTTTTAGTATATATTTACATACATCTTTAGCTAAAAAAGAGGCATTAGTTCAAGCTCAAGCAATATCAAATCAACTTTTCTCATCTATGTATCAAGTTATGAAAAAAGGTTGGAGTAGAGATGATGTTATGCTTTTTACAAACTCTTTGGAAAACAATTTTCAAGGAAGTAATTATGAAGTAAATATCTATAGAGCAGATAAAGTAAAAGCGATTTATGGGGAAATAAAAGAAAAAGAAAAAGATATAACTTTAGTTGATGTTTTAAATGGAAAAATTGATAAACTCGATAGCTTTAACAACAATATCGTAAGAAATATTTTACCTTTAAAAGCGATAACAGATTGCAAAGCTTGTCATCCAAATGTAAATGAAGGTGATATTTTAGGGGTAATAGAAGTTAAACAAAATCTAAACTCTATTTTTGATGAAACTAAATATCAATTTATTGCATTTTTCTTAGTAATTATTCCAATTTTTTATATTTTAGCTTTTATCTCTTCAAGATATACAACTAAAAAAATTACAGACAATTTAGAGTTATTCCATGGTAAAGTTGAAAGTATAAACTCAATACAAGATTTTAAAGAATTTGATTCAAAAAATCTAGATTTATATTTCAAAGAATTTAATGGAATCATTAAAAATGTTGATTTAATGGCAGAAAGGCTCAAAAACATAGCTGTTGATAAAGAATTATTAGAATTTGAAGTAAAACTTTTAGATAAATTTATAATAACTTCTGATGTAGTAAAAGATTGGCGAGAATATATCAGTGATTTACTACTTGAAATAAATAAAATTATGGAAACTTACACTTTAGTAACTATATTTAGAGTTTCAGAAGACCAGTTTGAAGTAGATGTTTTCTGGATTGCAACTCCAAGTGAAATACAACTTCATATGTTTGATAAATATATTTATAAAACTATAAAAGAGTCTGATTATTTCGAGGGACTAACTGACTTTAAAGTTAAACATATTATTGCAAATAAAAATGAAAATTTATCTTTTTTAAATGAAGATTCTTTTGAATATAAAACAAAATCACTATTTTTGGATACTCCAAAAATTGGAGGAATAGTAGGTATTGGTTTACAATCAGTATTCTCTGATGATCCAATAAGACATATAATTGTTGAATCTATTTTAACAACTATGGCAAACTTAGTTGGTTCAGTTAAAGCTATAAACAAATATACTCAAGATTTAGAATATTATGCAGCAAGAGATCCATTAACTGATTTGTTTAATCAAAGAGTATTTAATGATATGATGAGATATGAAATAAAAAGAGCTCAAAGACATAATTATTCATTTGCTTTAATGGTTATAGATTGTGATAACTTTAAACCTATAAACGATAATTTTGGTCACTCTTTTGGTGATACTTTACTTCAAACTGTTGCAAGTACTCTAAAAAAAGAGAAAAGAGATGAAGATATAGTTGCTAGATATGGAGGAGATGAATTTACAATAATACTTCCAGAATGTACAGAAAAAGAAGCATTGATAGTTGCAAATAGAATTTCAAAAAAAATGGCAACAGAAAAAATAATTGCGCCAGATGGTTCAAATATTGGAATTACTATTTCGATTGGAATTTGTGTTTATCCAACACATACAACTTCTCAAAAAGATATGTTTATTATCGCTGATTCTATGATGTATCAAGCAAAAGAAGAAGGTAAAAACGCTATTAAAATACCAACAAAAAATGATATTTCAGATATTTTAAAACTAAAACAAGAAAAAACTGCTCTTCTTTTAAAAGCTATTGAAAATAATAAAATAGAGCCATATTTCCAACCAATAAAACCATCTTCAAAAGATAGTGATATTGTTATTCATGAACTTCTAATGAGAATCCATCAAGATGATAAAATCATTTCAGCTTTTGAATTTATAGAAATTGCTGAATCTAAAGGATTAATTAACATAATGGATTTAATGGTTATAGAAAAAGCTTTCCAAAAGATTCAAGATAGTTTATACAAAGGTCTTTTATTTATCAATCTATCTCCAAAATCACTTATTATTGGGAATTTTATAGATAAAATAAATGAATTTGCAAAAAAATATGATATTGATAAACAAAAAATCGTATTTGAAATAACAGAAAGAGAAACTGTTAAAAACTTTACTCTATTAGAAAAATTTGTGCATAATTTAAAATCAGAAGGTTTCAAATTTGCAATAGATGACTTTGGAGCTGGTTTTTCATCATTCCACTATGTAAAAAAATTCCCTATTGATTATCTAAAAATTGATGGTGATTTTATTATAAATATAAATAATGATGAAAAAGATAAAGCATTTGTAAGTAGTATGATTACTTTAGCAAAAGAGTTAAATATTCAAACAATTGCTGAGTTTGTAGAAAATGAAGATATTATAAAAGTTTTAGATACTTTAAAAATCGATTACTACCAAGGTTGGCATATAGGAAAACCTTCTCAAAATTTCACAAATCTAAAACAATAAGTTCAGCTTTTAATAGCTGAACTTAACTGCTAAGTTTGTAGTATCATAATCATATTTGTGTGAGTTATGATCCATTTCAACAGTTTTATATGTTCCTTCTAATGCAAAATTTCTTGTAAATTTATACTCTAAAGAACCACCATATCCAAGTCCAGTTGCTGAAGTATCATCATAATATTGATAAACACCTGTACCTATTGCATAAGCTGTTAAATCTCTTACTAATTCATAACCAACTCTTAAATCTAAATCAACAGTTGTAGCACTTTTATTACTTGTTACTTCTCCATAATAAACACTATTTCCAAATCCAAGTAAAATGTCATTATCTAATTTTGTATTTGCTGTATAACCAACTCCGAATTGATTATATCTTTCTCCATCAAGTTTTCCTGAAGTTGCACCAACATAAACTCTTGTATCGAAATCATTTGCATATATAGAAGATAATAAACTAATAGCTGAAAAAGCTAAAAGAGTTCTTTTCATCATAATAAATCCTTAATTTTTTGCAAAAGTATATAAAAAAGCCACTTAAACACTCAAATAAGCTATATTGTTATAGAATTGCACAAAAATTCAGACAAAGTATTAAAATGAATGAAAAATTAAAAGGTATCTTATTTGGTATTATCTCAGCAATTTGTTATGGGACAAATCCTTTAGGTGCTTTATTTCTATATGAAGAAGGATTAAACGCAAATAGTGTTATATTTTATCGATTTTTCTTAGCTTCAATTCTTCTTGGTTTATTGATGATATTTCAAAAAAAATCTTTTTATGTTACAAAAAGAGAAATTTTTATCTTAGCTATAATGGGAGTTCTATTTGGAATATCTGCTTTAGCTTTATACAGTAGTTTTTTATATATGGATGCAGGAATTGCTTGTACGATTCTTTTTGTTTTTCCTGTATTTGTTGCTATTATTTTAGCAATCTTTTTCAAAGAAAAAATATCACTAATAACTACAATATCTATATTTTTAGCACTTGTAGGAATAGCTTTATTATATAAAGGTGGAGATATAAAACTAAACTTTATTGGTGTAATGATAGTTTTATTTTCAGCATTATTTTATGCCATTTATATCGTAGTTTCAAACAAATCTTCGATATTTATGTCTTCAATTAAACTTACTTTTTATGTATCAATATTTTGTACTTTAACGATATGTATCTACTCTCTTTTTGATAGTTCAAAATCTATTCAACTTTTAACAACAACTAATATGTGGTTATATGCTTTGATGTTAGCAATTGTTCCTACAATATTATCTTTGATTTTTTTAGCAAAAGCTATCCAAATTATTGGTTCAACTCCAACTGCTATTGTTGGGGCATTTGAACCACTTACTGCTGTTTTAATCGGTGTTACAATTTTTGATGAAAAATTTACTCTTCAAATATCAATTGGAATATCTTTGATTTTAATCTCAGTTATATTGATAATAATTGGAAAAAGTATGAGCTTAGAAAAGATATTTACAACTATTCACAAAGTAAAATATACTTTTCTAAGATATTGGAGATGGAAGTAGTTATTTAGCAGGAATTGCTGTTTTCTCTTCCACTTTTTTTAATTCATTTTGTGTTGGTTGATTAAGATATGTAAGAACTGCACCAAACACTAAAAGTAAAACTACTACAAGTCTTACCATATTTCTTTTTTGTTTTGATTCATTTCCATTATAATCATCAATTTTTTCTAAAGTTGGTTCACCTTTATTTTTACTCATGATATACTCCTTTTATAAATTTTCCCTATGCCGTAATCTTACCTATTTTTGCTTTTAAAAGAACTTCTAAATCTTTTGGTTTCACTTCTATATCAAGTCCTCTTTTTCCACCACTTATAAAAATAGTTTCAAAACTTTTTGTACTCTCATCTAAAACTGTTCTAAGAAGTTTTTTTTGTCCTAAAGGAGAAATTCCTCCAAGTAAATATCCAGTTACTTTTTGTGCCTCATCTTTTGAAGCCATTTCAGCTTTTTTTACACCAAAAATAGTTGCTACTTCTTTAAGACTTAGTTGGTTTGCAACTGGTAAAACACAAACAACTAACTCTTTTGGAGTTAATTCTACAAGTAAAGTTTTATATACTTGATTCGCATCTAATCCCAGTTTTTCAACTGCTTCATCTCCAAAATTTGTACAATCTGAATCGTGCTCATATTTATGTATTTTAAAATCACATTTATTTTTTTTTAATAGATTAATTGCTGGTGTCACAATATTCCTTTTTTCATATCTAAATATTATTATACAAAATTATAAATAAATTAAATTTTAGTGATAGTGATTAAGATTATCATTATTTTACTTCTGATAAAATTTTGTATTTTTAAAAAAGGATAAATATGAAAAAAGTAGTTATTTCAACTTTAGGTCTTGCGTTAATGACAAGTTCTTTATATGCTGGTGTTTGTTCAGACAAATTAAAATATGACTTCACATTTTATGGAGCTGAAGATAAATCTTATGTGGTTACAAAAAATACTTTCAAAACTGCTATTAGCAATTTCCCAAGTGAAAAATTATTAAATGCAACACTAAATATAGATGCCATGTCTATTGATACACATGCTGATATGAGTAATGTTAAAGCACAATGGCCTGCTGCTATGGCAACAGTTAGAGATAATAATATAAGAAATAGTTTCTTTAAAATATTTGAAAAAGATGCAGGTAAAGTTGATGTAAAAATCGTAAAAGTTGGTGAAAATTCAATGGATGTGGAATTTAAAATGAATGGTGTTACAAAAGTTATTCCATTTTCATATAAAACTGAAGGTGATACTATCAAAGCAACTGGAAAACTTGATGTTCTAGCTTTTGGTGTTGATAAAGCTTGGGCTCAACTTAGTGCAGTTGCGAAACCTTTCCACCACGGTAAGTCTTGGAGTGAAATCGATATAAATTTTGAAGTTCCTGCAAGTTGTAAATAATTTAATTTACAACAAAAGGTTTTTCGATAATTTTTTCTCCATTTATGACTATACTTAAACTATGTTCTCCTCTTATATGTTTTCGTGTAGTCATATCTTTGAAACTCTGCTTTTTATTAAATCTTTTTAACTTCTCTTTAAAATCACTTTGAGTTATCATAAATATTTTTTGACTATATTTATTTTTTTGTTTTAAATATTTTATTATATATTCGACTCTTATACTTCCTAGTTTTTCATCAGATTTAAGTTGAAAAGAAAAGTTCAAATCTTGCCCTATTTCTACGCTCTCATCACAATAAAAATCTGATATATTTATATGATTTACTTTTTCAAAACTAAAAAGCTTTAGAACTTCTATATTTCCACTTTTAAGTAAAGTTCTACTTCCATGCTTACAAATAAAATCAAGCTCTTTTGAAAAACCTAAATTATCTTTTACAAATTCTATTACAAAATTAGGATTATCTTTTGAAATATCATTTAGATTATTCGCTACACTTTTTTGAACATATTTTGATTTGTCATTTTTTAGAAGTTCTATTATTTCAAGCACTTTTTTTGGATTTTCTTTAAACTTTGGTAATGCAATAGCCCAAGGAAGTCTAGGTCTGCAACCTTCACTAGCTAATCTTCTTAAATGTTCATTTGAAGATTTTGCCCAAAGTTTCATTTGATTCATAGTCTCTTCTTCATACTTAAGTATAAATTGTCTTATTGCAAATTCACTACTTGAATCTATGGTAAAAACTTCCAAAGCTTTTAAAGACTCTTTTAAATCATCAAGTCCAAAAACCTCAACAAAATCTTGAAAAATCATAGCTTCAAGTCCACCAAAATCTTCTTTTACTTTTTTTAATATATCAAGTTGTTCTTTATATGAAAAAGGCAAATGTTTGTGCAAAATCATAGAAATATGTCTCATTCTAGGTTTTAATTCCAACTCTTGCCAAATAGAACAAAATACATTTTCTATAAACTCTTTTTTTTGAAAATTAGGATAAACCATAAAAAGTTTTTCACCTAATTTTTCAATAAACTCTTTTGAATATAAATCTTTTAAAAGTTCTGCCATATTCTTTCCTAATTTAATTTTTCTAAAATTTCTTTAACACTTAAGTTTATTTTCTTTTATTTTAGATTTTATAACATTTACATCATTTTCTAATAATAGTAATCTTTGTTCTGTTATTTTATAATGATTTATTACGTATCCATTTTGAATATAATTTTTCAAAATAGAAGTTGCCCATTGACGAAATTTTGTAGCCTTATTTGAACTCACTCTATATCCAACACAAATAATTGCATCTAAATTATAGTGTTTTATTACTCTTGTTACTTTTCTAGTTCCTTCTTGTCGAACTACCGAGTAATTCTCGGTAGTTAAATTTTCATCTAGTTCTTTTTCTTTATAAATATTTTTTAGATGTAATCCTATATTATCACTACTAGTATCAAACAACTCTGACATTTGCAATTGAGTAAGCCAAATATTTTCACCATTTACCGAAACTTTGAGTTCTAACTCTCCATCATTATAAACTACTAGATTTGATATATCACTCATTATATTACCTTTATGTAGAATCAAATAAATTCTAACGTAAAAATAAATTTAACTTCTAAAATATTGCATTTTGAAAGATTTTTATATTTCTATTCTTCTTTTATTCTCTTCTAAATATGGATATTCCATATGTTTTGCAGTTGCTCTTGAAACATTTTCTCCAAAATATCTTTTTACAATATAAAGTGCCATATCAATTCCTGCTGAGATTCCTGCACTTGAGATGATATTTCCATCTTCTACAAAGTGTTTATCTTTACACACTTTTACATTTTTAAATTCATCTTCCATTCTTTGAAGACTTTTCCAGTGTGTTGTAGCATTTACACCATCAAGTAGTTTTGCACTTGCTAAAATAAGAGAACCCGTACAAACAGAAGTCAATAATTCTACCTCTTTTGCTTTTTGGCTTATAAAATCTAAAACTCTTTCATCATACATAAGCTTTCTTGTTCCCATTCCACCTGGAACTATCAAAATATCAAGTTTTGGACAAGTTTTAAAATCAAAGTCTGGTATTATTTTCATATTTCCTTTTGTAAAAATAACCTCTTTTGTCATAGCTACAAGTTTTACATCAAAAGGAGAAAGAGATTCTAACCTCTTTGATTCATCAAGTCTTGTTACACTTAAAACCTCAAATGGTCCACAAAAATCTAAAACTTCTATATCATCAAAAACAAAAATTCCAACTACTTTTTGCATAAATCTCCTTTTTTTAACACTATTATATCCTATTGGTCGAGTATAATTGAGTATTTTAGCTTACAAATTTGCTTTAATACTATATTTTGGATAGAATGAATCAAAATGCGAGATATAAGGAATTGCGATGAAAAAACAAAATATAACACCTACTAAATGGTTAAATTTAGAAAAAATATTAGAGCTTTACCAGAGTCATGAAAGATATTAGATTTAAATATCAAACCATAGAGTTTGGGGAAGATGATATACATCTAAGGACACTAAGAGATAAACAACAATTTAGTGATGAAGAAAAGAAAGCTGAAAAACTAGGAATTTCAAGTGCGACTTGGCCTTTGTTTGGAATTGTTTGGCCTTCTAGCGAAGTTTTGGCAAATTTTATATATGACTATGACTTTGAAAATAAAAGAATTTTAGAAGTTGGTTGTGGAATAGGACTTTCAAGTTTGGTTCTAAATCGACTAAATGCTGATATAACTGCAACAGATTATCATCCTGAAGCAGAAAACTTTTTAGATATAAATACTCAATTAAATCAAGATGATGAAATACCCTTTGTAAGAACTAGTTGGAGTGATGAATTTACAGAAGAATTAGGAAAGTTTGACCTTATAATAGGTAGTGATTTACTATATGAAAGAAATCATGCTGAACTATTATCAGCTTTCATAAATGCTCATGCAAATCCAAAATGTAAAGTTATTTTAGTTAATCCAAATAGAGGACATCAAGGAAAATTTACAAGCAAAATGGAAGAATATGGTTTTTCTTGTATATCTTTTGAGCCTATAAATACAGACTATTTAGATGAACCATATAAAGGAAAAATTTTTAAATATACTAGAAATCTTTAAGGCAAAGCCTTAGAGAAAATCATAGGTGATGGGATTTAGTGGGGGGGGTGAAAGAAACAATTCTCAAAATTCTCATAATTAAATATAAAACTTTGTAGTCAAGGAAACGAACGTACAAAGAGTCTAAACCCATACACCTATGAATTAAGTTTACAAAACAAGTTATAAACTTAAGTAAAGAAATTATAAATCATAATAATTAATATTAAATTAACTGTAAATTAATAAATTTCTACACTTAAATTTATAAAGGAAGATTTCTTCCTTTATATTTTTTAGAATTTATATTTTAAACTCAACATTCCATTTATTGGATCACCATAAGCATATTCACTTCTTGAGTATCCAGAATAATAAGTTTTATCAAATAGGTTATTAATATTTAACTGTCCTATTAGATTTTTAGAAAAATCATATGAAGCCATCAAATCAACAGTTGCATAAGCATCTTGTGATACTTTACTTGCTCCTGAACCTATATAAGTATCACTTTTCCAGTTCACTCCTGCACCTACACTAAAGTCATTGATACTATATTTTGTAAAAATATTTATATTACTTCTTGGTGCTCTTGTATTAAATTTTTCTCCATTTGCCTCTTCAGCTGAAAAATGTGTAAATCCTGCACTTAAATCCCAATTATCAGTTAGTTTTCCACCTATTTCAAGTTCAACTCCTTTTGAAGTTACACCATCTTTTGCTTCAGAAATAGGATTTCCTACTTGATTCTTTTGTCCCGTACCTTCAGCTACATTATCTTGTTCTATTCTAAATAAAGTTAATCCAGCATTTAGTTTTTTATCAAAATACTCTCCTTTTACTCCAACTTCATAGTTTTTCCCTAAAATTGGGTCTAATAATTTATTATCTTTATCTCTTGCATTTTGTGGTTTAAAAATATCTGTATAACTTGCATATGCTGAATGATTTTCATCTATATCATAAACTAAACCTACAAAAGGTGTAAATTCATTATCAAACTTATAATTTGAATTGCCACTGTATTTATTCCACGTTTCATCTTCATAATTAGTTAATCTTCCACCAAGAATAAGTTTTAAATCATCAACTATCTCAAATTTTCCATTAATATAAAAAGCTGTTTGTTTTATATCTATATCTTCATACTTTGGTTGAGGATTAGGAGTACCCATTAAAGGAACTCCACTTCCATTTTGAGTAAAGAAATTATCAATAGTATGTGCTGTACCATTAGTTTTAATATCCAAATCAATTTTTTGTCTATTGTATTGAAATCCTGCGATTATTTCATGTTCTCTACTTCCAAGTTTAAATGGTACTGAAGCATAAACATCTATATTATCTTCTTTTATGTCTTGTACATTATTTCCAAATTCTTGATATATTAATCCTGAACCATCTTTATTTAATTTTCCAGTCCAAACATCTATATATCCATATAAATTGTTATTATTTATGTCATTATGAGTATAAACTGCATTTAACAATATATCATTTGGTAAATACTGTTTAACATCTAAAAAATATGATTTTCGCTCCGTATCCCAATATGACCAATCAGATGAATAGTTTTTTGATCTATCAAAGTTTGTTTTTGTTCCATCACTATAAAAAGCTGGTAAATTTGAAGAATCTCCATCTAGTTTTTCT
This sequence comes from Arcobacter lacus, assembly GCF_003063295.1. NCBI lineage: Bacteria > Pseudomonadati > Campylobacterota > Epsilonproteobacteria > Campylobacterales > Arcobacteraceae > Arcobacter > Arcobacter lacus. Next base: position 265,868 of record NZ_MUXF01000019.1, read on the forward strand.
TTTTCATAACTTGCACCTACTGAAATTGTAGTAGTATCTGTAATATCTGCATCAACTACAGCATAAACTAAATCATTTTCATTATGTACTCTATCTTTAAAAGTATCTGTTTCTTTATGACTTGCTACTAATCTTCCTCTTATACTTCCATCATCATTTAATGGAGTTGAAATATCTGTTTTTAGTTTATATGTATCCCAAGTTCCAGCACTTGCATCTACACTACCTGTAAACTCTTTGCTATTTGCATGTTTTCTTATCATATTTATAGCACCAGCTGGATTTCCTGCACCTGATGTAAGTCCATTTGCTCCTTTTACTATTTCAACTCTATCAAATTTATCCATATTATAATTATTCATAGAATACATATTAGTAGGCATTGGTATTCCATCCATTTGATAATAATCAAGAGTAAAACCTCTTAAATAGTAAGTAGCTCTACTATCTTGGATTCCTTTATCAATTCTTACACCAGTAACATTTTTCATCAAGGTATCAAAATCATCTATTTTTTTATCTTCAATCATTTGTTGTGTTATAACTGAAACTGATTGTGGTGTTTCTCTAAGTGATAAATCAAGTTTTGTAGCTGTTCTCATACTTCCTGTTGTATATGAGTTAGTTCCTTCTGTTGTACTTCCTAAATAACTATCATTAACTGAAATTGGCTCTAAAACTGTACCTTTGCCAATAACAAGCAATTTTTTTATGATAATAGCACCATCTTCAAGTACAGCTTCTAAGCCACTATTTTTTAATACCTCATCTAAAGCATTTTGTGTACCTGTTATATCTTTGATAGCGTTTGAAGTTTTTCCATCAAAGATTTCACCACTTGCAATATATGGTTTATTTGCTTTTTTAGATATCTTTTCTATAGCATCTTTTAAAGATTGTTTTTCTATTGAATAGCTTATATTATCTGCATAAACACTTGAGCAAATAAGTAAAGCAACAGTAGGACTAAGTAAACTTTTCTTAAATAAATTCATTTAATTTTCTCCAAAATATATTTTAACAATTATAATAATTGTTTTCAGTTATATAAGAGTGAAAAATTTACAAAAAACGGACACAGATTTTTAAGAATTTCAAAATTTCTTTGAAATTCTTAAACTTTTTTCATTTTTTTCTATTTTTATTGGATATATTTTTAAGATAGTTTTTATAAATATATCAAGTTGAGTTGATGAAAATTCACCAGTTATAGAGTAGTTTTCTAACTCTTTTGATAAAAATAAAACTGAAATATCACTATATTTTGAAAACTCTTCCAAAGCCTCTTTTAGCGTTGTTTTATCAAATAAGATTTTATTTTCTCTCCAAAGAGCTATCTTTTCTGGTTCTATAATTTTTATTTGACTTATAGCACCTATTTCATTTGAGTAAGTCAAACTTTGAGCTTTTGTCAGAATAGCTTGATTTTGTTTATCAAAAAAATATTTAGAGAAGTAAGTTTTTACTACACCATTTTCTACATTTATTGTAGTTGTATCTTCTTTATGGATAACTTCAAACTTTGTTCCAACTACTTCTATATTTATGTCTTTACTTTTTATGATAAATAGTCTATTTTCATCTTTTGCTACTTCAAACATAGCTCGTCCATTTATTAGATTTATTTCTCTTTTTCCATTAAAATACTCTATATTTAGATTTGTTTTTGCATCTACAAAGATAAGCGAACCATCAGGAAGTTCTTTACTTAAGCTACTTTTATCTGTCATCAAATTTTGTGAAAACTGCACTTTAAAGTTATATTCATAAACTTTAAAAGCTGAAAAACAGAATATTAGTAAAATTGCAGCTGCACTTGAAAAATGTTTTATTCTATTTGAAAGCTTTTTTTTGCTTATTTTATTGTGTATTTCTTTTGTTAGAATTTGGCTATTTTCTTTTGATAAAGATTTTGACATTTGATGTACAAATTTTATTCGATTATATGCTTTTTTATTATTCTCATCTTCTAACCAAAGATTTAATTTCTCTTTTTGTTCATTATTTAAGCCCTCTTTTTCAAGTATTAGCCAATATGTTGCTTCTTCTTTGATTTTAGTTTCAATATTCACTTAAAATCCTCTCTTTGCTAATTCTTCTTCTACTTTTAAAGATGCTCTTTTTATAAGTTTTTCCACTGCATTTGAAGTTATATCAAGCATATTTCCTATCTCTTTTCTACTATATCCTTCAATAGTATATAAAAGATAAGCTTCTTTTGCTCTTTGTGGTAGTTCTTCTATAATCTGCATAAAAATCTTTTCTTGGTCTTCTTGAAATAGTATCTCTTCTGGTTGTTCACACGGTGGTCCAAAATGTAAGTTTTCTTCAAATAGTGTAGTTTGTAGTTTTTGATTTTCCAAAGCTTCTTTAACAACTATATTTTTTGCTATTTTATATAAATATGCTCTTTCATTTTCAATATCATATTTCTCTTTTGACTCAAGAACTCTAATATATGTTTCTTGAATAATATCTTTAGCTTTTTCTTTATCACCTACTAACTTTTGAGCATAATACAAAAGTTCATCATAGTATCTCAACATTTATTTACCTATTTTTTTGATAAAGGTTATCATAAATTATCTTAAAAATATTTTTGTAAAATTGCTATCATGACAAGTAAACTTACAAAAAATAGAATAAAAACACTAAATTAACGTTATTATTTCCATAATTATTTTATAATTCAAAAAAATATTAGGAAATATTATGTCTTATAGAACTTTAGAAGAAGAGATAAAAGTATTAGAACTTGGACTTCCTCCTGTTGAGGGTGATGGATTTATCGGTGGAAGATTAGACCCAGAGGAAGCTAGTTTAGTTTTAGTTCCAATTCCTTGGGAAGCTACTGTTTCATTTGGACAAGGAACTGCAAATGCACCTGATGCTATACGAACTTCAAGCCACCAATTAGATGTAGAAAACTACCACTATATCAAACCATATACTGCTGGTATTGCTATGCTTGAAACTGATAAAAGTTTACATAAGCTTAGTAACAAAGCAAGAAAAAAAGCTTTAAAAGTTATTGAAGCTCTTGAAGATGGGAAAACAAATAAAAAAGCTTTAAAATTTGTAAATGAAGCTTCGGTTACTTTAAACTCTTCGGTTTATGAAAAATCTCTTGAACAGATAAAAAAAGGGAAATTTGTAGCAGTTGTTGGAGGTGATCACTCTTGTCCTCTTGGACTTATCAAAGCTTTAAGTGATACTCAAACTGAATCATTTGGTATCTTACACGTTGATGCTCACCACGATTTAAGAGAAGCTTATGAAGGTTTTACTTACTCTCACGCTTCAATTTTTTATAACGTTATGAAAGAGTGTGAAAAAGTTTCAAATCTAGTTCAAGTTGGTATTCGTGATTATAGTAAAGAAGAAGCAACTAGAATGATTAATTATGGGGTAAAAGGTGCCTGTTTATATGATACTTTAATGCAATCAGAACTTGCTAGCGGAAAATCACTTGAAGATGTTTTTGCTCCTTATATAAATCAACTTCCACAAAATGTTTATTTATCAATAGACATTGATGGTTTAGAGCCATTAAACTGCCCAAATACAGGAACTCCAGTTCCTGGAGGATTGAGATATGGAGAACTTGAACATCTTATTTTTATGATTGTAAAAGCTGGTAAAAATATCATAGGATTTGACCTTTGTGAAGTTGGCGATAGTGCTGATGGTTGGGATGCAAATGTTGGCTCAAGAGTTTTATACCAATTATGTGGCGCATTACTTGCAAGTCAAGGAAAAATCGAATATAGATAAAATTAAAAGTAAGTTTTAAAACTTACTTTTAACTATTTAACTTTTTATATAGTTCGATTATTTCTTCTTTTTCTAACTCTCTTTTTAATTTATCAGATTCTTCTTTTATAACTAAACCAAATTTTATAGCTTCATCTTTGTTCATGTTTACACCTAAAAATTCACTTATTATAAAACTTGCTCCACCTTTTCCTGATTGAGAGTTTACACGTATTACTTTTTCATATCCTCTTTTTATATCTTTTGGGTCAATTGGTAAATATGGCACATTCCAACTTTGGCTATTTGTTTGTCTATAAAAATCTATTCCTTTTTTGATAGCATCTTGATGTCCACCACTAAAAGCAGTAAATATCATATCACCAACAAATGGATGTCTTGGATGTACAAAAAGTTGTGTTTTTTCTTCATACATAGCTTTTACCTCATCAATTATTGATAAATCAAGTTTTGGGTCAATTCCTTGTGAATAGATATTAAAAGCAAAATTTATTATGTCTAAGTTCCCTGCTCTTTCACCATTTCCAAACAATGTTCCCTCAATCTTGTCTGCTCCTGCAAGTACAGCTAACTCAGCACTTGCCACAGAAGTTCCTCTATCATTATGAGGATGAACACTAATAATCAAAGCTTCTCGATTGTCTAAATTCTTACACATCCACTCTATTCTATCTGCATAAACATTCGCTGTACAAGCTTCAAGAGTATTTGGTAAGTTTATTATCATCTTATTTTCTTTTGTTGGTTTTACCACATTTATAACTTCATTACATATTTTTGCAGCAAACTCTAAATCTGTTTGAGAAAAGCTTTCTGGTGAATATTGATAAGTTACTTTTCCTTTAAAATCTTTTGTAAGTTCAACTAAATATTGCATAGCTTCAACAGCCATTTGAATTATCTCATCATCACTTTTTTGAAAAACAACTCTTCTTTGAAACTCATTTGTTGGATTATATAAGTGAAAAATTCCATTTTTTACTTCACTCATAGCTTCTACACTTTTTTTAATCCACTCTTTTTTTGCAGGAATTAAAATCTGAATAGCCACATCATCTGGCACTAAATCTTCTTCGATTAATTTTCTAGTAAAGTTAAAATCTGTATCACTAGCACTTGGATAACTAACCTCTATTTGTTTAAAGCCCATTTTTACTAAAGCTTTAAAATACTCCAATTTTTGCTCAACCGTTAAAGGATTTATCAAAGCTTGATTTCCATCTCTTAAATCTACACTACAATAAATTGGTGCGTGTGTTATAGTTTTATCTGCCCACTCTCTTTTAAAATTTTGCACAATAGGATATTGTTGATATTTTTTGAAACTCATGGTTTACTCCGTTATAATTTTTATTTTTTGATTTGTTTTTTTATATTTTAAGTATTAGAAAGTTTTGAGGCAGAGGAGAGAAAAAGAGATGATTTGTTTTATAATATTTACACTCACGATAAACTCCTTTTTAAATTTTGCAAATTATAACTTTTACAAAAAATAAAATCTTGTACAAAATTAACATTTTGAAAAAATATTTTTTTGATACTCTTTTGGTGTAATTTGAAAGATTCTTTTAAAGCTTCTATTTAAGTGGCTTTGGTCAAAAAAACCACTATTTTGTGCTATTTGAGAAATAGAAATATTTGAAGTCAATAACTCTTTTGCAAGATGAACTTTTTTATTTAAAATATATGAATGAATTGGAAGTCCAAACTCTTTTTTAAATACTCGTATTAGATGAACAACTGTTAAATCAAACTTCAAAGCTAACTCATCTAAAATAAACTCTTCAAGATAATTTTCATCTAAATATTTTTTTATATTCATTGCTAAAGTTGATTCTTCTTTATAGTTTTGTTCTGTTTGTTCAAAAGAAAAAAATGCAAGACAAAATAGATAAAGATTTTCTTCTTTTTCTATCAAAGAGATTTTAATATCAAGTAAACAATCACATAATTTTATAAAACTTTTATAGATGTTTCTATTTTTGATTAACTCAAAAGCTGATGAAAAATTAAAATCTAAATTCATTAAATAATCTTTTTTCAAGTATAAAACATATCCATCTTTTGACTTTTCATTTGTTGTTGCACTATGAGGAATTTGACTATTTATAATAGCAATTTCATTTGCTTTTACTGTTATTGAAGTATCATTAAAAATAAGATTTAATGAACCTTTTTTTATTGCAGTGATTGTAAGTTCTTCGTGTAAATGCATCTTTACACAATCTTCAATATCTTCTACATATCGTAACTCGATAAAGTCTAATTTTTGATTTTTAAAGATATCTGATTTCATATATTTAGTTTCATATGTAAAAGGGGAAAAGGTTTTCCAAAACCATCTTTTTCACTTCGATTTATAACTTCAAAGCCTAAATATTTATAAAAATTTACTGCATTTGGATTTTGTTCATTTACATCTATTTCATTTATATTATGATTTTTTATAACATATTCTAAAAGTTTTTTACCAATACCTTTTTTAAAATATTTTGATTTTATAAAAAGCATCTCAACTTTATTTTCATCAATTCCAATAAAACCTAAAATATTTCCAAACTCATCTTTATAAACATATAATTTAACTGCATATAAATATTCATTTAAAATTTTTGGTCGAAAGAAGTTTATATCTGTTTCTTCTAAAAAAGTGTGTGTAGCTCTTACTGAATCTTCCCAGATTTCAGTAAGAATTTTATATTCATTTTCTTTTGCTTCTATAATCATAATTCTTAACTCTATCCTAAAATCAAATTCTTTGCTTTTATATATTATTTTTCTAATATTTTAAATTTTCGTAAATTGTAACGAAGAAATAATAAATGTTTATTTTTTTATTGCAGTGATTATAAGTTTTTCGTGTAAATCTATCTTTATACAATCTTCGATATCTTCTACATATCGTAACTCTATAAAGTCTAGTTTTGGATTTTTAAAGATATCTGATTTCATCTATAAAAAAGTATGGAAAATCCATACTTTTATTTTTATCCTAGGTTTTTAGCTACAAAATCCCAGTTTACTAATTGCCAGAAGTTTTCTAAGAATTTAGGTCTTGCATTTCTAACATCAATATAGTAAGCGTGTTCCCAAACATCACATGTTAAAACTGGAGTTAAACCTTCAGTTATAGGACAGCCTGCATTTGAAGTTGTAACGATTTTTAAATCACCACTTGCATCTTTTACTAACCAAGCCCAACCTGAACCAAATTGTCCGATAGCTTTAGCTGTAAACTCTTCTTTAAATTTTTCAACTGAACCAAAAGCTTTTGTTAAAGCTGCTTCAACAGAAGCTGGAATAGCACCTTGATTTGGAGTTAAACCACTAAAGAAAAAATCATGGTTAAATACTTGAGCAGCATTATTAAAAACACCACCACTTGATTTTTTTACGATATCTTCTAAAGATAAGTTTTCAAACTCAGTTCCTGGAATCAAATTATTTAAATTGTTTACATAAGTTTGGTGGTGTTTACCATGGTGAAACTCTAAAGTTTCTTGTGACATACATGGTGCTAATGCATCTATTGCATAAGGTAATTTCATTAATTCGTGTTTCATATTATTATCCTTTTAAAAAAAATTAATTGAACATAAGAATACTCTTTTTTATATATTTTTTCACTTAATAATTTTTCTTAGCCATATTGATATGGTTTTATTCCAAACTCTTTTAGTACTGAATAAATATGATCAAAAATATCTGATTGAATATTTTCATAATCAATCCAAACTGTTGTAGCTGTAAAACAATATATTTCTAAAGGTATTCCATATTCATTAGGAGCTAATTGTCTTACCATAATTGTCATATCTTTGTTTATATTTGGATGATTTTTTAAATATGTAACCAAATATGCTCTTAATGTACCAATATTTGTAAGTCTTCTACCATTCATTGCTACACTTAAATCAAAATTGTGTGATTCGTTATAGTTTTTTATTTCTGATTGTTTAGTGTGCAAATATGGTGTTAAAAGATTTGCTTTTTCTAATTTTTTTATATCTTCTTCATTTAAAAAAGATATTGAATTAATATCTATTAAAACTGCTCTTTTTATTCTTCTTCCACCTGATTCTCTCATTCCTTGCCAGTTTTTAAAAGAATCTGATACTAAAGCGTAAGTTGGTATTGTTGTTATCGTTTTATCAAAGTTTCTTACTTTTACAACATTTAAACCAATATCTATAATATCTCCATCAGCACCATATTTTGGCATTTCAATCCAATCTCCAACTTGAACCATTTTGTTAGTTGAAAGTTGAAGTCCTGCTGTAAATCCTAAAATAGTATCTTTAAATACCAACATTAAAACAGCAGACATTGCTCCAAGTCCACTTAAAATTGCAACTGGTGATTTATCTAATAGTATAGAAATTACATATATAAGACATATTATTCCAAAGATGAGTTTTATACTTTGGATAACACTTTGCATAGCAAAAAATGGTGTTTTTGTTTTATTATGAAGTGTTTTAAAACTTTTATCAACTATCGAATAAAAAGATAAAAGCCCAAAAATAGATATCCAAATAAGTGAAAATGTTTGAAATATTTCATAAACTACACTTTGTTTATCTACCCAAATTGATGTTTGCCAATATACAACCAAACCTTGAAATACAAGTGCTAATCTTTGAAAAAGGTTATATTCTAATAAGCTTTGAGTTATAAAATTATGTCTTTTTTTATCAACTTTTTTTATAGATTTTAAAATAATTTTATGAAGTATTATATGAACAATAATGGCAGTTAAAATAATAATACCAATAATTATAAAACTCATAGTAATAAATGTAGGTTCTATACCTATATCTTTTAAAAATTCAATTAAGTGTTTTTTCATTTTTTCTCCTAAAAGTTTTTTATTGAGAAATTTTTATTTGCTTACAAAGCCTTAAAGGCTTTGTAAAATTTTAAGCGAAGGCAGGTTCTAAGAAAGGAATAATTTGTTTTTTTCTTGATAAACAACCATCTAACCAAACTTTATTATCTACAAGTTTACAGTTAAATGCTTTTTCAAAAATTGATGTATCATCAGAAGTTACTAAAATTTCACTTCCTTCTTTCATAATGTCAGTTAAAAGTAAAGCAACAGTATGTAAACCTTGCTCTTCTTTTACTTTTTTGATATCAGCCATTAATTCATCTTTGATTGCATCAAAAACACTTCCATCAACAACTTCAAGTTGTCCAATACCTACTTTAGAGCCGTGCATATCGAAATTTTTATAATCTCTCATTACAAGCTCTCTAATTGGAGTTCCTGCAACTGCTGATTTTACTCTAAACATTTCCATTCCAAGTGCACCAAAATCTTCTATTCCACAGATTTTTGCTAACTCTCTAACAGCTTTGATATCTGTTTCTGTACATGTTGGTGATTTGAAAATAACTGTATCAGATAAAATCGCACACATCATAATTCCAGCGATATTTGCAGGAATTTCAACTTTATGAAAATCATACATCTCTTTTACGATTGTATTTGTACAACCAACTGGTCTAATCCAACACTCTAAAGGAGCAGAAGTTGTGATATCACCAAGTTTATGATGGTCAACTATTCCAACAATTGTAGTTTTATCAAGTTCTTGTGGAGCTTGAGCAACATCTGAATAATCAGTGATAAATAGTTCATCACCTGCAAAAGATGTTTTAAGTAGTGGAGCTTCAAATCCAAATTTTTCTAAAATAAATTTTGTTTCTGGATTTGGTTCACCTTGTCTTGCTGGAATTGCAGGACGTCCAATTTTATTTAAAAGGTAAGCTAAAGAGATTGCTGAACAGATTGAATCAGAATCGGGAATAATATGTCCACATGTATATAATGCCATAAATTGTATCCTTTTTTTTGGTTTCCGATAAAAAAGGGAAACCATAAATTTTGTTTGTTAAATTTTCGGGCATTTTATCTAAAAAGAAGTTATGTTACTTTTAAATAAAAAAATTAGTATTAATATCCCAACTCTTCATCAACTAAAATGATGATTATTCTTCCTTTTTCATCATCAGCTTTTATCCAAGAAAATTTACGTGCAATATTGTCTAAGTTATATTTTGGTTCTTTTCCAAAAGAGATAGCTTTTTTATTCATTCTGTCTATATTTTTTGTTGCAGCAACATCCATAACTCGTTTAAAACCATCTTCTAAAGAATCAACTATTTTATTAATTCCAACGATTAATAAAACATTTGTTGGACCATAAGAAAGTGCAGCTACTCTATTTCCACTTCCATCAGCATTTACAAGTTTTCCGTCTTTTGTAATTGCATTTGTACTTGTTACAAAAATATCACTAATTAATCCTTGTTTTCTTCGTTTGATGTTCTCTTCCATAGAAATACCAGCTTCATATTGATTATGTAAAGTAATCTCTTTATTGTCCAATAAAAAGTCAAGTAAACCTATCTCTTTTACACTTTCACTTCCACCAAGTCCAACACTCATATTTGGCTTAATATAACTTTTTGCTAAAGATAAAGCTTCTGCTTTATCCTTTACAAAATAAGCATCATAACCGCAAGATTTTAAAACTGCTAAAAACTCTTTCATTTTGTTTATTCCTTTATCAAAAATTGTCCTAATTGTTTGTTTTTTAAAAGTTTATCATAACTTTTTACAGCTCCATGCATAGAAATATATACATCATTTGGTACTGAAACATTTAAAAATCCAACTGCCATACTAAAATTTAAAGTTGCTTCAACTTTTTTTATACTCATAGGAATCATTGCACCAGTTAATACTATTTTTTTATTATCTATCCTATCTCTCAAATATTTTGCTGTTTTATCAATAGTATCTGTTCCATGAACAATAATAATATTTTCATTTTCAAGCTTTTTTATAGTTTCTACCAAAATATTTCTATCTTCATCTATTATTTCTAAGCTATCTTTTGAAATGATATTTATAATTTCAAAATCTACATTAAAACAATTTTTTATTATTTCATCTAAAGCAATATTATCTTTTGGAACTTCGAGTTCACCACTTATTGGATTGTATCTTTTATTAAAAGTTCCACCAGTATTTAAAACTGTTATTTTAGATTTTATCATAGTTTTGAACCATATTTTTTGGTTGTAAAAGTTCGTCTAATTCTTCTTTTGTAAAAAGATTTTGTTCTAATAAAATATCATAAACTCTTTTTCCAGTTCTTAATGCTTCTTTTGCAATTGCTGAACTTTTTTCATATCCAATAATTGGATTTAACGAAGTTACTAAAGTTGCAGAGTTTAAAACATTATTCATACAAATTTCAGGATTTGCAGTAATTCCTTTGATACACTTTTCAGCTAAACTCTCAAATGCTCTTCTCATCATGTTTATAGAAATAAATAATTTATATGCAATTATTGGTTCAAAAACATTTAGTTGAAGTTGTCCGTGTTCACTAGCTATTGCGATAGTTGTATCTGCACCAATTACTTCAAAAGCAACTTGATTTACAACTTCTGGCATAACTGGATTTACTTTTCCTGGCATTATTGAACTTCCTGGTTGCATTGGAGGAAGATTTATCTCATTTAATCCAGCTCTTGGACCTGAACTTAAAAGTCTTAAATCATTACAAATTTTTGAAACTTTTATTGCAATAGATTTAAATCTTCCAGAAATTTGTACAAAAGAACCAGTATCTTGAGTAGCTTCTATCATATCATTTGCTTTATAGTATTCAGTTCCTGTAACTATTCTTAAATTTTTTATAACCAATTCTTGATATTCTGGTTTTGTATTGATACCAGTTCCAATAGCTGTTGCTCCTAGATTTACCTCTTTTAGCATATCTTGTGCTCTTGACAGTCTAAAAATATCATCATCTATCATTGTTGCATAAGTTTTAAACTCTTGACCTAAAGTCATAGGAACGGCATCTTGAAGTTGAGTTCTTCCCATTTTTAAAATATCTTTAAATTCCACTGCTTTATTGTGAAAAGAATCTCTTAAGATTTTAAGACTATCTTGAAGTTTAAAAATTAATTCATATAAAGCAATTTTTATTGCTGTTGGATAAACATCATTTGTCGATTGGCTCATATTTATATGATTATTTGGATGGATAATGTCATAAGAACTTTTTGGATAACCCAAAATCTCTAAAGCAACATTTGCTATTACTTCATTTGCATTCATATTTGTAGAAGTTCCCGCTCCACCTTGAATAGGATCAACTATAAATTGATCATGAAACTCACCTGCAATAATCCTATCACAAGCTTGAACTATAGCATTTTTTTGAATATCAGTTAAGTCACCTAGTTCATAGTTTGTTAAAGCACAAGCTTTTTTTACTTTTGCTAAAGCTATTATAAAAGTTGGGAATATAGATATTCCAAGAGTAGTTATATTAAAATTTTCTTTTGCTCTTAAAGTTTGAACACCATAATATTTATCCAGTTCAATCTCTTTTTCACCTAAAAAATCTTTTTCAATTCTATGTAATTTTTCCATAATTAACCTCAAAATTTATTTTGAACTAGTATAGGATAAAACTACATAAAATAGCTTTATATAGAAAAGAAATTAGTTGAGCTTTCTTTTTTCTATATAAAAAATATACAAATTATTTGATTAATTCTTCTACAATCTTGATTAAATAATCTGCAGAGTTTTTCGCACTTGATTTTAAAAATTCATCAAAATCAAATCCAGCATCCATATCTGCACTATCAGAAATTGCTCTTAAAATAAAAAATGGCACATTTAAGGCATCACAAACAACTGCAACACTTGCACCTTCCATTTCTAAAGCATCAGCATTAAAAGTATTTTGAATAAACTCTTTTCTTTCACTTGAATGAACAAACTGATCACCAGTTGCAATAGTTCCTTCAATAACTTTTAGATTACTTTTTGTTGCAACTTTTTTTGCTATGTCTCTTAAAGATTTTGTAGTTTCAACAAAAACTTTTCCTCCAGGAACATAACCATTAGGATGTCCAAATGCAGTAATGTCTAAATCATGTTGGCAAAGTTTATCAGCAATTATTAAATCACCAATTTGTAGCTTTGGATTAACAGCTCCAGCAACTCCTGAAAAAAGTAAAGTATCACAAGAAAACTTTTCAATCATAATAGCAGCGGTTAAACTTGCATGTACTTTTCCAATTTTTGAATAAGCTATTACAATATTAAGACCTTTGTAATTTACTTCATAATATTTATTATTTGCAAACTCTACAACATTTATTTTGTCAAAATAAGATAAAAGAGGCTCAATTTCCTCTTCCATAGCTCCCATTATTGCTAATTTAGTCATTTAATTCACCAATTACTGCTTCAAGTGTTGCCATATCAGAAACATTTAAAGTTGGTTTTTCTGTAATTTTTTTATTTAAACCTTTTAAAACTGCACCATTTCCAAATTCAATAAATAAATCAACTTTGTTATCATGTGCTTTTACTGATTGTTTATATTTTACAGGACTTACAAGTTGAGAAGATAATAATTCGATTGCTTCATCTTTTGTTGTATAAACTTCTGTACTAACATTTGAAATAACTGGTAAAAATTCATCATTTAAATACTCTTGTAAATATGGTTTTAAATTTTCAACAGCACTTCTTAGTAATTCACAATGTGATGCAACACTCATATCTAAAACGATTGCTCTTTTTGCTCCTGCACTTTTAAATGTATCAACTAAAGATTCTAAATCAGCTTTAACTCCTGCAAGAACAAGTTGTCCATCCATATTATAGTTTGCTGGCCAAACTTGTTTTCCTTCTGCTCTTTGTTCTTTACAAATTTTTTCAACTGTTTCATCATCTATTCCTACTAATGCCATCATTCCTGCGCTTCCACCACTACAAGCCTCAGTCATGAATAAACCTCTTTTATGAACTAATTCAATAGCATCTAAATAATCAATTGCTCCAGCAGATACTAAAGCTGAAAATTCTCCTAATGAATGTCCTAAAACAAACTCAGGTTGAATATCAAATTTTTCTTTAAAAATAGCATTTGCAATTGAACTAACAAGTAAAATTGCTGGTTGAGTAAATTCTGTTTTTCCTAAATTTTCATTCTCTTCAAATAGTAATTTCTCAAAATTAATATTTAATCTTTTACTTGCATTTGAAATCATATCTTTTGCTATTTGACTATTTTCAAAAAAATCTTTTCCCATCCCAACAGTTTGACTTCCTTGTCCTGGGAATATAAAAGCAACTTTTTTCATTAATAAATACCTCTTTATATTGTTAAATTTATTTAAAACTATTTTTTAAAGCTAAAAAACTTAACTCTAAAAAATAGTTTTGCCCAAATGTATAAATACACTTGGGCAAAGAAAAAGTTTTTTGTACTAAAAGATTAGTGACAACCACAACCACCATGAGAGTGTCCGTGGTCATGACCATGGTCATCATTTGAACTACAACAACCACCACCGTGAGAGTGACTATGTCCGCCACCTCCACAACAACCACCACCCATAGCAGCCATTCCACCAACAACACCAGTTTGAACTTCTTCTTCAGTTGCATCTCTTAAACTTAAAATTGCTACTGAGAACATTAAAGTTCTTCCAGCCATTGGATGATTATAATCAATTGTAACATCTGAATCTGTAAAAGATTTTACAACTACTTGTACAGTTTCACCATGTTCACCAGTACCATATAAAGACATACCTTCAACTAACTCAATACCTGCAAATTGTTCTTTTGGTAAAGTTTGAATTGCTTCTTCATTATACTCACCATAAGCATCTTTTGCTTCAACTAATACATCTGCTTCTTCATTTGTAGACATATCTACTAATTTTGATTCTAAACCTGGAATAATTTGTCCTTTTCCAGAAACAAATTCTAATGGTGCTTGACCTACATTTGTATCTAATTGTTCACCAGTTTTTGCATCTTTTAATGTATATTCAATACCTATAACTTTATTTGACATAATATTTTTTCCTTTTTATATTTTATAATTTAGATAATTTAGTTTTTGCTTCTTTTGCTTCAGAAGAGTTTGGATAAAGCTCAATTAAAGTACCATAAAAACTTTTTGCATTTTCTTTATCTTTTACATTCTCAAACGAAATAGCACTATGCAATAATAATGTTGGCATATAAGCTGCTTTGTCATTTAACATTGCAGATTTTTTAAAATGACTTATTGCAGTATCATATTTTTTTCTTTTATACCACATTTCACCCAAATAGAAATTATTTTCCGCTGGTTTATAATTAACTTCAACAAGTTTTTCATATTTTGGAATCGCATTAGTATATGCTTTTGCATCATAATCTTTTTTTGCTTCAGCCATTAACTTAGCCTTGTCTTCAGCTGTTTTAACTTCTCCGATGTTTGTTGCAGAAGAAGAATTATCATCTAATGCTGCTGATTTTGTTTCTGTAGTTTTTGTAGGAGTTACTGAAGATGTTTTCACACCCATAGCTTTTTTTACTGCTTCAAATTCTTCTCTTGTAACAAATTGTTGCATATTTTTTTCTAATTCCGTAGAAGAAACATATTCTGAATTTATTTTATTTACTAGAGCAGTTAATTTTGTAATTGCGGCTTTTAAAGCATTTAAATCTGATTGATTAGCTGTTGAATCACTATTAGAACCTAAATCTGAAGATACACCGTTTTTCTGTAATTCATTCAATTTTGAATTTAATCTTGCAGAATCACCTTCATATGTAGACTCTAAGCCATTTAATCTACTATTTATTGAATTAACCAAGTTATTCATTTCATCTAATTTAGATGATAAATTACTAACACTTGTTTGTGTCTTTAAAATATGTTTTTCAGTAGAAGTAAGGTTATAAGAAGCACTTGAATCTCCATAAACCGAAACCTCTTCGGCTACGGTTAATGAAGTTACTACTAGTAGTAAAGGAAGATATTTTTTCATCAAATTATTTTTCTAATTCGTGCTCAACTCTTCTGTTTTGTGCCCAACAATCTTTTGTTTTTTCAGTACAAACTGGGTTACTTTCACCTAAAGAAACTAAAGAAATGTTAGCAGTTACACCATTAGCAACTAAAACATCTTTAACAGCATTAGCTCTTTTTAAACCTAATGCATAGTTGTACTCATCTGAACCCCATTCGTCAGTATTTCCTAATACTTTAACAGTAGTGTCAGAACTTACAGCTGATAATTTAGAAGCATTTGAAACTGCTTTTTCTTTATTGTCTGCAGTTAAATTGTATTTATCAAAACCAAAATAAACGTGCTCAATTAAAACTCTTTGTCCATTGATCATGTAATAGTTACCATTTGAAGCTTTTTCTAATAAAGTTCCATCTTGGATTGGAGCCTCAACAGATGCTGCATCATTTGCACCAACTACGTTATCTACATCAGCATTTTTTTCACTACAACCTGTAGTAAATAATAAAGCTGAAACTAATACAGAATAAAGACCTAACTTTTTCATTGTTTTTTCCTTGAAATTAAAATTTTCAAGAAATATTACTAAAGTGAAACTTAATTATTGTTTATATTTTGTAGATTATTATAGATAAATTAAAAAATAAAAAAAGATTATAAGAAAGTAATACAATTAATGTAAAATTACATTAATTGTATTGTATATTTTACCAGTCTATAGATTGTATTCTTTTACCAGTTAATGGGAATAGGAACGATTTATTATATTCTAATCTAATAATACCAACCGCACTTGCATCACCAACTGTTTTTATAAATAAAACACTCTGTCCATCTTGAGAAAACTTAGGAAATTGATTTACACCTTGAGATGTTAATCTTTGTAAGCTATCAGTTCTAGTAGAAATTAGATATAAATTGAAACTTTTACCCATCTCATTATCTGAATCTTTACTACTAAAAATTATATTATTTCCATTTGATGTAACTGAAGAGTTATTCTTACTATGAAAAACCATTCTTTCAACAGAACTTGAACCAATTCTTTGTTTAAAAATATTTGGATTTCCTAATCTATCAGAAACAAAAACTATTTCTTTATCATCTTCCACAAATTGTCCACCAACATCAATCCATGTAGGTCCACCAGCAACCTGTTTTTTAGTTTTTGTATTTACATCATATAAAAATATATCTGGTTGTCCAGTAGGAGAAGCAGTAATTAATAATTTAGAACCATCTTTACTTACATCAGAACAAGCTAACATCCCATCTGAATCCATTATAACCTCTTTACTTCTATTATAAATATTTAATTTAACTAAAGTTGGTTTATCATAGTTATAAGAAGTATAATAAATAGTTTTTTGCTCTTTATCTGCCCATTTTGGGAAAATATTAAGACCACCAGTTACAACTTTCTTTTTATAAGTTAAAGAATAATCTCCAATCATAATATCTGATTTTCTTGGTCCATCATATACTGCAAAAACAACAAATTTATCCATCCAAGCAATACTTGGTGCTTTAAAATAATCATTAATTGAAATTGCTGATTTATGTGCTAAAAAAACAAATCTCTCTTCTAATGAAGTTGTAAAGTTTTTTTCTAAAACAAGACCTGAAGCATTTCCTCCTAATGCATTTACTGCATTTAAGTCATACAATTTTGTTTTCAATGTATAATTACCATTTGCTTCTCTTTCAGCTGATAAATTTACAAATAAACTAATACCTTGATTTCTTAAACTTAAATCAGGCATTCCATTATATGAGAATTGACTATTAGAAGTAGCAACATCAAAATGTCCACTAATACCTAAATCATCAGATAAGCTTTTTCTAATTTTACTTAAAGTTCCTTTTTCAGGACTATCAGTTGCAATAGCAACTACAATTTTTGGAAGTACCATTCCTTTTTTAACAATATCTAAATGCCCATCAACTTCTGCAAAAACAGAACCGAACATTAAAGATATAAATAAAAATATTCTAAACATAATTTTATCCTTCAAATTTGAAATCAACAGAATACTTAACAACTTTTCCATTAGGAGGAGTTGGATAAGTAACATTTCTTTGTCCATCTAAATATGCTCTTAAAGATGCATCATAAGAAGCATCACCGGATTCTTTTTGAAATTTATAATCAAATTTTCCATTTTCATCAATCGATATAACTACTTTTGCTACCAAGTTAGTATCTTGAGAAATCGGTGCACCTGATTGTAATATTTCATATATTTTACTTGCATAATCATCATTTTTTTCACCCTTTGAAGAGCTTTTTACTTTTGAATCTGTTGCAGTTTTTTCATCTTCTAACAATCTATCTATTTTAATATTTGTAGATTTCTTTTCTTTCTCAAATTTTGATTTAAATCTTTTTGGATCAATAGATTTTTCAACATTATTAACTTCTTCTTTTACAACTTTTTGTGCTGTCTCTTTTACATTAGCAAACAATGATTTTAAATCAGGTCTTTTTTCATTTGAAGCGGAAGTTGCTTTTTCAACTACTTCTTCTTTTTCAATTATTTTTTCTACTTTTTTTTGAACCATTTTTTTCTCAGCTATTTCTTCTATCATATCAAGTTCAATAGTAGTAGAACTTGGTGTTATATTAACTTGTTCTCTACTTGGAGAAAAGATATAGAGCATAACTAAAATGCAAAAAGAAAAATATATTGTAAATGCAATTATTCCTGAAATTATAAATGAAGTTTTATTTTGCATCTATATTACCCATCTGTAACTAATGCTACTTTAAAAAATCCAGCTTCTTTTACTGATTTTAAAACATAAACAATATCATCATATTTTAAACTTTTATCAGCTCTTATATGAACTGGAGTATTTTGATCTTTTCCATTTGAAAATAGTAAAAAACTATCTGCAAAATTTGCAATTTCTACTTTATTTTTATTTAATGTAACTATTCTATCTTTTGTAATTATAATATCAATTTTTTGAACATCTTGAGTTTGTTGACTTCTACTTCCTGTTGGAAGATTAATTGGTTCTTCAAACTCAATAACAGGTGCTGTTACCATTAATATTGCTAACAAAACTAGCATGATATCAACTAAAGGAGTGATATTTAAATCTGGTTTTTGATTAAAATCATACACTAGATTATCCTTTAGCTATTAAAATTTGTGATTGAGCCTTAAGAAAAATGCTTAATTCATAAACTTTTCTTGAAAGAATCTGATGGAATGTGTAAGCGAAAATTGCCACTAAAATACCTGCAGCTGTAGCAACTAATGCTTCACTAATTGCTGGTGCAATAATTGAAAATGCTACTTTTGATTGATTTGCAAATTTTGCAAATGATTCTAATATACCAATAACTGTACCAAAAAGTCCAATAAATGGTGATGTCGAAGATATTATTGCTAACCAAGAAAGTCCAGAACTTGCATCTTTAATTATATTAATTTCACATGCATGTAGTAACTCTTTTGAAGCTATATTATTTGAACATTTATTAAGTGCAGATAATGGTGAAAATCTAGTCTCTCTTGAAGTTAAAGATTCTAAAGATCTTTTTTCATTGTTAAGAAGTGAATTTAGAACATTATTTCTATGCAAAAAAATCCAAAAAGTAAGTACGATATAAACTGACAATAGTGCTAAAACTATATAAGTTATAGCACTACTATTTGCCAAATAATTTAGTAATGTAGTAATCATGTATTTTTATGCAAATGAATTGATTTTAGCTTCAACTGCCGCAACTGAAATGTTAGAATCTTTTACAGAATTAACTAACTCTTTTGCTGCTTCAATATTTTTAGCAATTTCAGAATCTTTTCCAGCTGTTAATGCAATAGCTCCATCTGCTAAAACATCAACTGATTTCTCATCTACTTTAACATGTCCCCAATTAATAGCAACAGCTTCTGTAGAATCCACTTTTTCAATAACGATAACACCTACAGTTAATGAAGAAACTAATGATGAGTGTCCTGGTAGAACACCGAACTCTCCCTCTTTACCAGGAAGAGTTACAGTTTTCACATCATCATTAAATATTTCTCCATTAGGTGTAACGATTGATAGTTTAATTGTATCCATAGTTATGCCTTAATGGTTTTTTGTTATTTCATTTTCTCAGCTTTTGCTAGAACCTCGTCGATTCCACCAACCATATAGAATGCCATTTCAGGAATGTTGTCATATTTACCATCTAAAATTCCTTGGAATCCTGCAATAGTATCTTTTAATTCAACATATTTACCTGGGCTTCCTGTAAATACTTCTGCAACGAAGAATGGTTGAGATAAAAATCTTTCAATTTTTCTAGCTCTTGCAACAACAAGTTTATCAGATTCTGATAACTCATCCATACCAAGAATTGCAATAATATCTTGTAAATCTTTGTATTTTTGTAATACAGATTGAACACCTCTTGCTGTATTATAGTGTTCTTGTCCGATGATATCAGCACTTAAAATTCTTGAAGTAGAATCTAGTGGATCAACCGCTGGATAAATACCTTTTTCAGCAATTTTTCTATTTAAAACTGTAGTTGCATCTAAGTGAGCAAAAACAGAAGCTGGTGCAGGGTCAGTTAAGTCATCCGCTGGTACGTAAACAGCTTGAACTGAAGTAATAGAACCTTTAGATGTAGAAGTAATTCTTTCTTGTAATTTACCCATTTCTGAAGCAAGTGTTGGTTGGTATCCAACCGCTGAAGGAATTCTTCCTAATAAAGCTGACATTTCAGATCCAGATTGAGCAAATCTAAAGATGTTATCAATAAACATAAGAACATCTAGTCCTTTTTCATCTCTAAAGTACTCAGCCATTGTAAGACCTGTTAATGCAATTCTATTTCTTGCACCTGGTGGTTCACTCATTTGACCATAGCACAGTGCAACTTTATCAAGAACGTTTGAGTCTTTCATCTCATGGTAAAGGTCATTTCCTTCTCTTGTTCTTTCTCCAACACCTGCAAATACAGAGTATCCTGAGTGTTTAAATGCAACGTTATGGATTAATTCCATAATAATAACTGTTTTTCCAACTCCAGCACCACCGAATAGTCCAACTTTTCCTCCTTTTGAATAAGGAGCTAAAAGGTCAACAACTTTGATACCTGTTTCAAACATTTCAGTTTTTGTTGATTGCTCTTCAAAAGTTGGAGCAGATCTATGAATAGACCATCTTTCAGTATCAGCAGGAATTGCAGAACCCTCATCAACTGGATCACCAATAACATTGAAAATTCTTCCTAATACAGCTTCACCAACTGGAACTTTAATTGGTCCACCAGTAGCTATACACTCTTGACCTCTAACTAAACCTTCTGTCATATCCATTGCAATAGTTCTAACTCTACTATCACCAATATGCGCAGCAACTTCTAGTACTAATCTATCTTTACTAGCATCAGCTAATGTAACATCAATAGCTTCATTGATTTCTGGTAAATATCCGTCAAACTCTACGTCTACAACAGGACCCATTACCTGAATAACTTTACCTTTCATACGGGCAGCTCCTTATAAATTATTTTAATGCTTCAACACCACTGATAATCTCTATCAGCTCTGTTGTAATTGCAGCTTGTCTTGCTTTATTGTACTCAACTGTTAAACTATTAACTTTTTCTTTTGCATTTTTACTTGCAGCTTCCATAGCTTGCATTCTAGCACTATGCTCTGCAGCTAAAGAATCAATTAAAGCATAATACATATTGAAATCAATATATTTATCAGTTAATTCGTCTAAAACTTCATCTTCATCTTCTTCTGGTTCAATATTTAACATAGAAGCATTATCTTGAATTTTAACATCATCTAAGCTAATTGGTAATAAATCTCTAACTCTAATTTCTTGAGATAGCATATTTAAAAACCCATTATAAACAATTACCACTTTATCAGTAACTTCATTTTTGAAATCTTCAACAACGTTATGAATAAAATCAGCAGCTCTATCATAATCAGGTGCAGATGATAAATCAGTAGCTTTTTGCTCTATTGTCATTCCTTGGAATGAGAAAAAGTCAACACCTTTTCTTCCAGCAGCTCTTAATCTAACTTTTGTACCTTTTGCTTCATATTCAGAAATTAATCTACTAACAGTCTTAATTGTTGCCATATTAAAACCACCGCAAAGCCCTTTATCAGCAGTTACAAAAACAATATCTACTGTTTTTGGATTATCATTTTGTAAAAATGATCTACCAATATTTCCATCATCTTGAACTTTGCTAACTCTAGCAGCAATATCAGAAAGAACATCATTTATCTTATGTGCATAACTTCTTGCTTGTTCAGACAATTGTCTTGTACGAGTAAGTTTTGCAGAAGACACAAGCTTCATAGCTTTAGTTGTTTTCTGAGTATTTTTAACACTACCTATTTTTAATTTTATCTCTTTTAAGTTAGCCATTGACTAATCCTTAGTTTGCATTGAATACAGTTTTAAACTCTTCTAATGCAGCTTTTAATTGTGTCTCTGTATTGTCATCGATTTTTTGACTTGCTTTAATTGCTTCTAAAATATTTGAATATTTTTGCTCAATAAATGCATGTAATTCAGCTTCAAATCTAACAACATCTTTAACTGCAATATCATTTAAGTACCCTTTAGTACCTGCATAAATAATTACAATTTGTTTTTCAATAACTAATGGTTTATTAACACCTTGTTTTAAAACTTCAACCATTCTTTGTCCAAGTTCTAACTCTCTTCTTGTTGCTTCATCTAAATCTGATGCAAATTGAGCAAACGCTTCAAGCTCTCTATATTGTGCTAAAGATAATTTTAAAGTACCAGCAACTTGTTTTGTAGCTTTAATTTGTGCAGCTCCACCAACTCTTGATACTGATAAACCAACGTTAATTGCAGGTCTAATACCTGAGTTAAATAGGTTAGTTTCTAAGAAAATTTGTCCATCAGTAATAGAAATTACGTTTGTTGGAATATATGCAGCAACGTCTCCAGCTTGTGTTTCGATGATTGGTAAAGCTGTCATTGATCCAGCACCTTTTTCATCTGACATTTTAGCAGCTCTTTCTAATAATCTTGAGTGTAGATAGAATACATCTCCTGGATATGCTTCTCTTCCTGGAGGTCTTCTTAAAATTAATGACATTTCTCTATATGCAACAGCATGTTTAGATAAATCATCATAAATAATTAATGCATGTTTTCCATTATCTCTGAAGTATTCACCAATTGTAACACCAGTGTATGGAGCTAAAAATTGTAAAGCAGATGAATCAGCAGCACTTGCATTTACAACAATTGTATAATCCATAGCACCTGATTCTTCTAATGTTCTAACAACAGAAGCAATAGAAGATGATTTTTGTCCAATTGCAACATAAATACAAATTACATTTTCACCTTTTTGGTTAAGAATTGTATCAATCGCAACTGTAGTTTTACCAGTTTGTCTATCACCAATAATAAGCTCTCTTTGCCCTCTTCCGATTGGAACTAACGCATCAATAGCTTTAATACCTGTTTGTAATGGCTCATGAACTGATTTTCTAGCCATAATTCCAGGAGCTTTTTCTTCAACAAATCTTGTTTCAGTAGCAGCAATAGCACCTTTACCATCAATTGGCTCACCTAAAGCATTTACAACTCTTCCAACTAAAGCTTCTCCAACTGGTGTTTCTAAAAGTTTTCCAACTCTTTTACAAGAAGTACCTTCTCTTAAACCTTCACCTTTTCCAAGTATAACAACCCCAACAGAAGATTCTTCTAAGTTTGAAGCAAGACCTTTCTCACCATTTTCAAACTCAACAATTTCTCCAGCCATTACATTTTTTAGACCGTAAACTTGAGCAATACCATCCGCATAAGAGATGATTTTACCAGTTTCATTTACATCTACATTTAATTCAAAGTTATCAATTCTTTCTTTAATTATAGAACTGATTTCATCAGCTTGAATTTTTGCACCCATTCAATTTCTCCTTTATAAGTTCTAAACTGCTTTTAAAATATGATCAATTAACTGAGATTTTAATCTATCTTTAGAAAAAGATATTTCAACCCCAAGTCCATCAATATCAACTTTAATACCATCATAATCACAAACATTTTGTGATAAAGATAATTTAACATCAAATTTTTTACTAAATTGTTTTTCAATTGATGATATATAATCACTTGATAATTGTTGATTAGTATAAACAACACCTACATAATTGTTATTCATTTTTGCAAGTTCGATGTTTAAATCTTTTGCAATAAATGGTAATAAATCTAATCTTCTCTTTTCACCAAGCAATTTAATAAAATTATTTAATGAATTATCAGTACCATCAATAAAAGAAATTATTAAATCAATTTTTGATTTATCAGAAATTTCTGGTGAAGATATAATAGAATTAAATTTTTCATCAGCAAAAGCTGAAGATATTTGATTTAATTTACTACTGATAGTGTTAATTGATTCACCATTTCTACCATCAATTAATGCTTTTACATATCTTTTTGCTACTAAATCTTTCATTACGCTACCTTCTTAAGAACAACATCTACTAACTCTTGTTGAGTTAATTTAATATTTTCAGAACTTAATAGCTCTTCAAGAACTTCAGCAACAACTTGTTTTTTAGCTTTTGATGTTTCAATTTTTATCATCTCTTCTAAATTTTTATTTAGATTAGTAATATCTGCATCAACAGCAGTTGTAACTTTTTGTTTAACTGAATCAATATCAGCTTTTGCACCTTCAATGATTTCAGCAGCAAGTTTTCTTGCTTCTTCTAACTTTTTTTGTGCATCTGTAACTTTATCTTGAGAAGCTTTTAAAGTTTCTTGAACTTTATCAAGTTCTGCTTGAATAGATAAAGTTCTATTAGCAAAAAATGCTTTAATTTTATCAGCAATTAAATACCATAAAATCGCAGCAAATATAATAAAGTTAACGGTTCTTTGTACTATATCAGTTTCTACCGCACCTTCGCTTGCAAATAATGCAACAGGAGCTAAAGCTAACCCAAGTAATAACATTCTTTTCATATTTTCAATCCCCTTATTAAATCGAGCTAAGCTTAGCTTTTAAGCTCTCGTTAAATTGAGGCATTGATGATATTAAAGAATCCTTTAATGCTTTAGTTTCATCTTGTAAGTTTTTAGCAAATTCAGCAGATTTTGCTTCTAAATTCAATTTAGCACTTACAAGTTTCGCATCAGCACTCTCTTTTGCTTCCTTATACGCTTGTTCTCTAATTACAGCTGCTTCTTTTTTAGCTTTAGAAATGATTTCATTTGCTTCAGCTAACATCCCTTCTACATCAGCACCGTTTGATTTTGCATCTTCTAAATCTTTTTTTATAGAAGATGTTCTTTCATCCATGTGTTTTAATAGTGGTTTGAAAAGACAACTGTTTAGTCTAGCAACAACTAAAAGAAAGATGATACCAGAGCTAAGCAATAATACAGGACTTATGTCTAACATTCATTCCTCCATATTTTTTACAGTTTAGTTTAACTAAAACGCTAATATTCTAACAAAATAAAATATAAAAAAATATTAAAGGAGTGAATAAGAGTCTAGTTTTTTTAAAAAGTTTTACTATTGTATATTAAAGTAACTAGATATTTTATCTATATCTTCTTGTGAGTTGAATTCAATCTTAAAGTAATTTTTTTCAGTTTTTACTTTTAAATTATTTTCTTGTAATTTTTGTACTATATTATCTAAAGAAGTAAAATTATATTCAGATGCAGGTTTTACTTTTTTTGGTTTATCTTCTTTTTTTTCTTTTATTTCTTTAACTAATTTTTCAGTTTCTCTAACAGAAAGTTTTTGTCCAATGATAGAATCACAAATCATTTTTTGTTCATCATTATCAAGTCCTAACATTATTTTTGCATGACCAGCACTAATTTTATCTGTTGCAAGAAATTGTTGAACATAAGAATTTAATTGTAATAATCTTAAAGTATTAGTTATAGAAGTTCTACTTTTAAATACTTTTTTTGATAATTCTTCATGAGTAATATTATGTTCATTTAATAATTGTGCATAACAAAATGCCAATTCAATAACATTTAAATCATCTCTTTGAATATTTTCAATTAATGCTAATTCTCTTAATTTTAATTCTTCAGCATCTACAACAATTGCTTTTATTTCTTCAATTTGAGCTAACTTATGAGCTCTTAATCTTCTTTCACCTGCAATTAAAGTAAAAGTTCCATCATCATTTTCAACAACTACTATTGGTTGTAATAATCCATGTTCTTTTATTGATTCACTTAATTCTTGTAATTTTTCTTCATCAAATATTTTTCTTGGTTGATTTGGATTGGCTTTAATCAATGAAACATTGATTTTTCTTATCCCAGATTTAACATTGCCTGTTGAATTCTCATAAGCAGATTCAACTTCACCTAACAATTCTCCTAATCCTCTACCTAAAGCCATATTGTTTCCTATAAATAAAATTATCCTGTGATTGCTTTTGCTAAATTAACATAAGCTTTTGTTCCAATAGAATTTGTATCATAAAGCATAATTGGTTTACCAAAACTTGGACTCTCTGCAAGTTTAATATTTCTTGGAATAACAACATAAGAGTCATCATCAATTTTAAATAATTTATTCTCAAAATGCTGTGCTAAATCAGCAAAAACTTGTTTTGATAAATTATTTTGAGAACTATACATAGTTGGTAAAAATCCTCTTATTTGTAAAGACTGATTTATTGTTTGTTTTACCAATTTTATTGTATTCAATAATTGTGCAAGTCCTTCTAATGCAAAAAACTCACATTGAATAGGAATTAAAACAGAAGTAGATGCACTTAGAGTATTAATTGTTATTGGTCCAAGTGCAGGAGGAGAATCTATAATTATATAATCATAATCACTTTTAACTGTATCAATTTTTCTTTTTAATACAAGTTCTCTCTCTTTAGTATTTTTATAAAACTCTTTTTCAATTCCAACAAGACCAATATTTGAAGGTGCAACTTTTAAATTTTCTATTTCCGAATCTAAAATAATTTCATTTAATTCTTTTGTACCTAACATTACATGATAAATATTGTATTCATAAGTATCTCTATGAAACCCTAAAGATGTAGTTGCATTTGCTTGAGGATCAGCATCTATTAATAGAACTTTTTTTCCCTCAAGTGCAAGAGCAGCACTTAAGTTTACAGCAGTAGTAGTTTTACCAACTCCACCTTTTTGATTAGCTATTGAAATAATTTCTGTCATCTTAGACTAAACACCTTTTCATTATTTATTTCTATGGAACCATCATCATTTAAAATTGCATTTTCTAAAGAGATTTTTTGATTATCAATGGTTGTTCGGAATTTCTTACTTTTTTCAAATTCTATCTTAAAATCACTAAATATTTGCTTCCATGAAATATTTTTTTCAATTTCAAAAAAATACTTTTGTAAAACTTCATCTATATTTATTTTTATATCAAGCTTATCATACTCTTTTTCAACATCTACAAGATTTAACCCTATTCCACAAAAAATCAAATTTTTGGACATAGATGTTATAGTTCCTCCAATCTTTTTATCTTTCATATAAAAATCATTTGGCCACTTTATCCAAACTTTTGAACCTAAATTTTTTAAAATAATTTTTAATATAAATGTAAAATATATAGAAGTACTTTGAAGAGGTAAATCATTTGGTAAAGAATTTATATCTATTACAAAAGAAAAAAATAAATTTCCTTTCTTCCCTATCCAAGAATTTCCTCTACTTCCAATTCCTTGTGTTTGCAAATCTGTAACTATACACAAAGGATTTGTATATTCATTTTTTGAAATATACTCTTTTAAATATTTATGTGTTGAATCAACTTCATCTAGTCTTACTATTTTCATTTGGAGATTATATATAATTAAATTGGAAGATTATATTAATTATAATCAAGCTTTTATTTCAAAATTTCAAAAAAGGTTAAGAAGTGTTAGACCCAGTTTTACCAATAGCTATTTATTTAGTTTTAGGATATTTATTTAAAGTTATTTATCAGGATAATTCTAAACAACTTATTGATTTTGTTATATATTTTTCACTTCCAGCTATTGTTTTTTCTAAAATTTATCCTCTAATTCTTGACCAAAGAATCGTTGGATTAGTCTTAATGTTTATGTGTTTCATTTTAGTTAATCTCTTTCTTGCTTATTTAATTGGTAAATTAATGAGATTAAATAGAACTTATTTTGCTACATTTATGATTATGGCAACATTTGGGAATACCTCTTTTATAGGTTTTTCTTATATAGACGCATTTTACGGTCAAGACTACATAGTTTATGGTTTGATATATGATATTTTTGGTTCTTTTTTACTTTTAATATCAATTGGAATGTTTATAATTACATGGGGAAATGGTAAAAAAAATAGCCTAAAATTGATTTCTAAATCAATTTTTTTATTTCCGCCAGCAATTATGTTTTTTGTTACTTTGATATTAAAAAATTTTGAAATACCAAACTTTTTAATGCTAACATCAAAAACTCTTGGTTCAACTTTAGTTCCTCTTGCTATGATTGCAATTGGTATGAAATTGGAACTAAAAAATATTTTTGCACGATTACATATAGTTTCTGTTGCAATGATTTTAAAAATGATTGTATTTCCGATAATTATTTTAATTGGATTCAAATATTTTTATGGAATTGATCAAACTTGGGTAAAAGTTACTATCATAGAAGTTGCGATGCCACCGATGACTATGGCAACAGTTTTAGCAATAAAAGGTGGATTGGATGAAAAAATTGCTATAAATTCCCTTGTTTTGGGAGTTTTATTAAGCCTTATTACAATTACTATGTTTACTACATATTTAGCGTAATTTTTTACGCTAAAATATCGCCAATTTCTACTCTTTGTCCTCTTACAAAATCAACAGAATTTATAGCTTTTTTAGATGGAGCTTGTAAAGTTTTTATTTTTAAACTGCCTTTTTTACATCCAACAATTATATAATCTTTACAAATATCTAAAATTTTTCCAGCTTCATTTTGTGAAGTTTCTTCTATCAATTCAATATCTTTTAATTTCAGTTCTGATTCTAAAAAAATTCCTGGCCAAAAAGAGTAAGCTTTATATTTTAGAAAAAGATTTTTTGCATCACTAAAATCAACTAAACCATTCTCTTTTTTTATTTTTTTACAAAAGCTTACTTCGCTTTCATTTTGTTTTATTGGATTTAATCTATCAAAATTATCTAAAGTTGTTATCGTAAGGTCTGCTGCAATTAAAGATAATTTAGAAAAAGCTTCAGAAACTTCCATCGTAGGAGTTATTTTTAGATATTGTAAAGCTAAAATATCTCCACTATCAAGCCCTTCTTCCATAAACATAGAAGTAACACCAGTAAAGTTATCATCATTTAAAAGTGATTCTTGAATAGGACTTGCTCCTCTATACTTAGGTAAAAGAGAAGCATGTAAGTTTATGCAAGGAGCAAGTTTTAGAATCTCTTTTGGTAATATTTGCCCATAAGCTGCAACAATTATAAAATCAGGTTTTAACTCTTTTATAACTAGATAAGCAGCTAAATTATCTCTTAATTTTTCAGGCTGAAAAATAGGAATATTTATACTATTATCAATACAAAATTGTTTTATATCAGGAGGCGTTAAAACTTGTTTTCTTCCAACTGGTTTATCAGGTTGAGTAAATAATCCTATAACTTCATAATTACTACTTAATAACTTTTTAAAAATCTCAGTTGCATAAGAAGGTGTTCCCATAAATAGAACTTTTTTTTCCAAAATTTATCCTTATTTTTTAAAAATTGTTCCACTATTATGATTATTTTCAACTAAAAAATCATAAGCATTTGTCAAATCAAATCCACTGCTTAGATACATAGGAATATTCTTTTGCATTAAAAAATCAGCAGCTTTTAGTTTTGTTACTATTCCACCTGTTGCAAATTTCGAATTTGCACTAGGAACTTTTTCTAACTCTTCTTGAGAAATTTCATTTACAATCTTTTGAAGTTTTGCATCACTAAATTCTCTTGGATTTTTGTCATAATATCCATCAATATCCGTTAAAATTGCTAACATATCTGCTTTAAAATAGTGTGTTATATAAGCTGCAAGTTGATCATTGTCACCAATAAGTTCTTCAGTTGCAATAACATCATTTTCGTTTATAATAGGCAATATCTTATTTTTAAGTAGATTTTCCATAACATTTTTAGCATTTTTAGATCTTTTTCTTGAATCAAAATCATCTGCTATAAAAAGCATTTGTGCAGCTGTTATACCATATTCTTCAAACATTTCTTGATATGTTTTCATCAATTTTGGCTGACCAATTGCTGCAAGAGCTTGTTTATTTGCAAGAATTTTTTTATCAAGTTGTAAGACAGTATATCCAGCACCAACAGCACCAGAAGATACTAAAATAACTTCTAGATTTTTTTCATTTTTTAATTTTGCAATCAATTTTACAAGATTTTGAATTCTATCCAATGCTAGTTTTTTATTATCTTCTGTTAAAACTGCTGTTCCAACTTTTATAACCAATCTTTTCATTTATCTTGTCCTAGCAACTCATAAAGTGCAAATTCAAGTTGTTTTATATTATATTTAGTTAAAGATGAAATAGGTAAAACAAAATAAGGTTTACTTTTATCAAATCTAGAATAGATTGTATCTTGAACAAAATATGGGTATTCAGTTTCAAATTTAAATTCATTTGAGTTACTTTGTTCTAAGCCTATTTCTTTTATAAAATTTTTTATATCTTCTTCTAAATTTTCACCATAATATCCATCAATTTTACTTAAAGCAATTGCATAATTTCTTTTTGATAATTCATTTGAAAATTTAGCAACTTCCTCTTTTAAAACTTGATATTGATCAATCATTGTTCTATAATTTGCAACATCAATTACAAAAAGTAAAGTTTTTGTTCTTTCTATATGTTTTAAAAACTCTAAACCAAGACCTTTTCCATCACTTGCACCATCAATAATTCCTGGAATATCAGCCATAACAAAAGAGTTATAATTTCCAACTTCAACAACTCCTAATTTTGGAGTAAGTGTTGTAAATTCATAGTTTGCAATTTCAGGAGTTGCATTTGATGTTACAGATATCAAAGTAGATTTACCAACATTTGGATAACCTACAAGTCCAACATCTGCGATTAGTTTTAACTCTAATCTTATATTTTTTGTAGAACCTGGAAGTCCTGGTTGAAAATATGTCGGTCTTTGATTTCTAGAATTTTTAAAGTGAACATTTCCAAGTCCACCTTTTCCACCTTCTAAGAATAAAATTTTCTCTCCATTTTCAAGTAAATCAAATAAAACTTCATTTGTTTCATCATCTATTACTTGAGTACCAGGAGGTACCACTAAAACTAAGGAATCACCAGATTTTCCAGTCATATTCCCACCCATTCCTTGTTTACCATTTTCCGCTTTGAAAAGCTTTCGCCCTTTATAGCTTGATAATGTATCTGTGTTATTATCTACTAAAAAATAGACATTTCCACCTTTTCCACCATCCCCACCATCAGGACCTCCTTGAACAACAAACTTTTCTCTTCTAAATGATGCACAACCTTGTCCACCTTTTCCAGATATAACAGTAAATTTAGCACTATCTATAAACATATTAATTTCCTAAAATAAATAATTAAAAACTAAAATTCTATTTAACTTTTAACTATTTATGTAATTTTAAATAAAAAAAGGGTGAATGCTAAAGCATACACCCTTTAAAAAAACTAGATAATTTTAGAATTAAGAAGCAGCGTAAACTGAAACTTTTTTTCTATTCTTATCTTTTTGTTCAAACTTTACAACACCATCAATTAAAGAGTAGATTGTATGATCTTTTCCCATACCAACATTTTGACCTAAGTGTACTCTTGTACCTCTTTGTCTAATAATGATATTTCCAGCTCTTACAACTTCACCACCATATTTTTTAACCCCAAGTCTTCTACCAGCTGAATCTCTATTATTCTGTGTACTACCTTGACCTTTTTTGTGAGCCATAATTCTTCTCCTTAACTTTTATGCTTATGCAGCAATTTTTGTAATTCTAACTTTTGTGAAGCTTCTTCTGAAACCTCTTTTTAATTTAGAATCTTTTCTTCTTCTTTTTTTGTAAATGATAACTTTTTTCGCTCTATTTACACCCGTACCATCTAAAACAACAACTGCTTCTACTTTTGCATTTGCAACAGCAGCACCAGTTTTTAATTCACCATTGTTTATAGCTAAAACATCAGTGATTTCTAAAGTTTCTTTTGCAGCTTTACCAGTATAGTCTATATCTAGGATATCACCTTCTGAAACTTTATACTGTTTTCCACCACATTTGATAATTGCGTACATCTGTCTTCCTCTAATTCAATTCTATATGGATAAAGTTGATACTTTTCATACAATTTCTATTTTTTCGAACGGGAATATTATCTTAAATTAGATTAAACTTTCTTTAAGTCTAACACCCATTTCTAAAATTATTTTATAAATTATAGCTTACAAGTTTACCTTGTTTTAGCTGATATATATTATCTTTAATTTTCCTAATCATATTTGCTTTTTGCTTAAATTCTAGTTCTTTATCATAAGAAATAGCCATTAATTTATTTGTATAAAACTTGTGCAAAAGAACTAAAAGCTCTTGATTTAGTCTTTCATCATCGTAATTTTCGAGCTTTTCATTTAAAACAATAGCATTTAAAGAACTATCTTTTATATCATTTAAAAGAAGTTCAAATTCAGTTTTATGATATTCAAACATAGAAATATCTACTATATCTAAAACAGAATCTAATCTTTGAGGTTTTTCTAAAATCGATTTTATTATACAAAGTTCAGCAATATCTATTTTTGACAAGCTAACTTGATTTGTTCTTTGTTTATCGGAACTAATTTTAACTAGATTTTCTCTAATATTTAATTTTTGAGCTATATATCTTTTGTATTCGTCTTGGTTTAATAAACTTAAAGATTTTAAATAATCATTTGCTTCTGTAAGTGCTTTTTGTTTTTGTATTGGATCATTTATTTCATATTTTGAAATTATATAATCTATTGCATACGGTATAAAACTTTGAGGATTTAAAAAGATTTTATTTAATTCTTCAATTTTTCCAGCTTTTACCATATCTGCTGGGTCTTGATTATCACTAAATATTACAACTCCACCTTCAAACTGACTTTGACTTAGCATCACTGAAGCTTTAAAAGCAGCAGTTAGCCCAGCTTTATCACCATCATAAGCCAAAATTACTTTTGGTTCACCTCTTCTTAAAAGTGGCAAATGTTCAGCTGTAAGAGCTGTTCCAAGTGTTGCAACTGCAATATCAAATCCAGCTTGATGAAGCATAATTACATCTAAATATCCTTCACAAATAATGATTTGTTTTGTTTTATAAATTTTTTCTTTTGCTAAGTTATAACCATATAAAAGCTTTGATTTATTAAAAAGTTTTGTTTGAGGAGAGTTTACATATTTTGCATTATGTCCACTTATAGTTCGTCCACCAAAACCTACAAGTTTTCCATTTATTGAATAGATTGGAAAAGTAATTCTTTCTATAAATCGAGAATAAAGCCCATTTGCTCCTGTATCAATAACTCCTAAGTCTATTGCTTCACTTAAATTAAAATGGTTTGATTTTAAAAAATTTATTGTATCAATAGAAGCTGGAGCATAACCTACTTCAAACTTTTGAACACTAAAATCAGAAATTCCTCTATCTTTTATATAGTTTTTAACTTGTTCATTATTTATATAAAGTTTTTGATAAAACTTATTTACATCTTCTAGTATTTTTATATCTTGTTTTTTTTCTGTTGAGCTATCATAGTCCAAAGTAAAATTATACATTGAAGCTAATTTTTCTATTGTTTCTGGATATGATAATTTTTCATATTCCATAACAAATTTTATAGAATCACCTCCAACACCACATCCAAAACAATGATAAATTTGTTTTGCTGGACTGATTACAAAAGAAGGAGTATTTTCTCCATGAAAAGGGCAACAAGCCTTAAAATTTGCACCAGCTTTTTTTATCTCTATAAATTGTGAAATTACATCAACAACATCAAGGTGGTTTTTTAAATTTTCTATTGACTCTTTTTTTATCATGGCGGAATTATACACTTTTATTTTTTTATATGAACTTTTATGTTAGGATAATAGCTAATAACATTTAATAAAGGTTTTTATTTGGATAATTTAGTTTTAGAATATAGAGACCCACTTTTTGGAATAATAATAGTTGTAGCCCTAATCTTTTTAATATCATTTTTTACCTACTCTTTTGGTATTTATAAAGAGAGAAATGCAAGAAAAGATTATCGAAAATTATCACTTAGATTTGAACTTGGTAAACTAAAAGAAGAAGACTACGTACATTTATATAAAACTTACAATCTTCCTTTTGATTCAATTTTGCTATTAGCATCATCTTTTTTATACAAAGGTGATTACAATAAAGCTATTTCTGTATATTTAGCATTACTTGAACATATAAATGAAAGAGTAAAAAAAGAAGAATTACTTGAACTTTTAGGAACTACTTATTTTAAAGGTGGTTTTTTACAAAGATCAAAAGATGTTTTTTTAAAAATTTTAAAATTCTCTGCTCATAATAAAACTGCTTTAAAATATTTGCTTTTAGTATATGAAAAACTAAAAGATTATGAAAAAGCAAAAGAAGTTGCACTATGTTTGGAAGAACTAAATACAGATATGAAAATTGATAAAATTTATTTAGATACTTTAATAGTATTAAATGATTCAATTTTATCTTATGAAAAAAGAACTGAAATTTTATATGAAATCTTTAAAGAAAATAAAATAATAGAAAGAATATTTGCAACTTTTTTAATCCACTTTAATAAACCGTTTTTTTGGGAACATATAAATGAATTTGATTGTTCAAAATTTATTGATATTATGTGGTATTTAAATTATGATGATATAAACTTTGACAAAATAGAAAAAAACTCTTTTTTAGAAGAGTTATATAATGCAAAAGGATATATAAATAGTTTAGACCATAGTAATGATTTTGATTTAGATATCCTAATACTTATAAATAAACATGAACATAAAGTAAATGCTTCTTTAGATTTTGAATTTATTTGTACTTCATGTAAACACTCTCATCCATTTTTTGATACGAGATGTCCACAATGCCATAGTATTTTGACTTTTAATGTAAAACATAATTTAACTAAATCTTTTTATGAACCAAATCAATCTTTACAATAATAAAAGATGTGTTATACTTTCGCAAAATTTAATAAAAGGAACTATATATGAGCGACTACTCTAAGTTAGAGAAGTGCTTGGATTATCAGTTTAAAAATAAAAATCTGATAATCGAAGCACTTACTCATAAAAGCTATAAAAAACCCTATAACAATGAAAGATTAGAGTTTTTAGGTGATGCTGTTTTAAATTTGATTGTTGGAGAATATTTATATTTAAAATTCCCAAAATCAAATGAAGGTGAATTATCAAAAATAAGAGCAAGTTTAGTAAATGAAACAGGATTTACAAGACTTGCAAATGAGATAAAACTAGGTGAATATATCTTTATTTCAACTGCAGAAGAGAGAAATAAAGGAAGAACTAAAGCTTCTATATTATCTGATGCCTTTGAAGCTATAATGGGTGCAATTTATCTTGAATCAGGACTTAATACTTTAAAACCAATTATCCTTAGAATTTTAGAAGAATCTTATGACAAAATAAATCTTGATGTTTTATTTAGTGATTATAAAACAGCTCTTCAAGAGATAACTCAAGCTAGATTTGCTTCAATTCCAGAATATAAAATAGAAGGTTCATATGGACCTGACCATAAAAAAGAGTTTGAAGTTTCTATTTGGATTGATGGAAAAAATTATGGAAAAGCAAGTGGGAAAAGTAAAAAATTAGCTCAGCAAGCTGTAGCAAAAATTGCAATAGATAAACTAAAAGAGGAGTAATATTTGAATACTTTTGGACATAGATTTAGATTTACTACTTTTGGTGAATCTCATGGAAAAGCTCTTGGTTGTATAGTTGATGGAGTTCCTGCTGGTATAAAAATTGATGAAGAGTTCATCCAAAGTGAAATGGATAGAAGAAAACCTGGGCAAAATAAATTTGCAACTCAAAGAAAAGAAGGTGATGTTGTAGAAATTTTAAGTGGAGTTTTTGAAGGAATCACTACTGGAACTTCTATTTCAATGATAATTTTTAATGAAAATCAAAAATCTGGTGATTATTCAAATATAAAAGATTTATTCCGTCCTGGTCATGCTGATTTTACATATTTTAATAAATATGGAATAAGAGATTATAGAGGTGGAGGAAGAAGTAGTGCTAGAGAAACTGCTGCAAGAGTTGCTGCTGGTGCAATAGCAAAACTACTTTTAAAAGAACTAAATATCGACATTAGAAGTGGTATTTGTGAAATAAATGGAATAAAAGCCTCAAACTTTGATTTTGAAAATGTAAAAGATTCTGAAATTTATGCTTTAGATAAAAACGTAGAAGAAGAGCAAAAAAATGCTATTTTAGAGGCTAGAAACTCTCACAATAGTGTTGGTGGAGTTGCTCTTGTAAATGTAAAAAATTGCCCTATTGGATTAGGTGAACCATTATATTTTAAACTAGATTCTCAAATAGCAAATGCAATGATGAGTATAAATGCAGTAAAAGCTGTTGAAATTGGTGATGGAATATTAGCTTCAAAAGTAAAAGGCTATGATAATAATGACCAAATAAGAAAAACTGGATTTAAAACAAATCATAGTGGTGGAATACTTGGTGGAATATCAAATGGTGATGAAATAAATGTAAAAGTTTATTTTAAAGCAACTCCATCTATTTTTATTGAACAAGAAACTATCGATATTTATAACAACGAAGTTAATTGTAATCTAAAAGGAAGACATGATCCTTGTGTAGCAGTACGAGGAAGTGTTGTTGCTGAATCTATGATGGCATTGGTTCTTGCTGATATGGTATTACTAAATCTATCTTCAAAAATGGAGAATATCAAAAAAGTCTATGAAAAATAGACTTTTTTTTCTCATTTTCTTATCAATAAATCTATTTGCAGATGAAAATCTAGCGCAAAAACTAATCAAAGCATATCCTGATTTTTTAAAAGAGTATTCAAATAATCAAATCATTTGGAATGATGATACTAAAATGATTTTTGATGAAAAAAAAGAGTATAAATCTTACGAAGATAGACTAAATAATGCCTCTTTAAAAGAACAATTAACAACAAAATACATAAAAGTAAAAGAAAATAAAAACTATATTCCAAACTTTAATGAAGATGCAGGAAGAGCAAGATTTGAACCATTTTTTCAAAAAATGTATGGAAAAACTCAAAAAGAAGTTGAAAAAAATCTAGTAAAAATAAAATGGTTACCAAAAAGTCAGAATAAGACTTTAGCTGTTACAAAAATAAATGATGTTGATAAAAAACTTGAAGCTATTTCAAATGAATTAGAAAATCTACCATTAGATTTAAAAAAATTTGTTTTAAATCCAAGTGGAGTTTATAACTATCGAAAAATTAGTCGTACAAATAGACTTAGTGTTCATAGTTTTGGTATTGCAATTGATATAAATTTGGACTTTTCAAACTATTGGCAATGGGATGAAAAAGATGGAAAAATAGAATATAAAAATAAAATACCATTAGAAATAGTCGAGATTTTTGAAAAATATGGATTTATTTGGGGTGGAAGATGGTACCACTTTGATACTATGCATTTTGAATATCGACCAGAACTTTTAGTAGATTAAGCTTTGGTTTAAAAATTTTTGATTATAATTTCAACATAAAGCAACTCTTTGGTCAAGGGTTGCTTTTTTTATGCCTATTTTCTTAATTCGCTTTTTAACTCTTCAAGACGTGCAATTCTATCAGCAGTTGTAGGATGTGTTCTAAAAAGTGTTCCTAATGTTGATTTTAATCCTGAAAATGGATTTATTATAAACATATGAGCAGTTTGTTCTGTTGCATTATTTATTTGGTGTCCACTTCTAGCATAATTTTCAAGTTTACCTAAAGCACTTTGTAAACCAGCTGGATTTCCTGTAAGCCTTGCTGCTCCTTCATCTGCCATATATTCCCTACTTCTACTAACTGTCATTTGAATAATTGAAGCAGCAATAGGAAGTAATATAGCCATAATTATCATAACTATCGGATTTGAATTTTGTCTATTATTTCCCATCATTCCACTAAATTGCATCATATTCGCAATCATAGCAATAGCACCTGCAAAAACTGCTGCAATAGTTCCTATTAAAATATCATAATGTTTTATATGAGATAACTCATGAGCTATTACTCCTTCAAGTTCTTCTTCATTTAACATTTCATAAAGTCCCATCGTAACTGCAACGGCTGCGTGTTCATGATTTCTTCCTGTTGCAAAAGCATTTGGTGTATGATCAGGTATCAAATAAACTTTTGGCATAGGAAGATTTGCTTTTTGAGTTAATTTCTGAGTTATTCTATAAACTGGATGTTTAGCATCATCTAAAGGTATAGCATTATAGTGTTTTAAAACTTGCTGGTCTGAGTAATAATAAGCATAAAAGTTCATTCCACAGGCAATTAAAAATGCTATTAACATACCATTTGTTCCTCCAAAAGAGTAACCAACAAATACAAATATAACAGTTAAAAATGTAAGTAAAAATATAGTTTTAGTTTGTTCCATAATCCTCTCCTAAAATTTTTTCTAATTTTAACAAATATTTGTTAATGAAAATTTTATCTATTTTTGTATTGATATAATATTCCATCATCAAAAGCAACCCATTTACTTGAAAGTAAATTTGCATTTTTTAAAACATTATTTGTCCAAGTATTACAAGTGTGAAATATGCTATAACTCCCAATTGCTTCATAAAAAGCATCATTTTGCCCATATTGAGCAGTCGTATTTATATAAATTGGTTTTTCATTTAACCATTGTAAACTTTTTTTTACTGATAAAATAATAGATTTATATTGATTTTCATCTATTTTCATAGAATAAGTTAAGTCATCTTCTAAAATATCTTTATAATAAGTTATATGCAAAGCTGCATTTCCAAGTCCAGTTCCTGCAATAAGTGCTGTTGATACTTTTAGTTCACTCCAAGTTGGAGTATCTAAATAAAAACCTTTATCTCCCCAACCTATTCCAACATAAGAAAAATCAGTTGATTTACTCAAAGTATTTTCAAAAGGAAAAAGTTCAGACCAATTTATAATATCACTTTTTATAGGTAAAACTATATCTGTATGAACACCATTTGATTTTATAAAAATTTGATATTTTTTATCCAATGAAGAAACTTCAGCAACACTCCATCTTGATAAAAAATATTCACTTGATAAATAAATTATTATAAAAGAAAAAATAGATATTAGAATATAAATAGTAATCTTTATAAAGCTTTTTAAAACTTTCATATATCTCCTTTAAGGCTTTATAGTCGCATTTTATACTTTATTTATACAAAAATAGCTAAAATCCAGCCATTATAAAATTATTTTTTGAGAGTTATTATGAAAAAACTTTATCTTGTACGACACACAACAAAAGATGATGAAAAATCAAACAATTACGATTATGACATAGAATTAAGTGAAGATGGAAAAGAAAAAGCAAAAATTATGGCTCAAAATTTTGCTAAAAAGAATCCAAATATAGATTTAATAGTTGCAAGTCCAGCGATAAGAACAAGACAAACTGCTGAGATTTTTGCACAAGAGTTAAATTACAATAAAACTGTTATGTTAAATGAAGTCTTATATATGGCATTTTTAAATGAATTACTTGAAACTATCACTTACACTTATGATACAGTTGATTCTATGTTATTAGTTGGACATAATCCATCTTTAACAGCTTTGGGTGTTACTCTTGTAGGATTTAAAGAAAAATTTGAAGAAGGTGCAATTATGGAAATAGAATTTGATTGTAATAGTTGGATTGATATTTCAAAAAATAATGCAAAATTAATAAGTTATGAAAAACCTTTATAAAGATAAAAACATAGTTTAATCTAAGTTTTTATCTAAAAGTACTACTGAAGCTAAATTTGTAAGTTCCATCAGAGTTTTTTTATCCAATTTTGCATCACCAATAATATATGAAAAAATCTCTGTAAAGTTACTTCTAGCCCAAGTTCTAAGTTCTGTTGCTGTCATAAATTTATTTGTTGATAAAACGGTACCCTTTGTATTTGTAACTGTTACTTTTGCACTATCACTATTTTCAAAATTACCTTTTATACCATCATTATTTT
This sequence comes from Arcobacter lacus, assembly GCF_003063295.1. Lineage (NCBI taxonomy): Bacteria > Pseudomonadati > Campylobacterota > Epsilonproteobacteria > Campylobacterales > Arcobacteraceae > Arcobacter > Arcobacter lacus. Next base: position 305,779 of record NZ_MUXF01000019.1, read on the forward strand.
TTATCTGATAAGTTACTTTTGCTTGATAAATTTTACCTTTTACAACACTTCCATCATCTATTACTTTTCTTGGAAAACCTGTCTCTTTAAAAAAACCATCCCATTGATCTGCTAGAACATTTGAAAAACTAAATAATAAAAAAACTAAAATAAGATTCTTTTTCATTTTATTTACCTAAACAAAATTCACCAAACATAACATCTAACATTTCGTCGTTGTCATAAGGTCTTGTGATTGATGAAATATCTTCTAAGGCTTGTGTTATAAAGTGTGCAAAAAACTCTAATTCACCACTTTTTAGTGGTTCTTTAGCTATATTTATATTATATAAAGTATCTTCAACTGAATTAACTTGTCTTTTTGAAACCAAAGTTATGTCATCACCAAAAGTATTTGAATCTAAAATAGTTTCAACCTCTTTTATAAGTGGATTTATATCTTCTTTTGTTGAAAGTTCTATAAAAGACTCCAGTACATTTTTATCAAATTGATTTTGTAAATCTGACTTATTTAAAACTACTATTACTTTTTTATTTGAATTTTCTTTTATCAAATCTAATATTTTTTTATCTTCATCATCACAAATTTTACTATTATCAAACAAAGCTATTACGATATCAGCTTCATTTATAGCTTGGATTGATTTTTCTATTCCAATTTTTTCTATTACATCACTAGCATCTCGAATACCAGCTGTATCAACTATTTTTATAATATGTGTTCCTATACGAACACTCTCTTCAATAGTATCTCTAGTTGTTCCTGCAATATCACTTATAATTGCTCTATCAAAATTTAAAAGTTTATTTAAAAGTGAAGACTTACCAACGTTTGGTTTTCCAATAATTGCGACTTTAAAACCTTCTATCATTCCTTCTCGTCTTCGACTAGCTTCCAAAGTATTTGATAACTTTAAAGTAATTTTTTGTATTTTATTTTCAATTTGCTCATAAATATCAGTTGGCAAATCCTCTTCTGCATAATCAATAGAAACTTCAGTATAAGCTAACATAAAAAGTAAGTCTTCTCTTATTTCATTTACAAAATTTGTTAATTCACCTTTTAATTGCCGTGCTAAAAGTTTTACTGCATCTGCGCTTCTTGCTTCAATAATTTTTGATATAGCTTCTGCTTTTGTTAAATCTATTTTATTATTAAAAAAAGCTCGTTTTGAAAATTCTCCAGGATTTGCTAATCTTGCACTATATTTTAGAACTTCATCAACTATCATATTTGCAATTGCAACTCCACCATGACATTGAAACTCGACTACATCTTCACCTGTAAAAGAAAATGGTGCTTTGAAATATATCACTAAAGCTTCATCAATAATCTCATTTTTTGAATCATAAATTGTTGATAAAGTTGCAAGTCTTGCTTGGAAGTTATTTTTTTTTGAGATTTTTGTAGCTATTTCAAGAGCTTTTGCTCCTGAAACTCTAACTATTGAAATTGAGCCAATTCCATTTGCTGTTGCAATAGCAACAATAGTATCATTTTCAAACAAGATTAAATTTCTCTTGCTCTGTACTCATTTACAAGTACATATTTTTCACCTCTAATATTTGTTTTTACTGCAACATATTTATCAGGGAATTCATCTCTTAATCTTTTTAAAGCAATATGAACTAAAATTCCATCAAGAGGTTTAGTTTTAAAACTTCCTTTTTCTCTTATTTGTTCTATTATTGGCTCTAAATAAGCATGAATTGCTTCTTCTTGATTTTTTAAAAATTCAGCAACTTCAAGTCTTAACATTAAACCATATTTTTCATTTATCCAGTTAAATAAAATATATGATAATGCTTTATATCTATATCCTTCTTTACCAATTAATAAAGCTGAATCTTCCCCTAAAAACTCTATATACAAAGTTTCATCATCATAAAAAGAGACATTAACTTGCCCAATTTTATAACAAGTAGATCCAAATAAAAGATGTATTCCATCTTTTACTTCATTTAAAATTTCATCTCTTGTTTTTTTAATCACAAGTTTTGAAATTTCCATATTTGAATCTTCTTCATTATAAAAGTTATCAAATATTTTTTCTTTTCCTTCTACTTTTGGAACTTTTGATAAATTATCTTTTTTCTCATTTTGTGTTGAACAACTTTTTTCTTCAACTCTAGCTGCATTTTCAATTCTTTCAGAAAATTCTTCTATTTTAACATCTTTATTTTTATAATTTTTAGACTCTTGAATATCTGATTTAGAACTATTTTTACAATAAGCACAAATAATTGCACTCTTTTTTCCAAAACCTAAAAAACCTTTTGTAGGTTGTTGAATAATCTCTATTTCTAATTCAGTAACAGAGCAGCTAAATTCTGCACGTGCTAGTTCATAAACTTTTTCTAAACTATCTGCTTCAAATTTTTTCATGAGTTTCCCTTTTTTGTTCCCTTACTTATGTTCGGCTCTTTTTCTTTCAAATGTTTTATTTATAACATATTGTTGCCCTATTGTAAATAAGTTATTTACAAACCAATAAAGTGTTAAACCTGCTGGGAACCATAGGAAGAAGAATGTGAAAATAATTGGTAAAAGTTGGAATATTTTCTTTTGTAACTCATCTTGAACTGTTGTTGGTGTAATTTTTTGTTGGATATACATTGTAGCACCCATTAAAATTGGTAAAACAAAAAATGGATCCATTGCTGCTAAATCATGAATCCAGAAAATCCACTCAGCACCTTTTAACTCAATAGCATTAATTAGAACTCTATATATTGCAAAGAAAATTGGAATTTGTAAAAGTAATGGTAAACATCCACCCATTGGATTTGCACCATGTTTTTTATAAAGTTCCATCATATGCATAGATTGTTTTTGTTTATCATCTTTATATTTTAATTGTATCTCTTTCATTTTTGGAGCTAAATCTTTTAGCTTTTGCATAGATACCATACCTTTATATGATAAAGGATATAAAACAAGTTTTACTAAAATTGTAAGAGCAACTATTGTCCAACCCCAGTTTCCAATATAACTTTGTAAAAATTGTAAAAGAACAAACATAGGTTTAGCTATAAATGTAAACCATCCATAATCTATAACATCGATTAGTTCAGGATTTAAGCTTTCTAAAACTCTATGATTTTTTGGTCCAATATATCCTGAAAATGTAGTATTTCCAGAAGAATGAATAAATGCTTGTGGATTATTAGAATCATCAGGCATTACTGTAACTTGTAATGATTTTTCAAAGTTATAAATAACTGTTGCATAGTATCTATCAAAATTAGATATAAATTTTGAACCTACAAAATTTTCATTTTTCTTTGAACCACCATCTTCTATTGTTGTTAAGCTATCATCATTTAATTTAGTAATAAATCCATGAACTGCATACATATCTACTAATACATTTGGTCTAAATCCATTTGAAATAAAGAATGCCTTATCATTTGTTGAACTTACAGTTAAGTCATAATGTCCATCAGGATAAATTGTGAATTTTTTTGTTAGAACTGTATTTGTAAGAGTTTGAGTTAAAACTAACTCTTGTTTTTCTTGCGTTGCATCAATACTTGAAGAACTTGGAAGCACATTTATTTTAAAAGCTTCTTCATTTACATTAATATCAGCAAATCTTACTTCTAAAGGTTTTAACTGATTTGCTTCAAATAATTTTATTTGAGCACCATTTTCATCTTTATATTTCTCTTCTGTTAAAGTTACTTGAGCAACTCTCCCTAAATTATCTATTTCGATAATATTTTTTGCCGTTTTAATAACAGAAACGATTTGAGAATTTGATACATTTTTTGAAGATATCGTATCAACATTTGGTGTATTTACAGAATTTTCAGCTACTACTTGAGATGTACTAACTTCCGGTGCTGAATTTTGTTTTTGCTCTTGTTCAATTTTAGCTTGAGCCATTTTTGCTTCTTGCTGAGGCTTTAAAACTAAAAACTCATAAGCTATAAAAAATACAAAAACGACTATTGTCATAATTATCATTCGTTTTTGCATACCATTGTTCTGATTTAAGTTATTCATTATTCTTTTTCCACTCCCGATTTTTTACTACTAAATACTTCCCATTTTTTAATGGCACATACCAATATACTATTTTGATTTTATTATAGTTGATATTTTGATTTTTTTTTAATTTGATTATAGGATAATCAAATCCACCATCAAAAAGTTGATTACACTTTAATATGCGCAATATTGTAAAATAAATCGCCTTAAAAAAAGTATTATTATCTAACTGCCATAATGCATATTGAGAACAAGTTGGATAATATCTACACGAACCAAAAGATAAAATTGTTAAATATTTTTGATAAAATCTTATTAAATATTTAAAAAGCCACTTCATTTTAGGAGTTCTAATCTCTTTAAAGCAAAATCAAAATCTTTTTTTAATTCTAAAAAATTTCTATCATGAATAGCAATTTTTGCGACAAATATATAGTTACCAACTACTAGTTGATTTTCATAAGAAGCGAATAAAGCCCTCATTCTTCGTCGGGCTTTATTTCTATTTACTGCATTTCCAACTTTTTTTGAAGTAACAAATGCAGCTCTAAGTATAGTATTAGAACTAAAAAAAGCGACAAAGCTGGTAGTATGCCAACTTTTGCCGCTTTTATATAGTTTATTAAACTCTTTAGGATTATTTATCCTATGATCTTTACTTAAACAGCTAATCTTTTTCTACCTTTAGCTCTTCTTGCATTAATTACTCTTCTACCATTTTTAGTAGCCATTCTTACTCTGAACCCGTGAGTTCTTTTTCTAGGAGTATTATGTGGTTGATATGTTCTTTTCATCTTAGTCTTTCCTCTATATTCACTAAATAAGTTGAGGATTATATTTAAGATTTACTTAAAATCTCTTTATATATTTAAGAAATCTTTGTAATTACTTCATCATTTTGAACATCAAACTCTACACTACTTCCTTCACCTATTTTATCTTCTAAAATTAAATCAGCAAGTTTATCTTCAACTATTTCATAAATAGCTCGTTTTAATGGTCTTGCACCATAAACTGGGTCAAATCCAATTTTTGCAATATACTCTTTTGCATTTTGTGTTAAAGAAATTTTTATATCTTTTTCTTCTACTTTTTTCTTAATGTTATTAAATAAAATATTTACAATATTTGTAATAGCACTTAAATTTAATTGTTCAAAAATAACAATATCATCAAGTCTATTTAAAAATTCAGGTCTAAAATGAGATTTCAACTCATCTAAAACAGCTTTTCGTCTCTCTTCTTTATCGCTAATTTCAATTATTCTTGCACTTCCTATATTTGAAGTTAAAATAATAATTGTATTTTTAAAATCAACTGTAACACCTTTATTATCAGTTAATCTTCCATCATCAAGAACTTGTAAAAGTATATTAAATACATCAGGATGCGCTTTTTCTACCTCATCAAATAAAATTACACTATAAGGTTTTCTTCTTACTGCTTCAGTTAATTGACCACCTTCTTCATATCCAACATAACCAGGAGCCGCTCCAACAAGTCTAGAAACTGCGTGTTTTTCCATATATTCACTCATATCAAAACGAATCAATGATTTTGGATCATCAAATAAAAATTTTGCTAAAGTTTTTGCACTCTCTGTTTTTCCAACTCCTGTTGGTCCAAGGAATAAAAAACTTCCTATTGGTCGAGAAGTTTCACTAAGCCCTGCTTTATTTCTTTTTATTGCTCGACTTATTGCTTTTATAGCTTCATCTTGACCAATAACATCTTGTTTTAAAACCTCTTCAACTTTTAAAACTTTTTGTTTTTCACTATCCATCATTTTATTAACTGGAATTCCAGTCCATCTTGAAACTATACTTGCTATTGCTTCTTCATCAACACTATTTCTTAAAAGTGTTCCCTCTTTTTGCATTTGCTCCCATTTTTGAGCATTTTCTTTTATTTTTGCTTCAAGTGCAGGGATTTCTCCATACTCTATTTTTGCAGCTTCTTCAAATTTTGATTCTCGTTTAGCAATATTTGCTTTTGTTTTTAACTCTTCAATTTTTGCTTTTAATTCACTTACTGCATTAAAAGTTTGTTTTTCATTTTCAAATCTAGCTTCTAAATTTTGTTTCTCTTCATTTTTATTTGCTAACTCTTTTTCTATTTGAATAAGTCTCTCTTCGTTCTTTTTATTTTTTTCCATTTTAAGAGCTTCTTTTTCAACATTTAAAGTTTGAATCTCTCTTTTTATATGTGATAAAGCTGTTGGTTCACTCTCAATTTGCATTTTAAGTTCTGCTGCTGCTTCATCTATTAAATCTATTGCTTTGTCAGGTAAAAATCTATCTGTTATATATCTATTTGATAGTTTTGCCGCTGCAACTAATGCACTATCATTTATAGTTACATTATGATGTGTTTCAAGTCTCTCTTTTATACCTCTTAAAATTTGTAAAGCTTCATTTACTGTTGGTTCATCAACTTTAACTGGTTGAAACCTTCTTTGCATCGCTGCATCTTTTTCAAAATATTTTCTATACTCTTTTAAAGTTGTTGCACCAATAGTATGAAGTTCACCACGAGCAAGACTAGGTTTTAAGATGTTTGCTGCATCCATACTTCCTTCACTTGCACCTGCTCCAATAATTGTATGAATTTCATCAATAAATAAAATTATATTTCCAGCTTTTTTAACCTCATCAATAACAGATTTTAGTCTATCTTCAAACTCTCCTCGATATTTTGCACCTGCAATTAAAGCACTCATATCAAGACTTACAACTCTTTTATTTAGTAAACTTGTTGGAACATCTTTATTTACTATTCTTTGAGCAAGTCCCTCAGCAATTGCAGTTTTTCCAGTTCCTGGTTCTCCTAACAAAATTGGATTATTTTTTGTTTTTCTTATTAGTATTTGCATCATTCTAGTGATTTGTTCATCTCTTCCAATAACTGGGTCAAGTTCACCATCAATTGCTTTTTTGTTTAAATCTATTCCATATTTACTTAAAGCTTCTAAGTTATCATCACCACTATTGCTATCAATAGTTTTTCCAGCACGCATAGCTTCAAGCTCTTTTTTTGCTTCTTTCAAATCTATATATTTTCCTAAAACATCTTTTACTGTTTGATTATCAAAGTTTGAAACAAGCCAAGTATCAATGGCTATAAATTTATCTCCATTACTTGTCATTTGACCTTCTGCTTTTTGTAAGCTTGAAAGTAAATTTCTTGATAATTTTATATTCTCTTTTGTAACACTACTTACACTTGAAAGTTTGCTAGCATTTGATTTTGCTTCAAGTTCAATTGCTGCTTTATTAACATTCATTTTATTTAATAACTGATTTAATACTGAATTTGTGTTTGTCAATAAAGCCCAAAGAAGATGAACAACTTCTACTTCTTGATTTTTATTATGTAAAGCAAGGGCAACACTTGAATCTATTGTCTCTTGCATTTGATTTGTCATTTTCTCAAAAATATTATTACTCATTTAGCACTCCTTATATTTAACTGCTAAAGAATTATATAACTTTAGTCTTTCTTTGTCAAGTCTTAGTAAAAATATATTTTTTATTATAATACTTTTTAAAAAATATTTAAAGGCTTTTATGAAAAATTTATGCGGTATTGATGAAGCAGGTCGTGGTCCACTTGCTGGTCCATTAGTTGTTGCTGGAGTTATTCTTTTAGAAGATATTGTAGGATTGAATGATTCAAAAGTTTTAAGTGAAAAAAAAAGAGAAAAACTATTTGATGAAATAAAAGAAAAATCAAAATACCATATTGTTTTTAGTGATGCAAAATTAATAGATGAAAAAGGTATAAGTTTTTGTTTAAAAAGCTCTATTTTAGAAATTATAGAAAATTTAAAAGAGTTTTCAAACTCATTTTTGATGGATGGAAATACAAATTTTGGAATACAAATTTTACAAAAAGAGATAAAAGCAGATGCAAAATATGCACAAGTTAGTGCTGCTTCAATCTTAGCAAAAGTTAGCCGAGATAGATTTATGGATGAAATTTCATCACTTTATCCTAAATATGATTTTCACAAACACAAAGGTTATGGAACAAAAGCACATATTGAAGCTATAAAAGAGTTTGGAAGAAGTGATATTCATAGACACACTTTTAAATTAAAAGCTTTAGGAGAAAATGAAATAGGAGTTCAAAAAAGTCTATTTTAGACTATTTTGAAACTTCTCCAATATGTTTTTCAACAGATTCTATTTTTGTTTTTAACCTATTTTCATGCCCTATTCTAATATCAAAATTTAGTGTTGCATAAACTCTACTACACCCTAATTCTTCTAATCTTGAATAACATTTTTCTACCAAAGCTAAAGCTTCTTTCATAGTAGAAGTTTCAATAATAGTTGCCATTGAAGTAAGTTGATAATTCATGCCACTATCTTTGATTATTTTTATAACTTCAGAAACTTCTTTACTTTTACTTTCACTTTTATCAGTAGGAAACATTGCCATTTGAAGTAATACAGACATCTAAACTCCTTATGATTCACTCTCTTTTCTTTTCATATCCATAATTTCTAACTCTTTTTCAGCAGTAGTAACAATATCTTTATCTACACTAAAATCAAGTCTTTCATCTTTACCTTCATAATCAACTGAATTCAAAATAACTTTTATTGAATTTAATCTTGCTAAAAATTTACTATCGCTTCTTATAATTATCCAAGGAGATTTTTCTGTATTTGTATATTTTAACATATCATATTTTTTTTGAGTAAATTCATCCCAACGACTTTGCATTTGTAAATCAATTTCACTTAGTTTCCATTGTTTTAGGGGATTTTCTTCACGCTCAGCAAATCTTTTTGCTTGTTCATCTTTTGTAACTGATAAATAAATTTTCAAAAAATGTATTCCATGGTCTATCAAGTCTTCTTCAAATCCAGGAACACTTTTCATAAATACTTCATACTCTTTTTGTGTACAAAATCCAAAAACTGGTTCAACCATTGCACGGTTATACCAACTTCTATCAAATATTACTATCTCTCCACCTTTTGGAAATTGTTCAACATATCTTTGATAGTACCATTGAGTTTTTTGAACATCTGATGGCTTTCCAAGTGCAACCACACGATAATGTTTTTCATTCATATATCTAGTTATTCTTCTTATTGCTCCACCTTTTCCTGAAGCATCTCTTCCTTCCATTAGAATAATCATTTTTTCATTCTTTTTTTCAAGATGATTTTGAAGTTTTATCAACTCTACTTGATATGGTCGTAAAACTTCTTCTTGTGTTCTGTATAAAAATTTTGAATGCAACTCGCTAATAAAACTTCCATTTTCATCTTTTAATTTATCTATAAAATTATCTAAATTCATAGTTGCATTATTTATTCTATCTTTATCATAATACTTATCAAATGACATCTCGTTCCCTTTTTTTGTTTCTTTTCTTATATTATACATAAGAAGAATTACATTTTAGTTTTAATTGTAATTAAAAAACTTTTTGATAGTATATATTAAATATATAATAAAGGATTGAAATGCAATTAGAAGTATCTGCTGAAGTTATATTATCACAATTAGGTTATTCACAAAATGAAGCTTCTTTGAAACAAGCTGAAAAAATGATAGAAGTTACACAAGGTTTTGACAAATTCGCAAAACACATTTTATCTTTAAATGATCATCTTAAAAAAATGAATGCTTATGTTGCATTGTCAAATACTACAAACTATCTAAAAATAAAATGTGAAGAGAGTGAATCTAAAGAAATTTTAGAAGAATTTCATGACACAGTTTCACATTGGGCAAGTAAATATAATGTAAATTTAGAAAAATTGCCTAATAAACCAATTTACTATATTTTAGGAACACAAAACTAAAATATTTTTCTATAACTATGACAATAAGGCATCTTTTGATGTCTTTCATAGTAATTTTGATGATACTCTTCTGCTTTATAAAAAATGCCTTTTTCATATAAAGTTGTAGCAACTTTAAAGCCCTTATTTTCAAGCTCTTTTATCAAATTCTCACTTATAGTTTTTTGTTCAATGTCACTATAAAATATAGCTGATAAATATTGACTTCCTATATCTGGACCTTGCCCGTTTGTTTGTGTAAAGTCATGTATTTCAAAAAATAGTTTTGCTAATTTTTCAAAACTTACAATTGTCTCATCAAATTCAACTTCAATAGTTTCTAAATGACCACTAAACCCACTACAAACTATTTCATAAGTTGGATTTTCTATAAATCCACCCATATATCCTGAAATTACACTTTTTACACCAGCTACTTTTTGAAAATAATACTCTACTCCCCAGAAACAACCAGCTGCGAAATATGCTTTAGAAACCCCCATAAAATCGTCCTTTACTTACTGTTTTTTCAGAAATAGGTGTTTACAAAAAGGGCAAAAGTATCCCACTTTTGGGATACTTTTTAACTTTAGTATCCCTTTTTAGTATCCCAAATTTTTCAATCTTTAGAGCATTTTAGTTGATTTATTCTTATATATTCATTATTTAAAATTGGATATAGTTTTGAAATTTTAAAGGGGCTATTATTTGGATTTAGAAAAAGAGATTGAAGAGTTAATAAAAAAATCATTAGAAAACAAACAATTCGTAGATAGTGTTTTTTTTGATTTACCACTAAATACACAAATTGAACTAAAGAAAATTTTATTCAAAAACTTTGATGAATACAAATGTGAAATAAATAGCCATGATATAAGGCATACAAATAAAAACCATTCAAAAGATTTAAAATTCATTACAAAAATTCCTGATATAATAGAAAACTTTTCAGAAATTAAAAAAAGTTTTGTTGAAGATAAAAAAACAAAAAAACCTATTTATGCTATTGAGTTTTATAAAAAATATAACGACAAAACAGTAAAAGCAGTAAAAATACACTTAAGAAAAGAGAAAATATTAAGATTGAAAACTTTATTTATACCTAAAAAATAGAAAGTGAGTAAAAGACCACCTACTTTTACTCAAGATTTTACGGTTATTTGCTAAATGCCCAAATGTCCCTTAGCTTAACGTCCAAAACGAAATCCGTTGGCTTTAAATATGTCTTTATGACATCGAGAACAATTTTATCAAATTATAATTTATATGTCAATATTTATATATAATTCAAAAAATATTTTTTAGCAGTTCTTCTATCTATATTAGCAACTCTTGAAATTGAAGCAATATTTACTTTTAGTTTTTGCTCTTGTAGTTGTAAAATAGCATTTATTACTAAAGTTTCTTTTTTTTCTTGTAATTTATAAATATAATCTTGTTTTGCTTCTAAAAGTTGCTTTTTATTTTTCTCTTTATCTCTAATTTTTAAAGTTCTAGTTGCTGCTTTTTGTTGTCTTTGTTTTGTTTCTTGTAAATATTCATCATAGTTTAGGTTTTTCATCTTTTCAAATTCCATAACTCCCTCATTTATAACTTTTATATTTTCATTTTTTATTGTTCCATACAATATTTTTCCACTTTGCCAATATTTGAAAACGGAGTTTGAAATTTGATTTAATTCTGTATTTCCTAATCCTACACTTTTGGAATTATTTATATTTATTAAAAAATTAAAAATATCATCTTTATTTAATACTTTTTTACCTTTAGCATATTTCATGGCATATTTAAAAAGTGTTTTATTTCTTTGTCCTTCTATTAGTTCATTTTCATCAATTTTTACTTTTAACTTCAAAGGTGTATTTGTAAATTCAGATTTTGGGATATATTTTTTAAAATCATCTAATTCATAGTTAATTTTTTGCGAAAAATAAAAATTATGTAAAAGTGGATTTCTCCATACTCCATAAAGCCTATGAGAAGCAATTTCATCACATTTGAGTAATCTAGTTATTGCTACTTTTATATCCATAGCATACTTAAGGGCTTTTCTTTGGTGTGTAAATATATGATTTTTTAAATGATAAGCAAAATGGAAGCCCTTATTTGTTTCTGTTACAAAAGTAGGTTCTAATCCTATATTATCTATTATATACTCTAAAAAATTATATATATTTTTAAAATATTCTAATGCTGTTTTATCTTCATATTTATCTATATCAAATACTAAAAAGCTTATTTGTTCTTTACTATTAAAATTAATAAACAGATGTTCATTTAATGATTTTATAGTTGGGTATTGATAAATATTTGATAAATGTTTTTCATTACCTGATTTTATTTTTTTAGGAAGATTTTTTAATAAAAGTTCTTTTAATTGTTCATCTTCATCTTTGTATTTATTAACTATTGTCATTTGAGTTACTCCTTTTTTTTGGAGCAACCCTCAAAGGATTAGAAGAAAATTTAATTCATATTTTTATTGTTATAAGAGTGATTTTTTATAAAAGTTAGATTTAGTAAAAAAAATGCAAAATTCTTTAAAAAAAATGTTCATTGTAGATGGTCTTACTGTATTATTTAAAATCAACACCAAGTGAGAAATAAAAGATAAGTGAAGAGAACAATTAATAAGAGAAGAGAGGAGAGAAAATAAATATATATTTTATATATCAAATACTATAGATAATACTGAATACACTAATAAATAATATTTTGTTCTATACACGATTTAAGCCCGTATTTATCGGGCTTTATAAGGGTTTTTATTTGTATGAATGATTAATAACTCTTCTTTTATTTTAATTTTTTGCAATGCAACAGAAGAAATACTTAAATTCTTTTTTCTATTCATTAATCACTAATCATTAGTTTTTGGCTTTATAAGTTTTAAGTGTGATATATTGTTTTATTACTCAAAACTGAAAATTTTTCAAATGAGCATATACTCACTTCATTCCGTTATCCCTCCTTTTTCAAAATTTTAAGTTTTAACCTAAGAAAAAATATATATTTCACACTTAACAAAGCCCGAAAACTAACGAAAGTGAAAAATTTTTGAAAGAAAAAAGGATTTAATTTTAATCTTCTTAAAAATTAAAAAAGAAGAGAAAAAACAAACCCTCAAATCTTCAAAAATGAAAACCAAAATTTAAAGGATACAAAATGATAAGAGAAGAGATTTTAAAAGAGTTCCAAGGTGTAGAGGGTATAAATGAAGCTAAAAAAATATATAAAACTTTAGCAAAAAAGCTACACCCTGATATTGGGGGAAGTGAAGAAGATTTTAAAATACTAAATGAAATATATAACAATTTAATAGAGCATAAAATATATTTTTCTAACTCTTCAAAAATTGATATTGAATTAGAAAAAATCATAAGCTTAATTTTACATTTTGAAAATATTACTATTGAGTTGATAGGTTCTTGGATTTGGGTTAGTGGGGATACGAAAGAGATAAAAGAAAAATTGAAAGAGATAGGTTTTAAATGGGCTTCAAAAAAGAAAATGTGGTATTATGGAGAGATGAAAGCTAAAAATCCTAATCCAAAATCTATGGAAGAGATAAAAACAAAATATGGAAGTGAAACTTTAAAAAGTAATGAAAAGAAAAAAATAGCTAGTTAATTCTAGCTATTTATAAACTTTTTATCTCGTTCTTTTCAAATAGTAATCCGTAATGGCTTCTCGTTTGTGGTTTAACTCTTCACTCACTTTTAATTTTGCTTCTTTTTCGCTTATTCCATTTTTTAACATATCTTCAAACTTATCACGAGCCGAAGAAAAACGGAAATCGTGGGAAGATATATCATATTTTTGTAAATCCTTATAATATGTTGATTTATCTATTAAATCATAACTATTATTTAAAAGTTTTTGTTCCAGTTCAAAAGATATTTCTTTAGAATTATATTTATGATTTCCTTTACCTATCAAATCAATAATATATCCATTATCAAGATATTTTAATGGATTTTTTACCAGTTCAAAGGCTTCACTTTGTCTTATACTCAATTCATATTGAGTTTGGGCAATTAAGCCACTTATATATCTATCCTCATAAAGATTTTTTATTACATTATCTACATTATTTATATATCTATTTTCGATTATAATATCTGCTCCACTTTTTACAATTTTTACTCTATCATCAAAAAAACTTTTATCTTCCAAATGTAGTGGGATATAAATATTTTGTTGTTCTAAACCTTGAAGCATAGAAGAAAAACCACGAAGATAATTTTCTTTGGTTTTGCTAGATAGATTTTTTAATCTTTCATTAAAAAAATTATCAAGATTTTCTTTTGTGAATAGTGTGTTTAATTTGTTATTTAGATTTTGAGATTTAAAAAAAGATGTTATATTTCTTAGATACATTTCTCTTTTTTCTGCAAGTTTATCACTATGTGTTAGGTTGTCATTTTTTCCAACTCTTCCAACTCCAAAACTTTCCAATCTATGAAAAGCATCTTTCATCTGTTTTTCAAAATTTCCACCTTTAAGATTTGCCATTGCTAAAAAACCTAAAGATTATTTTGTTTATAAAATTTTTCTATTGTTCCACGGCTTACTTTTGCTCTATGATTTTCATATAAATATTTTTCTATTGATTGGCTACCCATTCCATTTTTTCGTAGTTCTAAAATAGTATTTGAGTATTTTTTAATATATTGATTTTTTATATTGTCTAAATTAATTAATGATTTATTCTTAGATAGGGTTTCTTTTTGAATTTCTAACAATATAAAAAAACCACTCATTATTCTATTTTTTGTAAGTTCTCCACCTTTTAAAAAGTTTATATATCTCTTAGCAAAATTTTCAAAATCATCTGAATTTTTAAATCCTAATATATTACTGTAGTATTGTTTTTTCTTTTGAGTAAACATATTTATAACTCCTATATATTTTTATAAAAACTGAACACCTAAAAGATGTTTAAATATAAGTTTATTTCTTAACTGTGGTTTAGACATGTAATTTATTTAAAGGCAATATTACGAAATGCCAAAAAGCAATAACTTAAGAAGTTAAAAGGCAAGTAAAAAGTAGAAATAAAAGAAACTCAAATTCAACGGGGCAGTAAGTTTTTGGCTAGTTGTTAAATGTTTGAGTATTTGTCAGATTTTAGGGTATTTTTATACAAAATATAACAAAAATAGGCATTGCTAAATGCCCATTTTATCGATATATCTTTTCACAATGTGAATTTTCTGTATCGCTTCCTATCTCTGTTTAATTTTTTAAACAGAGATAAGGAAGCTCCCACGAGTTGAAAATCAAAAATTAAAAAATATGGTGCCACCCATACTTACTTTTTTTATTGCTTTTAGCTTAACAATAAAAAAGTTCTTTTTAATTTTTGATTATATATTTATACATAAATGTATCCTATAAAAATATAATGCCCTTTTTAAGGGCTTATATTGTTATAAGATATTTTTTAGTTAAAAGTTGATTGTTTTCAAAAATGCGATGAAGTAGGAATAAAAAAGCTAATAAGAAGTTCTTTTAAAATGAACTTCTTATTTTATGAAGTAAGTATTAAATATGAAATAAGAGCTATTTCATAATTATTTAATCCATTAGAAGGAGTTTCAACTTCTTCTTTATATGAATAAGAATTACTTTTAATAACTTTATTCTCATATATAGGGAAAACAGTTAAATTTGTATTTTTTAATTTAAGATTCTCATTTTCTAATTTTAGTTTTTCTATTTCTAGTTTTAATAATTCTTCTTTATTTTCCATTTAAACCCTTTTTAGAATTAATTTTTTATTTCTTGTTTTTCTTCTACTTTTTCATCATTATCGTTTAAAGTAGAAGTTTGGTTTTGAGTTGTTTCTTTTTCTTCCGAAACGGTAGTTGCTACTTGTTCTGTAGTTCCTAGAATTTCTTGTATAGCTTTTGGGTGGCATTTATCTCTATGAATAGAATAGTTTTTTATTCCTTTTTGCCATCTAAAAGGCTTTTCTAAAGTTTCTAATCGTAATTTAAGTATAAATTCATTGTTATAATAAAAGTTATAATCTTCTTCAGATAGTTTTTTCCCTTCAAATATTTTATCCATTTCTATTCTGTGTAGAGATAACATGCAAGGTTTCATTAATTCTATATATTCTAATTTTTGTTCTTGAGATAAACTATTATATTGTTCTTTCATATCAGTTTGTTCTAATCCATCAACTGTTACCAACATTACTAATCCACCTATTGCCATACCAATTGGATTTCCAGATTGCATTAAATCTGCTCCAAATGACATAGAATTTTCTTGATTTACACCTGTTTCACTTTTTGAAGCACAACCAGAAAAAGCAACTCCTAACATTAATAATACTATTAATAATATTTTCTTCATTTCTCCCCTTTTTTTAATAAAAGATTTTCATTATCTTATTCTCACATAAAATTCTTCACCATCATCTGATAACGATACATGATAAATAAATGGTATTTCAGGTCCATTAAAATAAATTCTCATTGAAGCTTGACAAGTATAAGCTCCTGTTTCAGAATCTTCATTTATTGTTGTTATTGATTCTTTATCTAACTTACCTTTATAGTTATTAAATGCTTTCATAGCTTCATCTACTGATTTTATAGATTCTTTATCAGGTTTACCCAAGAATCTTTTTTCTAATACATCAATCACTGCTTCATCAGAACATTTAGGAACTGGATTATATGTATATATATAAATTCCAAATACTAAAACAGCTAAAATTGGTAAGCCTATTAATAATTTCTTTATCATTTTTCCCCTTCTTTATCATATATTTTCAATAAAATTTCTCAAACTTCTCTTTAATTCTGCTTTACTCTGAAAATCCATGTCTAAGTTTGCTCCACTCATCCAACCATAAAAATCTTCTATTATTTCTGCTAAATATATATGATTATATTCATTAGTAAAAAAACCTCTTTCTGTCAAATACTCATTTATAGCTTGTGCTAATTCATCCATTTTTATCCTTTTTATCAATCAGTTATATATGAATTATATATAACTGATTGATAAAAACTGCTTAAATAATTATTATCTACAATATGGAGTTTTAATTATGAAAAGTATTTTCCCTGATATTGACAAAAGTAAACTAGATGATTTTTATATTAAAATAGGGCAAAATGTAAAGAAAATTCGAAAAGAAAAAGGCTTGAGCCAATTGGAACTCGCAATTATGATTGGGCAGAAAAGCACTTCTTTTTACTCAAACTGTGAAAATTATAAAAACAAAGAGCATTTTAACCTTGAACATTTATTTTTAATTTCTGATGTTTTAGGTGTAGAAATAGAAGAATTTTTTAAAAATTAATATTACTTTATATCTTGATAATATAATTCTTCAACTGTAATTTTCCATTGCCTATACTTTATTATATAGACAATGGGTTTTATATTTATATATTAAGTTCTCTCAAAATTTCAAAGTTATATTTTATATTCATTCTTTCTTTTAAAATAGCATATCCCTCTTCTATTCCAAAATCTAAGTTTTCAATTAACTCTTTGGCTTTTAGAATTTCAATGGGTTCTCTGTAATAGTGATGAATAGTTATATCCTTATGTAGGTCTTTGGTTGTATGTCCTATTAACTGTTTTAATTGTAAAAGCTTATTTGTATTATCATTTTCTCCATTCAAAAATTTACCTACAAAATATGCTCTTAAATCGTGAAATGCTGGGAGTTTATAATCTTCATATATATCAGAATAATTATCTTTTACATATACTTTTATCTCTTGATTAAAAGAGAGTGGGAAATCTTTTCTATCTCCATCTTTATTTACTTTTAGGTCAAATACAAAATCTGCTTTATTGTCTATTCTTTCTTGAATGAAATTTAAAAATCCCAAATCTATCAAAAAATTAGTTATGGGAATGGTTCGGCTTGAGTGTTCATTTTTTAAGCTTTGTTTCTCTTTATCTGTAATTCTAAGAGTTAATGAGTGTATAACTTCATCATTTACAATGCTCTTTTTAAAATCTTTAACCCTAATTTGTGCTAGTTCTCCACCTCTAGCACCAGTAAAAATTGCTAAAATAACACTCCAAAAGATGTGGGGAGAAGCTTTAGTATGTCTTGTGAAATTTCGTTCACATTGTCCTCTATCATTTTCTTCTTTTTTATATCTATCTTTTAAAAAGTTATTTAAAATTTGAGATGATAGATATGTTTTTTTATTTTTATCTGTTAAAATTTGGGCTTCTATTGTTAAATCTTTATATTCAACATTTAATTTATCCCATAACTCTAAGTTTAATTTTTCATATTTTTCAGGGTCGTAAAGTTTTATATCTTTTAAAAACCTTTTTATTGTTTTTATCTTTCCTTGTAATCCTGATAAAACTGGTTTTTTGTATTTTTCAACATCATTTTTTGTAAAATTTATAATATATACCATTCCCTTTTCTCGCCAATCTGTTAAATCTTGATGTTGAACAACTGGAATTTGTGTATATAATCTTTTTAAAGCTTCTATATCTTCTAATCTACAATCCATAATTTTTCTTTTTGGAACTCCAAACTTTTCATCGCCTAACATCAAAGAGCAAAACTGCTGTAAATCTGTTCTATTTCCACGAATGCTGTTTACTTGTGTTTTTTGATTTTTGTAAGATAAAAATTTTTCTATTAAAAAATCCCAGTTATCTTCATCATTTTTTGGATATATAATATTTCTAAGTTGTGGATATTGAGTGATAAAATCTTCTATACTTCCAAGATTTGCTGAACTCTCTTTTTTACCCATTAATTTTTGGTATTTTTTAATATCTGCTCTTATTACTTCTATCTCTTTTTTAACTAAATTTTCGGCAAAAAGAGGCAACATATCATCAGTGATTTTTTCGATTTCATCAGGTTTTATAATATCTTGTCTTTTTAAAATATCATTAGCTTTTTTTCTATAAAGCCCTATATTGTCTTTATTAAAAGCTTCTTCTAATTCTGATAATTCTTTTTTTAAAGCTATTTCAGTATGTCCACCAAACTCAACCCCGAACTCATCATAATGAACCAAAGCTTTATATCTTTTATTTTCAATATCTGCTCTACGGCTTCCCATATCCTTGATATAATGGTTATCTTGATTTAAAGCTTCATTTTCATATCTTTGTAATAGACCTATTACATACTCATTTAACTCTTTCAAGGTTAAGTTCTCCCTAGATAAAAATAACAGTTCTATCTTATTATCTATATATGATATTATAAAAAATAGTGAACTATTGAATAGGTGCTTATAATAACCTTTTTTTGATAATAATTTCATAAGTGAAATTCTGAATATTGGAGTTTTTTTATTTAGATTATATGGTATCTTTTTTCTAAAATACCATATTCCATTTTTTTGAAAGCAAGAGTTAGTTTTCAATTTTTAATCCTTTTTTTTAATTAAAGATTGAAAAATTAGTATCCCCAATTTAAGCCATTTTTAAAACAAAGTATCCCTTTTTGGTATCCCAAATCAGAGATGGGTGTTTACAAATATGGCTAAAAGTTCGATTTTATAGGTTATTTCTCATTTTTTGCTGAACACTCCCCAGAAACACCCAGCTGCAAAATATGCTTTTTTAATATTTTCTAAATTCAATTTTATTCCTTTATAAAATTTAAAGATATTGAGTTTACACAATGTCTTGTATTTTTTTGTGTAAAACCTTCGCCTTCAAAAACATGTCCCAAATGAGCACCACATTTTGCGCATAAAATCTCTATTCTTCTTCCATCTTTATCTACAACTTTTTTGATTGCACCTTCTATTTCATCATCAAAACTTGGCCAACCACAACCTGATTTAAATTTATCATCACTTTTGTACAAAGGAGCATTACATTTTTTACAAATATAAGTTCCTTTTTCATAAAAATCATTATAAATTCCACTAAAAGGATATTCTGTTCCTTTTTGTTCTATTACATACTTTTCATTTTGCGTTAATTCATTGTATTTCATCTAAAATCCTTTTATAAAACTTCAAATCTTTCTTCGATAATCACTTTTTTATCATATAAAATTTTACCTACAAAAATATCACCTTTTTTAAACTCACCTACTCCTTTTGGAGTTCCACTCATCAAAATATCTCCATCTTCAAAACTCAAAAATGTTTTAGCTTCTTTTATAATTTCATCTGGTTTATTTATCATCAATGAATAATCACCTTTTTGTTTTAATTCATCATTTATAAAAAGTTCTATTTCAAGTTTCGAAATATCTTGTTTAAACTCTACAAATTTAGAAAAAACTGCTGAATTATTAAAAGCTTTTGCTCTTTCCCAAGGAAGACCTTTTTCTTTTAGTTTACTTTGAATTTCTCTTAAAGTTAAATCAAGACCAAAACCAACTGCAACTATTTTATCTTCTTTGATTAAAAAAGAAATTTCAGCTTCATAATGGCAAGAAGTTTGATTTTGAGGGAAAATTAGTTTTTGTGAAATTGCTGAATTTGGTTTTATAAAAAAAACCATATTTTCTGGTATTTCATTGTTTAATTCTTTTATATGATCAACATAGTTTCGTCCAATACATACAACTTTTGATGGTATCATCTCTTTATCATTTAGTAATATTTTATTCATTTTATACTCTCTTGAAATTTTTATTATATAATCTTAAAAAATTATAACCAAAGGCTTTTTAAATGAAAGAAAATCTACTTATAGTTTGGACAAATGGAGATAAAGAAGTTGCAAATAAATTTCCACTTTTATATGGAAGTGTAATTTTAGAAAGAGAGTATTGGAAAACAGCACATTTGATGCTTTGGGGACCATCTATAAAGCTTGTAAAAAAAAGTAAAAAAGTAAGAAAACAACTAAAAAAAATACAAGAAACGGGTGTTAAAATGAGTGCTTGTGTAGTTTGTGTAGAAGATTATGAAGCGACTTCAACTTTAAAAAAATTAAATATCGAAATCACTCACACAGGAGAGTTTTTAACAAAAGCTTTAAAAGATGAAAGTTTTGCAGTATTAACGATTTAATACTTTTCGAAATTTTTTGTATTAGTTTTACTATTTTTTTCTTTCCATTTTGTAGGAGTTATTCCATACCATTTTTTAAATGCTCTATAAAATGTACTTAAATCAAAGTATCCCATATTTAAAGATATTGTTTCTATATCAATATCTTTAGATAAGTAGTAAATTGCTAACTTTTTTCTAACCTCTAATAAGATTTCTGAAAATGTAGTATTTTCTTCTTTTAATCTTTTTTGCAATACTCTTGAACTCAAACCAATTTTATAAGAGATGCTTTCTAAAGAAATATCTAATTGGTTTGTTGATACTAAAATTTGTTTATAAACTCTTTCTTTGATTCCATTTTCACTTAATTTTATGTTTAAAATATTTTGTGCTTCTTTTTCAAATATTTTAAATAGATATTCATTAGAAAGAGTTGTTTCTGTATTTATAATACTTTTACTAAAATAAATTGAATTTTCATTTTGTGCAAAATATGATTTTATTCCTAATATTTTATTGTTTTCTAATGGTAATAAAGGAGTTTTTTCAATAAAGTTCATTTGTTTTGGTTTTATATTTTTTGAAATAATTTGACTTATCAAATGTATTATATTGAACAAATGTAATATAACTAGGTAATTATCTAAATCTATCAAAATTCCATTTTCATCATAAAAATGCAAAACAATTTTATAACCTTCATCATCACTAGTAAAAATCAATTTCATTTTTTCCCCAATTAAAGGATAAAATTTGCAAAAATTATCTAATGATTCATAAACAGTTTTTGAATGAATCATCAAATAACCTAATATTCCTAAACTATTTGGGGTAATACATTTTGATAAGTTATACAAAATATCATAATTTTTTTCTTCATTCATTACTTTTAATAAAGGCTCTTTTAAAAATGACATTCCCACTGTAAAATTTTCTTGTGCAATATTTTTTGGTGTAATATTTTTTTCTTTTAAAAATTGTTGAGTATTAAACTTTGATTGTTTTTCCAAAAAACCTAAAATCATTAATGCAGATTTTATCGGTAATTGTGCTTCATTTTTTATTGTATTCATAAATTGTTACTCTTTATTCGTAATATACCATAATTGATTTTTTTTCTTATAGTACCATTTTCAAAATTTATTTAAAGGAATCTAATGGCTTACTATAATTTTTTTGTAGCTTTTCATCTCATTTCATTAATAGTATGGATTACATCAACCGTTTACATTTTTCGATTAATATTATTGCAAATAGATAAAAAAAATGAGTTTTTATTAAAAGAAGGTTTTATGATATATAATCAAATATCATCTTTTTCTTTTTTATTTACAATTTGCTTTGGTTTAATCCTAATCTTTTTAAACAAATCAATTTTAGAAACAGGTATTTGGATATATATAAAATTCTTTTTAGTATCTATAATCATATTGATTCATCATTTAAGTAAAATTTATTTAAATAAAATTGATAAAAATATATTTACAAAAGATAAAAAGTATATAAAATATATGAGTTTTTTTCCATTAATTTTAATGTCATTAATCATTTTATTAACAATAACAAAACCTTTTTAGGAGAGATAATGAAAACGAGTTATCAATTCTATTTATTTAGAATAATTTCATACATAGAAGGATTATCATATTTATTTTTAGTATTTTTGGCAATGCCATTAAAGTATTTAGAAAATAATATATTTTTAATGAAAATTCTTGGAATGGGGCATGGAATCTTATTTATATTATTTTGTTTCTCAATATTTTTATTTAAGAAAAAATATGAAATTAGTAAAGAAGTTTTTAAAGACTACTTTATCTATTCATTAAGTCCATTTGGTTATTTGTTAATAGAAAATAATATAAAAGAAAAATTTAATTTAAATTTATTATGATATTAAAATATAAATATTTTATCTAATACTTTTCTATAAACTCTTTTATTAAAACAGAAGTAATTCCCCAAATTACTTCACCCTCATATTCATAAACCCAGATTTTATGTTTTTTATTTCCCCAAGGTTCTTTATATGCTTCTGGTATTCCTAACTCTTCAACAGGGAAAAGAACTTCTTTATTTCCATATTCATCTATTTCATAAGGTAAAATTTTATTTGATAAAGTGTACTCTTTTGGTTCATTTTTCTTAAAAAAAGAGATTGGAATAACTATTGTTTTTTCAACTTCATTATAGTCAACTTTCATATTTTTATAAGCTTTTTTCTTAACTTTTGCAACAAAAGATTCAATTACTGCACCAATTGGAGTAACATAAGTATCAAGTTGCCCTAAAATTTTTATATCTTTTTTTACAATTCCCAACTCTTCAAAAGTCTCTCTTAATGCTGTATCTTGAAAGTTTTTATCAAATTTTGACTCAAAGCCACCACCAGGAAAACATATATCTCCACCTTGTCTTATATGAGCTGCCCTTTTTTGAAAAAGTAAATGATAAACACCATCTATTTTTATAATTGGAATCAAAACTGCACTATTAAAAAATCTATTTCTTCCTAAAACATTTGGATATTTTGGTAAATTTGAAATCAGTTTTTTTAAATTACTTTTTTTCATCTATTTTTTCTTTATAGAGTTTATAGCTTCAACCATTGTTTTAGCTATTTTTATTAAATCTTTTTCTTCTATTATATAAGCAACTATCGAATATACAAGTTTTCCAAAAGGTCTAATCCATACTCCATTTTCTACACAATAATCTTGTATTTGCTGAGAATAACCCTCTTCTTTTAATTCAATTACTCCAATTGCACCAATATTTCTTACATCTTTTACTAAAGAGTGATTTTTCAATTGTTCTAACTCTTTAGAAAAAATCTCTTCAATCTTTTTAACTCTTTCATTCCAAGGAGAACTCAAAAGCAAATCGATACTTGCATTTGCAACACTACATGCCAAAGGATTTGCCATAAATGTCGGACCATGCATTAAAACACCAATTTCACTGCTTGAGATAACATCACTAATATCTTTTGAAGTAATCATTGCTGCCATGGTCATATAACCACCTGTTAAACCTTTTCCAAGAGTTATAATATCAGGTTTTATATTTGTCCATTCGTATGCAAACATACGTCCAGTATGACCAAATCCTGTAGCAATTTCATCAAAAATAAATAAAATATCATATTTTTCACAAAGTTTTTTTGCAATTTCAAGATATTTTGGATTATATATTCTCATTCCGCCAGCACCTTGAACAAGAGGTTCAAGAATAAAAGCAGCAATTTCATTATGATATTTTTCTAAAGTTTTTTCTAAATCTTCAATTGCTAAAGAAAAATCACTATCAAAGCCTAAAGCTGGTGCTTTTACAAAAATATTTTGACTTAAATATGAACCATAAATAGAATGCATTGAATTTTGTGGATCACAAACACTCATAGCTCCTAAAGTATCACCATGATAAGAGTGTTCTAAAGCTAAAATTTTATATTTATTTAAACCTTTTGCTTTTTGATATAAAATTGCTGTTTTAAGGGCAACTTCAACTGATACAGAACCACTATCGCACAAAAAAACAGAATTTAAACCAGTTAATTCAACCAATTTTTTAGTTAAAATAGCAGCTTGTTCATGAGCTAATCCACCAAACATGATATGAGGCATAATATCAACTTGTTTTTTTAATGCTTCATTTAAAATGGGATTATTATATCCATGAATTGCACTCCACCAAGAACTCATTCCATCAATTAATTGTGTACCATCTTCCAAAAAAATAGAAGTTTTATTTGTACTTTTAACTGGAAGAATTTTTGTTTTAGATGGAAGTGAATTATAAGGATGCCAAGTATGATTTTTATCTATATCTAACCAGTTCAAAAAAATTCCTAATATTCTTTAAAATAATTTGGATTATATCAAAATCACTCTTCAATATCTAAAATAATTTGAACTAAAGTTCCATTGTATTCTTTATCTTTATATTCAAATTTTATATTTGTAATATCAATCTCACCATTCATGTGTTTACTCACAATTTCTTGGCACATGTAAAGACCTATTCCAGTTCCAAAATGTTTATGTTTAGTTGTAAAATATGGTTCAAATACTTTTGCAATAATATTTGCATCTATTCCACCTGCATTGTCTTTTATATTTATAACTGCTTTTTTATTCTCTTTTATAACATCAATAAAAATAAATTTTTCATTTTTTGTTGATAAAAGAGCATCTTTTGCATTATTTAAAATATTTATTAGAACTTGAATTAACTCTGATTCATAACCATTTATTTTTAAATCTTCTATATTTTCTATAATAGTTATATTATTTTCTATAAAATTAGGTTTTATCAAATCAATTGTTCTTTTACAACAATTTTTTAAATAAAAAATTTCTTTATCTTTTTGTGGTTTAAAAAAGTATCTAAAATCATCTATCGTATCTGATAAATACGCAGATGTATTTAATATAAAATCTAAAGTTTCAAATAAATATTTATCATCTAAAACATCTAACTCTTTTTTTATTTTTATTCCACTTGCACTTGTTGTAATCAAAGATAAAGGTTGCCTCCATTGATGGGCAATATTTTCTATCATTTGTCCCATAGAAACCATCTTTTGTTGTTGAGAAAGAAGTCTATCTTTTTTTAAATTTTCTTCTATCTCTTTTTTTATTCTATCTTCCAATTCATTGTTTATATCTTTTAACTCTTTTGTTTTTTCATCAACAAGATTTTTCAAAGAAGTATTAATTTTTTTTAATAATCTTTGTCTATATAAAATAGCAATAAATACTAATAAAATACCAACAAATATTTGAACAAAAACATAATAATTAAAACTTTTTTCATATTCTGTAAATATCCATTTATTGAGTATTTCATTTTTTACAATATCATCCATAGTTACAACAGCTTTTTGAAATATTTCATACAAAATTTCATCTTCATTATTTACAGCTATACAAAAATCCATATTCAAATCTAATTTTGTATTTATTGAAATTTTTTCTAAATACTCTGTTTGAATTTTGTACCAATTTGTAGATAAAGAATCTATAAAGCCAAAGATTTCGCCACTTAAAACTTTTTTTATACCATCATCAGAATCTTTTACAGTTACAAAATCTATATTTTTATATTTCTTTTTTAACTCTTCATATATTTCATAATTTTCAACAACTGCAATTTTTTTCTTACCAACTAAATTTAAGTTATTTATGAGAGGGACATTATTTTTTGTTAAAAGAACAACTGGAACATTTAAAAAAGATTTTGTAAATTTAAAATATTTTTCTCTCTCTTTTGACCAAGATGCTCCAGTTAAAATATCACATTTTTTATTTATTGCTAGATCTAAAGATTGAGTCCAAGTTGAAGCAGGAACAAGGGTAATTGGTTTTTTTATTCTATTTTCTATTATAGCCATATAATCAGCAATAAAACCAATATATTTATCACCTTTTATATCACTATATGGCATATAATTAGGAATAACACACATTTTAATAGAATCTTTATTTTGCAAGTACTCTTGCTCTTCTTGAGTTAGAGTTAAGCTTTTTATGTAATTTAAATTAAAAATAAACTTTTTTAAATCAACAGGTGCTTTTAATAAACCCATTAAATTGTAAATATCACTTATTCTTTGAAGTTTATCTTCTTTTATTTCACCTAAATTTACAGTATTAAAATAAGATAATTTTCTTAACTCTTTTCCTTCAAAAATAAGTTCGCTTTTTGATAAATTTTGAGAATTATATTTTTTATGTATTAATTCTGCACTCTCTTCAATATTTGAATAAGCATATTCCCAACCTTTTAAAGAAGCTGCTTTAAACAATAATACTGTATCTAAATCATTATTTATTAAATTTTCATTTGTATATAAAAAGTCACTATACATATCAAAACCATAATCTTTTGGAGCAAAGACATTATACTCTATGCCTTTTTTTTCTAGTATATAGGGTGATTTTGATGTATAGGCAGAAATAATATCTGTTTTTTTATCTATTAAATCATCAATATTATGAGTATGTTCAAGAAAAGTTAAAGAATTAAGTTCTACATTATTAGAAATCATCATAGCTCTTAAAGAAACTTCACTTGAATCATCTAATGTTGTCATAACTCTTTTATTTTCAAAATCTTTTATTGAATTTATTTTAGAATCTTTTGTTGTAAGTAAAATAAGTGGTGTAGCTTGAAAAAGTGCATATAAAGCAACAATATTTCTGCCTCTTGCTTTTTCTAAAATTAAAGTTTCTCTTCCTATAGCAAAATCAATTTTGCCATCACTTACTTCTTTAGGAATATCCGTATCGAAATTAAAAGGAACTATCTCGACATCAAGTCCCACTTCTTTATAAAAACCTTTTTCTTTTGCCATATAATAACCAGCAAACTGAAATTGATCAAACCAAGATAATTGTAATTTAACTTTTTTTAAATCTTTTGCATAAGAAAATGAATTAACAAAAATGAATAGAATAATAAATAACTTTAATTTTTTCATAAATTATCTTTTAGATTAAAATAATAATCAAATAGTTTATCAAAAAAATAGTAAAAATACTAAAAGAAATTGTAGATTTATAGCAAAAATTAAAAAATTTTTGCTATAAAGAATATTAATGTAAGAAGTGTCTAATTCCAGAGAAATATAAAGCCATACCATATTCATCAGCTGCTTCAATAATTTCATCATCTCTGATACTTCCACCTGGTTCAATTACACATTTAACACCAGCTTCTGCAGCTGCATCAATACTATCTCTAAATGGGAAAAATGCTTCAGATGCTAAAACTGCACCAGTTACATCAAGTCCCATATCACTAGCTTTTCTTAAAGCTGCTTTAGAAGCATCAACTCTTGAAGTCATACCCATACCAACAGCAATCATTGCAGAATTTTTAACATAAACAACACAATTTGATTTTGTTAAAGAAGCAATTTTATAAGCAATTTCCATATCTTTTACTTCTTGTTCTGTTGCAACTCTTTTTGATTTTAATTCACTATTTCTAACTTCATCTTCTTGCACTTTATCAGCATCTTGGAATACAAATCCACCATCAACTCTTTTAAAATCAATTTTATCATTTGCAAGTTCTAAAAACTCAGTTCCTTGTTCAAATAATTTGATTCTTTTTTTAGCTTCAAATACGGCAACTGCTTCAGGAGTAAAACTTGCAGCAAAAATTACTTCTAAGAAGATTTCATTCATTTTTTCTGCTAATTTTTTATCCACACAACCATTTACAGCAACAACTCCACCAAAAGCTGAAACTGGATCACATTTTAAAGCTTCAACATAAGATTCTAAAAGTGTATCTTTTATTGCAAATCCACAAGGATTTCCATGTTTTACAATACAAATAGCTTTATCTTTTCCAAAAGCTGATGCAATTCTAGCAGCTCCAGAAATATCACCCATATTATTGAAACTTGCTTCACCTTTTATTGTTTTAAATTTATTTGTAAATTGTGCATCAAATTCGTATAAAGCACCTTTTTGATGAGGATTTTCACCATATCTTGTATCAAAAACTTTAGATCCAACGATAAATTGTTTATCTCCAAATCCACCATTAAATCTTTTGTTCATATAATTTGCAATCATCGAATCATAAGCTGCTGTGTGCTCATATGCTTTTATCATTAAATCTCTTCTAAACTCAACTGTATTTGTATTGTTTTTTAGATTATTTAACACTAAATCATAATCAGTAACATCTGTAACAATAATAACTGAATCGAAGTTTTTAGCTGCACTTCTTACCATTGCTGGTCCACCGATATCAATGTTTTCAATAATTTCTTCAAAATCATCAGTTTTTTCAATTGTTGCTTTAAATGGATATAAATTTACACATACTAAATCTATACCTTCAACTCCAAGCTCTTTGGCTTGGTCCAAATGTGATTGTTTATCACGTCTATGTAAAATTCCACCATGAATATATGGATTTAAAGTCTTTACTCTTCCTTCAAAACATTCTGGAAATTTTGTAACTTCATTTGCTTCAATTACAGCTATTCCTTCATCTTTTAAAGTTTTATAAGTCCCACCTGTTGAAATAATTTCATAACCTAATTTTACAAGTTCTTTTGCAAAATTTACAACACCGCTTTTATCACTTACACTAATTAATGCTCTCAAAATTTTTCCCCAAATTTTATAAATTTTTATTATTATACAAAAAAAGCATTTATGTATTGCTTCATTAAAAACTGTATATTTTTTCTTCATTTAATAATAATTTTCTATGTTACAATTTAGCTTATAATCTTATAAAAGGAGCTTGAATTGGAAAATTTTGGAGATATAAACCTTTTATGGATATTAGTCAGTGCATTTTTAGTTTATATGATGCAATTAGGTTTTTCTTTAGTTGAAACTGGTGTTGTTAGAAGTAAAAACACCATAAATGTAGCAATGAAAAATTTAATTGATACTGTTTTTGGAATCATCTTTTTTTGGATTTTTGGTTTTGGAATAATGTTTGGAGTAGATAAATTTGGATTATTTGGAACAACAAATTTTCTAATTGATGGAAAAGATTTAAATTTAAATGGATTTTTCTTTTTTCAAGCAATGTTTGCTGCAACTGCAATTACAATAGTTTCAGGAGCTGTTGCTGAAAGAATAAAATTTAATGGCTATATAATTGTATCTATCATTGTAAGTTCATTAGTCTATCCAATTTTTGGACATTGGGCTTGGAATGAAGAAGGTTGGTTGAATAATTTAGGATTTGTTGATTTTGCAGGTTCAACTGTTGTTCACTCTATTGGTGCTTGGGTTGGACTGGCAGGAACTATAGTTTTAGGTCCAAGACTTGGTAAATTTAAGAAAGGAAAAATTACATATTTTTCTCCAAGCAATCATAACTTTATAGTATTTGGTGTATTTGTACTTTTTTTTGCATGGTTTGGATTTAATGCCGGAAGTTTATTATCTTTTAAAGCAGAAGTCACTTCTATATTATTAAATACTTTATTAGCTGGAGCTTTTGGAGGATTAAGTGCTGGATTAATAACTTTATTTAACAAAGAAAAAGTTGGCGTTGAAATAGTTAGCTTTGGAGTAATAGCTGGACTTGTAGGAATTACAGCTGGTTGTTTTGAATTTAATGCCATACAGTCAGCTTTTGTCGGTTTTATATCTTCCTTTATAATGTATTATTCAGATATTCTTTTAACAAAAAAATTAAAAATAGATGATCCTGTTAGTGCAGTGAGTATTCATGGATTTGTTGGAGTTTGGGGAACAATTGCTGTTGGAATATTTGCAAATTTGCCTGAAAACTTTACAAGATTATATTTTATATATATTCAAACTTTAGGAACAGTTGTAGCTTTTATTTTTGCATTTACTTTAGGAATATTGATATTTTTATTTTTAAAAAAAATAAATCTTTTAAGAGTGAGAAAAAAACATGAGATTTTAGGATTAAATAGAAGTGAACATAATGCAAAACTTCCTTGGGTTGATACAATACAAAGTATTACACATATAATGAAAACAGGAAATATTGAAAAAAAGATATATGAAGAAAGAGATACAGAAATAGGAATAGTTTCGAGATTTTTCAACTATTTGTTAAGCATTCTAAGAGAAAAAAATGCAGAACTTAAAAAATCAAATACAAATTTAAGTGTAAAAGCATATCATGATAATTTAACAAAAATATTAAATAGAAATGGCTTATTAAAAAGATTGTCCGAACGAAATAATAAATATATTTTAGTAATTATGGATATAGATAAATTTAAAATAATAAATGATACGTATGGTCATGATATAGGAGATATTGTTTTAAAAGATTTATCAACATTTATATCAAGTAATATCAGATCCACTGACATAATTGCAAGATGGGGAGGAGAAGAATTTATTTTAATTTTAGATACAACAGATTTATATCAAGCACAAAATATCTCTGATAAATTAAGAATAGGAATAGAAAATTTTAAATTTCAAATTGTTGGAAAGGTTACTATTTCTATGGGAATAAGTGAGTTTAAAAACGAAGTTGAAACTTTTAATGAAGTATTTAAAAGAGCAGATAAAGCATTATACCAAGCAAAAGAAACTGGAAGGAATAAAGTTTATGTATATTAAGGAAAATTTCCTTAATATATTTTTATAAATCTTGTTCTATTACTTGTCTAAATTTATTAAAATAGATATAGCTAGCTTTATCAAGATCTTTTTCTATATCATTGATTGAGATTTTATCTCCACCAGTTTGACCTATTTTGCTACACTCAATATTAAATGATTTTGCAATTTTTTCAAATGCTTCACAATTTGAAGGAACTACTTCAACGATAGCTCTACTTAAAGATTCAGCAAAAATATCTTTTGAATCATTTAAAGAGATATTTACTTCTATACCTTTGTTTCCAACAACTGCCATTTTTGCTGAACTAATTGCAATACCACCAACGTTTACATCTTTTGCAGATTTTAATAAACCTTGTTTATTTGCTTCAATTACAGTATTCCATAGAGCTAACTCTTTTTCAAAATTTACTTCAGGGTGAATTCCAGCAACTTTTCCATACATTTTTTTCATATATAAAGATGCACCAAATTCACCTTTTGTTTCACCTAAAATGTATAAAATATTTCCATTTTCTTGTACACTTGATGGTAATACTTTATTTGCATCTTCATTTACTCCAACCATTGCAATTGAAGGTGTTGGGAAAACTCCTACTCCATTTGTTTCATTATATAAAGATACATTTCCACCAATAACAGGAGTATTTAACTCTTTACAAGCTTTTTTAATACCTTCACAAGAAGCAGCAAACTGCCACATAACTTCTGGATTTGTAGGATTACCAAAATTTAAACAATCTGTAATTGCTTTTGGAACTGCCCCTGTCATTGCTACATTTCTTCCAGATTCCATAACAGCTGCTGCTGCTCCTAACTCTGGGTTAATATAACAAAGTCTAGTGTTACAATCAGCACTCATAGCTAATGCTTTTCCAGTCTCTTTAATTCTAATACTAGAACCATCTAAACTTCCTGGTCCTTTGATTGTATTTGTTTGAACTTTTGAATCATATTGATCATAAACCCAAGATTTATCAACAACTTCCATATCTGAAAACAGTTCATCAAAAGCTACTTGATTTGAAATCTTTTTATCTAAAGAAATATTCTCAATTCCATCTAAATAAACTGGTTTTTTAACCGGTCTATCTAAAATAGGAGCTTGTTCTGAAACTGGTTGAACAGGAACTTCTGCACATTTTTCACCATGCCAGAATAATTCCATATTTCCAGTTGCAGTTACTTCACCAATAACAGCAACATCTAATTCCCATTTTTGGAAAATATCAATAATTGCTTGTTCACAACCTTTTTTTGCACAAATTAGCATTCTTTCTTGAGATTCACTTAACATAAAGTCATAAGGTGTCATTCCTTCTTCTCTTGCAGGAACTTTATCTAAATGCATAATCATTCCAGAACCACTTCGTCCAGCCATTTCAAATGAAGATGAAGTAAGACCAGCTGCTCCCATATCTTGAATACCAACAATTAAATCTGCTTTAAATAGTTCTAAACAAGCTTCAAGTAATAGCTTTTCAGTAAATGGATCTCCAACTTGAACTGTTGGTCTTTTTGATTCAGAATCTTCATCAAATGCAGCACTTGACATTACTGCACCTCCTAGACCATCTCGCCCTGTTTTAGAACCAACATACATTACTGGATTTCCAATACCTTCAGCTTTTCCATAAAAAATTTCATCAGCTTTTGCTAACCCTAAAGTAAATGCATTTACAAGATTATTTCCAGCATAACACTCTTCAAAAGTAGTTTCTCCACCAATTGTTGGAACTCCCATACAGTTACCATATCCACCAATACCTGCAACTACACCTCTTAAAAGAAATCTATGTTTTTGAGCAGTAGCACTATCTCCTTCTATTGAAGCAAATCTAATTGAATTCATATTTGCAATAGGTCTTGCTCCCATTGTAAATACATCTCTTAAAATTCCCCCAACTCCAGTTGCAGCGCCTTGATACGGTTCAATAAAACTTGGATGATTGTGTGATTCCATCTTAAATACAGCAGCATATCCATCGCCAATATCAATAACACCAGCATTTTCACCTGGACCTTGAATAACCCAAGGAGCTTTTGTTGGAAATCCACTTAAATATTTTTTACTTGATTTATATGAGCAATGCTCAGACCACATAGCAGAGAAGATACCAATTTCTACGTAATTTGGCTCTCTTCCTAAAATCTCTTTTATATTTTCAAATTCTTCAAGAGTTAATGAGTGTGCAAGTGCTATCTCTTGAATATTCATCTCTTTTTTTTGCATTTTTCGCCTTAAAATATCTTGTATAAATTAAGGCGATTGTATCTAAAAAGTATTAAATTTTTTGTTAATCTTCTGATAGAATTTTTAATTTGTTATTATCTATTTCAAAATATAACTCTTTTTTTCCAACAAATTTTACGCTAGGACTTACATATTCTTCATCCATTACAGCTTTATATATTTTTTTCTTTGATGAATTTGGATAAGGAGAAATATCCATATTAAATAAATTTATAGTTTTATTTTCATTTTTTGCAAAAACTTGTCTTTTTTGTGTTTCAAATTTTTTAAAGTCAGATTGATCAGCTCTTTTAAAATCTTTTGAATAAAAAGATAAATATTCTTCTATATTTGAATATTTCCAAGCATCTTTCCATTTATAAATAGAACTTAAAATTAAAGCAATATCATTTTTACTTGCTTTTTTAAATTCGTCTCCAGTTGTTAATAGAATTGTTTTTTTATAATCAATATTTTTAGCTAAAGCTTCTAACTTTTCATTATCTAAAGCTAAACAACCTTGAGTATATTTTTCTCTATCTCCGCTAAAAGGCATCCCATGTATCCAAATACCATGTCCTTTTTTATCTAAACTTTTATCATAAGTATTAGGATACTCTGTAACTAAAGCAAATGGTCCATAAAATTGGTCTAATCCTGTTCTTTTTTGAACTAATTCATAAGCACCTTCTGGAGTTTTTTTATCACCTTCTAAAAATTTGTCTCCTGCTTTTTCTCCAACAATCATACTTTCTTTTGAGATTTGTTTATAATCATCACCATTTTTAGCAAATAGAGTCATTTTTTTATTCTCTTTTTCTGCAACAATTACATATTCTTTAGTTTCATAAAAACCATAATCTGTATTCTTATTTTCAAGATATTTTTTCCAAAAGTCAACATCTCTTAAGCCTTTTTCTAGCTCTTTTTCTACTGCAATGATTCCATCTTTTCTATATACATCTACTAAATCTTTAGCAAAAAGATTTAAAGATAGAAAAACTAAGACTACAAGTTTAACCAATTTATGCTCCATTTCAATTTTTTAAGTTAAATCATTGTACAATATTATCCCTAAATTATTCGATTAAAAAAGTGACAAAAATATGAAAAAAATCATCTTAGCTACAATATTATTTTTTAATTTTTTATATTCAGCACAAGTTGAAGAACTTTTATGGCCAAAAGGAGAAAGTTTTCTAACCTTTTTAGAAAAACATTCTGTACCATTAAAATTATATTATGACTTGGATGGAGAAGATCAAGAGTTGTGCTCCGAAATTCAAACCAATAATAGGTTTTATTTATATACCGATGACAATGGCGCCTTAAATCAAGTTTTAATACCAATCTCAGAAGATATTCAAATCCACATCTACAAAGATCACAACAACGTATATAAATTTCAAACCCTTCCTATAAACTACAATGAATATTCAGAAACAATAGCTATACAAATAAATGAATCAGTATCTCAAGATATTTTAAATGCAACTGGAGATGTAACACTCGCTGCAATTCTAAATTCATTATTTAATAGTAAAGATGTTGATTTTAGAAAGATGAAAAAAGGCGATTTTATTGCTTTACAATATACTCAAAGATCATATTTAGGAAAACAACTTGGTATGCCAAATATAAAAGCAGCAATGGTTCAAATAAATGGAAAATCTTTTTATAGATTTAAAAATGAAAAAGATGACAAATATTATGATGAAAATGGTGTTGGTTTTACTCAAACTTTTTTATTCCAAATTCCTCTAACTTTTACAAGAATTTCTAGTCCTTTTACAAATAAACGTTGGCATCCAGTTTTAAATAGGTATAGAGCACATTTAGGAACTGATTTTGCAGCACCTACAGGAAGAAATATATATGCATCTTCTGATG
Source organism: Arcobacter lacus (assembly GCF_003063295.1). Classification (NCBI taxonomy): domain Bacteria; kingdom Pseudomonadati; phylum Campylobacterota; class Epsilonproteobacteria; order Campylobacterales; family Arcobacteraceae; genus Arcobacter; species Arcobacter lacus. The sequence goes on from NZ_MUXF01000019.1 coordinate 340,779, forward strand.
GAAGAGTTGAATTTGTAGGAGTAAAAACTGGTTATGGAAAAACTGTTATTATAAATCATGGAAATGGTTATAAAACTCTTTATGCACATCAAAGTAGCTTTGCAAGAGGTTTAAAACAAGGAATGAGTATAAAAAAAGGTGAACATATTGGATATGTTGGTTCAACAGGACTTAGTTCTGGTCCTCATTTGCATTTTGGTATGTATAAAAATGGAACTGCTATTGATCCTATGACTGTACTTAAAAAGCCAAAAATTGAAGGCTTAGAAGGAAAAGATAAAGTTACATTTATAGCAAATTCAAAAAATATTATAAATATATTCGATAAAGAAATGAGTAGTGAAAATAGAACTATTCCAACTAGGCTAGATAGATTAACAGATAGAAGTGATGTAAATATATTCTAGAAAATAAACTAATAGAAGAAGTATTTATCTTCTATTTAGTCTATTTATGAAAAGATGAAGCTACAATTGATAAAAACTCATCTTTCGTTTTTTTATCAGATTTGAAAAGCCCTCTTAAAGATGAAGTAACTGTAGTTGAGCAGATTTTTTCAACTCCTCTCATTTCCATACACATGTGTCTTGCATCTATCATAACAGCAACACCTTTTGGTTTTAAATGCTCATTTAAAGCTTCACAAATTTGTTCTGTCATTTGTTCTTGTATTTGAAGTCTTCTTGCAAAAACATCAACAACTCTTGGAATTTTAGAAAGTCCAACAACTTTTCCATTTGGAATATAAGCAACATGAGCTTTTCCAATAATAGGTAACATATGATGTTCACAAAAAGAGTAAAACTCTATATCTTTTACAACAACCATTTCATCATTTGTTGATGTAAATAGTGCTTTTTGAATAATCTCTTTTGGATCTTGTTTGTAACCACTACACATAAATTCGAAAGCTTTTCTAACTCTTTTTGGAGTATCAAGTAAACCTTCTCTATTTATATCTTCTCCTATATAAGTTAAAATATTTTTTATTGCATTTTCAAAATCTATTTCTTTATTCATTAAAATTCTTTCCTTTCAAAATAATCATATCCACCCTTTTTTCTTAAATATAATAAGTGGAGTAACTGCTGCTAAAATCATAAATGCTATTGAATATAGATATCCATATTCAAAGTGAAGTTCTGGCATAAAATCAAAATTCATACCATAAATACTTGCTATTAATGTTGGTGGTAAAAAAATAACATTTACAATTGTAAAAATTTTTATAACTTTATTTTGTTCAATACTCAATAATCCTATAAAAATATTTTGTAAATAATCTAATCTTTCAAAGTTAAAATTCGTATGATCAATCAAAGACCTAATATCTTTTAACATAATTGGTAATTCATTCTTATCATCCACAAATTTTTGAGACTTTAATAGAGAATTTAGAATTCTTTGTTTATCTGTTAAGTTTTCTCTAATTTTCATATTTAAATCTTCAAAAATAGAAATTTTTTCTAAGATATCTTCATCATCATTTGAATAATCTGTAAAAACATGTTTTCTAATTTTTGTAATCTCTTTACTTAAATTCTCAATAATATCTGCATCTGCATCAATTCTAATATCTATAATTTGACAAAAGATTGAGTAACCATTTTTAAACTCTCTTGGACTTGTCAATAATTTTTTTGTAAAAGTATTAAAACTTTGTAATTTTTTATATCTAACAGAGATTAATAATTCACCTTGTAAAATAAAAGATACTGTTTCATTGAATGCTTCTTTTGTTTCGTTTATTAAGAAATAACTGTTTATTTCTATTCTATTATCTTCTTCCCAATATCGAGAACTCAGCTCAATTTCTTCACTCTCTTGTTTTGTTGGAAATTTCATATCAAATAGATTTTCAACAGCTCGTATTTCATCTATTGTAGGAAGAAGCATATCAATCCAAATAACACTATTTTTATCTTCGCCATTATCAATAAATTCTACACCTTCAACAACAGTTAATCTATTTCCTTTTTTTACATAACAATTAATCAAAGTTGCTCCTTTTTATTAAATGTTTATCATATTTCCCATATTCCAAATTGGCATAAATATTGCTAACACTATCCATAAAATCAATCCCATAATAGTAACTAAAAAAATTGGTTGTATCAGCGATATTAAAAAACTCATTTTGTCATCAAATCTATTTTTATAAATCTTTTTTATTTCATCTACTGTAATAACTAAAGAGTTTGAAATCTCCCCAGTATTTATCAGATTTAAAACAATATCATCAAAAAGTTTCGTTTTTGAAAAAGAGTTATTAATACTTTTTCCATTTTGTAATAAATTGTCAATAGTGTATATTTTATCCAATAGGTATTTATTTTTTAATAAAAGTTTAGAAGAAATAAAAGCTTTATGAAATTCATAGTTTGATTTTAGCATTATTCCAATCAATAAAAAAAGTCTATAAAGTTGCATATTTAAATAAATATCTTTAATTAAAATAATCTTTCTAACCATAAATTTATCAATAAAATATTCAAATTTAGGGTTTTGTTTATAAAAATGAATTATGAAAATTAAAATAAAACTAAAAAAACAAAAGAAATAAAAAGAGTAATTTACAAAAAAATTTTCAAATACTAATAAAACTTTTGTGGCAAGTGGTAACTCATCTTTTACTTGAAAAAATATAGTTTTAAATTTCGGAATAACAAAAGTAAATATTGTAATAATTGAGAAAAAAAATGTAATAAATAGAAAAATTGGATAAGAAATAGCTTTATAAAAATTCTTTTCCAGTTCAGAATTTTCTATTAGAAGTCTACTTAAAGCATTTATATTTAAAACTATATTTCCACTATCTTGAGAATTTTTTAGAAAACTTATCACTAAATGGTTTATATTAAACTCTTTTAAATTTTCATCGATTGCTTTTCCACTTGAAAATGAATCTTTTATTATTTGTAATAGTTTTACTATACTTTTATCATTTTTATTTTTTATCAAAATATCAAGAGCATCAGAAAAGTTTATATTTGCCTGAAGCATTAAATTTAATTCATAAAAAAGCAAATTTATTTTTTTATTATCAATTTTGATTTTTCTTTTAAAATTTATCTTCAAACTTTCTTGTTCTTTTATCTCTAAAATATTTTGAGGCAAATTCTCATTTGTCAAATCTGAAGTTTTTAAAATCATCTCTTCTACTTTTTCATCTTTTTGATATTTTATTTTGTATTTTTTCATTTTAGTAAGTAACCACTTTATAAATTTCTTCGATTGAAGTTAAATTTTTATTTACTTTTAATTTTCCATCATCCAATAAAGTTTGATAATTTATACTTTTTAAATACTCTTTAAATTCATTTATATCAGCTTTTTTGAATATTAAAGATGAAATCTTCTCATCAACTTTTAAAATCTCTGCAATACTTGACCTATCATAATATTTTGTATAATTACATTTTTCACAACCATTTGCACTACAAAATTTACAATAATTTAAAACTAATCTTTGAGCCATTATAAGTTTTAAAGTAGTTGAAATCAAAAATGGATCTGCTTGTAAATCAATAAGTCTAGTTATAGTTTCAACTGCACTATTACTGTGAATACTTGCTAATACTAAATGTCCAGTTAATGAAGCTTGTAAAGCAATATCAAGCGAAAATCTATCTCTTATTTCTCCAATAAATATTATATCTGGGTCTTGTCTTAATATATTTTTTAAAACAACTTCAAAACTAAGCCCAATTTTTGGATTGATTGGAACTTGATTTATACTTTCTATTTTATATTCAACTGGGTCTTCAACAGTAATTATCTTCTTATCTTCACAATTTAACTCTTTTAAAATTGAATATAAAGTTGTAGTTTTTCCACTTCCTGTTGGACCACTTATTAAAATCAAACCTTGAGTTAATTTTAAGCTTTCTTTTAATTTATGTAATAAACTTTGAGTTAAACCTAAAGTTAAAAGATTTTTATCTATATTTTTATTATCTAAAATTCGTAAAACTATTGATTCAGCTTCAAGTGTTGGCATCGTTGAAACTCTAAAATCATACTTTTTATCTTCTATATTTAAAGAATAACGTCCATCTTGTGGAAGCCTTATTTGTGTCATATCTAAATTTGAAATTAATTTAATATATGAAGAGATAGATTTAAAAAACTCTTTTTCAAAAGTAAAAAATATCTTTAATCGACCATCAACTCTAAATTTAAATAAAACTAAGTTTTTATACATTTCAATATGAATATCACTCGTTCTTAAATATATTGAAAATAAAGTTAATTCATTTAAAAACTCTTCAATATATTTTTCATCAGTTTTTTGGAAAATGGATTTTGAAGCTATTTTATAAAGATATATTTTTTTATCTAAATTACTTAATAAAAATAAAATATCAAGTTCATCAGCTTCAACAAAACTGATAAGTTTTGAAAACTTTTCTTTTATATTAGATAAATCTGAATTTTTACAAACAGCCACTTTTAAAGAGATACTATCTTCACAAATAGGCACGATTTTGTTATTGATAAAATACTCTTTGTCATACTTTTCAAATAAAGAAAAATCAATTAAAATTTTTAAAATATTCTCCATGATCTACTTCCAATTTTATTTTTTCAGTTTCGCTTTCTAAAATTACAAAATACATTTCTAATTCGACCAGTTTATAACCATCTATCTCTTCATTTTGTTCAATCCAATTTCCATTTATTAAAGCATATTTATCAATAATTGCATTTATTTCAAACTTTTTATTTTCTATTATTTCTTTTTCTTTAGAAATTTTGTTTAGAGCATCATCTTCAACTTTTAACTCCAGTTCATTTTCATTTTTTAATTGCTTGAAATAGAACTTCTCAAAACTAATTTTTAAATCAAAGAAATAGTAACCATTTTCATCTTTTTTATATAAAAGCAGACTTTGCACTTTAGAAAAATTATTTAAATTTTCTATTTGTTTTAAATAGTTTTCTAAAACAATTATTTTTGATTTTCCTTTTAAAAGAATCGATTCTTTATCTTTTTCATTTGTTAAAATAGTTATTTGATTTTTATTTGCTAAATTCTCTAAAGAACTTAAAACTTCAAGATATGAACCTTCAAATTTTTTATTTGAAATTTCATAAAAACTATTTTTTGTAGAAATCATCTCTTCTTGTTTCTCTTCAAAAGTATAAAAAGAAATAAGCAATAATAGTAATAAAGGAAGTAAATAAAGCTCGATTTTTGTTTTTGTTTGGCTATTTATAAATTTATCATTCAAAAATTTTAGCATCAATAACAGCCTCATAAAGATTTGAATTTTCCAAAAGATTTATAGATGAAAAAGTTATATTTTTATTGTTTTTTTCTAAAAATTGATATAAATCCTCTTTTTTGCTTGAAGTTAAAATAAGCTTCAATCTATTTTGTTTAAACTCTAAAGATTGTAAATCTAAACTATTTGTATTTATATCTTGAATAATCAAATCAAGTTTTTCTTGAAAACTTTGAAATTTATATTTATGTTTTAAAATATCAATATTTATCTCTTCTTTGTTTTCTATTTGTTCAATCTTTTCTTCATTTGAAAAGATAAAAAATGAAAAAATCAATATGATAAATAGATAAAAAACAAAAAAGACAAAACCATAATCTTGATTCAAATTTAGAAAAGATAAATTTTGTTTTATATTTTTTTCTAAATAACTATTTTTTAGTTTTTCAATTTCATTTTTATCAATTTGTTTAAAATTATCTATATTTATTTGAAATTTTTTATTTAAAAACTCGATGAGTTCATCTTTTTGTATAATTTGGTTTAGCTTTTGATAATAGTAGATTTTAGAATTTTTATATAAACAAAAAAAATCTTCACTCAAGTATAAATCGACTTTTCCAAACTCTTCTTTATTTTCATAAAATTGTTCAAAAACTTGAAATTCAAAAAAATCATACTTTTCATTTAAGATAAAGATTTGGTATTTTTTTAGTTCTTTTATATAAATTAGAAAAATTTTATCATTTTTATTTGTAGTTATATTTTTTAGTTTAAAGTTAGTATAAATAAAGTTTTTTAGGTTTTTGTTATCAATTTTCTCAGAGACTTCAATCTCAAGTAAAGTTAATTTTTCTTGTAGGAGAATATTCTTCATTTAAAGCCTCATTTTTAACTTTAATAATTATTATCAAAGTATATAAAAATGTGGCTTAATTTTGAAATTTTATTATAAGTTTACGTCATATCCTAGAGCTTTTAAGCCCTCTTTGTCTTTTGTCCAGCCTTTTTTGATTGAAACAAAAAGTTCTAAAAAGCATTTTTTACCAGTAAGCTTTTCTATTTTCATTCTGGCATCTCTTCCAATTCTCTTAATTGCAGTTGCACCTTTCCCTATAATCATACCTTTTTGAGTATCTTTTTGTACAATTATCGTAGCTTTTATCACATCTACATTTGGTTTTTCTTCAACTTTATTTACTATAACATCTGCTTCATAAGGAATTTCATCACTAATATTTTCAAAAATTGATTCTCGTATAAACTCTTTGAAAATATCTCTTAAATGTTCAGTTGTCATAATCTCTGGGTCATATAAATATGGATGTTCTGGTAAGTATTTTACAACTTCACCTAAAATATCAGCTTTTTTTGTAGCTTTTTTAATAGATACAGGAATAATAGCCTCATATTTATCATTATATTTTTCATACTCTTTTAACTTTTCCATAAGTTCATTATTATTTATAAAGTCTATTTTTGTAAGAAGTAAGATATGTTTTACATTTTTTTTGTTTTTTTCTAAAAAGTCTTCATAATAACTTATTTTATCAGTAACTGGTGCAAGATATAAAATCAAATCACAATCACCCATAGCTTTTAATGCTTCATCTAACATAAACTGATTTAAAAGTTTTTCTGTTTCATGAATTCCTGGTGTGTCTATAAAGATAACTTGGTCATCTTCATGCATAACTATTATGTTTGATCTTTTTCTTGTAGCATTTGCCTTGTGTGAAACCATTGCTATTTTTTCACCAACAAGCCAATTTAGAAGAGAACTTTTACCTGCATTTGGTCGTCCTACAACTGAAACATATCCGCATTTTGTCATTATTTGCCTTTTATATAATAAATGACCGTAATAGTAACATAATTTTTATAAGGCTTTATCTTCTTCTAAAATTCAAACTCTTTAATAAATCACTTTTAGTGATAATATCATTATCATTTAAATCAGCAATAGTTCGTGCTACTTTTAAAACTTTATTTATACTTCTAAATGACAAACTATAATTTAGCCTTGCTTTTTCTAAAATTTCACTACTTTCATTATCTAAAAGACAATATTTTTTTATATCCTCATCACTTAGTTTTCCATTTAACTCTTTTTGTCCCCTACTTTTTTGTTTGATAAAAGCTTTTATTACATTTTGATGAAGTTCAGTCGAACTTACGATATTTTTATTATCATTAAAACTATCGTTCATCACTAAATACAAGTCGATTCTATCTAAAAATGGTTCACTAAGACGATTTTTATATCTTTGTATTTCTACTTCACTACATCTACACTCTTTTACACTTGAAAGAAGATTACCGCAAGGACAAGGATTTAAAGCTGCAACAAAAATAAATTTTGTTTCATAAAGCACTTTACTATTTACTCTTGAGATTAATATTTTATTATCTTCAAGAGGTTCTCTAAGTGCTTCTAAAATATTATTTGGAAAATGTGGCAACTCATCGAAAAATAAAACGCCATTGTTACTAAGTGCAACTTCGCCCATTTTTGAGTTTGTTCCACCCAATATTGATGATTTTGTTGCTGTATGATGAGGATTTCTAAAAGCTCTTATTGGTGAAAAATCTATATCTTTAAAATCAAGTGCTTGAAGCTTTGCTTTTTCTAAGATTTCTTCAAGACTCATAGGAGATAAAATATATTGTAATCTTTTTGATATCATAGACTTCCCACAACCAGGGCTTCCTTCCATAATAAAATTATGGTTTCCAGCTGCACAAATCATAGCTGCATATTTAGCCATATCTTGTCCTAAAACATCACTAAAATCTTCTACATACTTTGTGTCATAAAAGTACTTTTCACCATTTATTTCTAAAGTTTTATATAAAGAAAACTCTTTTTTATATAAATATTCATCTTTTAAATTTGATTTTAGAAATTCTATTGCATTATTCAAATCTTTCACTACATATATATCTATATTTGGAATATTGGCAAGTTTTTTTGCACTATTTTCACAAACTACAACTTTATTAATTAGTTTTTGTTTTGCTAAAGATAGTACCATTGGAAAAATAAGATTTGTATCTTTTATCTTTCCATCAAGAGATAACTCTCCAAAAAAATAAAAATCATCAAAGTTTACTTTTTTGTCATCATAAAAAGCTATTTGCAAAGCAATAGCTAAATCAAAATGTGAACCTTTTTTATTTAACTCAGTTGGTGATAAATTTATAGTAATTTTCATAGGTGGAAATTTAAAATCATTTACCAATAAAGCTGATTTAACTCTATCTCTTGATTCGCTAATACTTGTACTTATCATGCCTACAATTGTAAAGCTTGGAAGTCCTCTTGTAAAAGTTGATTCAACATCAATGCTAATAGCATCAATTGTATCCATGGAAGCAGATTTTATAATCTTCATTTTGTTCCTCTTTCATAAATAATATTATAAAGTTTTTATTTTGGGCAAATAATTTAAAAATTTATGATATAATTTATTTGCTTTGCAAACTCATTTTTTATACATAAGGAAATAAATATGTCAACAAGTAAAAAATTACTCATAAATCTATTTTTTAATGTAATAAGTTTGATTCTTATTATATTTATTTCTTTTTATATTGCAAATAAAAATATAAATCTTTTGATAAAAAAAGATTTAGAAAATGTTGCATTATCAATAGATAGTCTAATCTCCATTTTTGCAGAAAATGATTCAAAAGGTTGGCAAGATAATAAGTTTAAAGAAGCAATTAAAAAAATAAAAATTGGAAAAAGTGGATATATATACTTTGTTGATGACAAAGGAACTCTAACAATTCATCCAACAGTTGAAGGCAAAAATCTAGGAAATGAAGATTTTATACAAAAAATTGTTTCAGACAAATCTAGTGGAATAATCGAATATTATACAGATGTTACAAAACAGGATAAAATAATTTTTTATAAGTATATTCCAAAATGGAATATGTGGTTAGTTCCTGGAATAAATAAAGCTGACTATTTAGAAAGTATATATTCTGAATTTTTTTATAATATTGTTCTTTTGGGAGTTTTATTAGTATTTATACAAATTATTCTTTACTTTATTATTGCAAGAGGAATAACAAAAAATATAGATAAATTTATCACTTATTTTAAAGAATTTTTAGACTTTATAACATACAAGCAAAATCAAATAGAAAAAGTCGAAACTAATGGAAATAATGAGTTCTCTCAAATGACTCATCAAATAAACTTAGTTATTGATAAATTTGATGGTAGATTCAAAGATGATATGAAAGTTATTGGAGAAAGTGTTTTAATATTTGATAAATTAAAAAAAGGTATTTATAATTGTAGAATAAGATCAAATACAACAAATCCAATGATAAATACTTTAAAAGTTACTATAAATGAAACTATTGATTACTTAGAAACATATATGAGAGAAATAGAAAAAGTATTAGTTTCATACACAAGTAATGATTATAAAAATAGAATAAATATCTCAAAAGAGATAGCAAATCCATCAAGATTATTAAAAGTTATGGAAAGTGTAAATACTTTAGGTGAAGCTTTAGGTAATGCGGCTAAACAAAATTTATCAAATGGTGAACAACTAGAAAACAATTCAACTATTATGAAATCTTCTATGCAAAAACTTGCACAAAAAGCAAATGAACAATCTACTAGCTTAGAGCAAACAGCAACTGCTGTAGAACAGATATCATCTATTACAAGAAATAATACTCAAAATGCTCAAAAAATGTCATCTTTAGGTGAAACTGTAAAATCGGCTGCTCAAACTGGTTATGGTTTGGCTGATAAAACTACTTTATCAATGGACGAAATAAATCAAAAAGTATCAGCCATAAATGAAGCTATAAGTATAATTGACCAAATAGCATTTCAAACAAATATTCTTTCACTTAATGCTGCTGTTGAAGCAGCAACAGCAGGAGAAGCTGGAAAAGGATTTGCAGTTGTTGCACAAGAGGTAAGAAATCTTGCAAATAAAAGTTCTGAAGCAGCAAATGAAATTAAAGTATTGGTTGAATCTGCAACTTTAAAAGCAAATGAAGGGAAAGATATAGCACAAGAAATGCAAAATGGATATAAAAGTCTTCATACTCATATTACTGAAACATTAACTATTATCGAAGATGTAAGCATTGCAGCAAAAGAACAAATGAGAGGAATAGAACAAGTTAGTGACATAATTGTAACTTTAAATAAAATAACTAAAGAAAATGAAAATGAAACTATTCAAGTTACCTCTATCGCAACCGAAGTTTCAGCAATGGCTTATGAAGTTGTAGAAGATGCAAAAAATAAACAATTTTGATAAAAGGATTCAAATAATGAGTGAAAAAGAGATAGTATTAGACGATTATGCATTTTTAGTTAGCGAAACTGATGAAAAAGGTAATATAGTTTTTGCTAATAGCCATTTTTGCAAAATGTGTGAATACTCTTTAGATGAAATGATTGGAAAACCTCATAATATAATAAGACATCCTGATATGCCTAAAACTGCATTTAAATCATTATGGGATACTATAAAAAAAGGTAATATTTGGACGGGATATGTAAAAAATGCTACAAAAACAGGTGGATACTATTGGGTATTTGCTACTGTTTATCCTTTTGCTTCTTGTGACGGTTCAAATAGTTATTTATCTTGTAGAAGAAAAGCTTCAATTGAAGAAATTGAAAAAGCTGAAAAATTATACAAAACATGGAAAGAAGAAGAAAAGCAATAAAACTTTTATTTCCTCTACTTCTTTTTTAAACTTTAAAAGCTATAATACTCAAAAATTTTAGGAACTATTTTATGTCATCACTTATGAATTGCCCAGAATGTAATCATAAAATTTTATCAAGATTAGGAACAATTTGTCCAAATTGTGGTTACACTGTTGGTTATTTTAATGGAACTCCAAAAAGAAAAAAGTATGGTAAATTTTTTGCTTTAACTGTTTTTTCTCCATTTATATCTTTTGTAACAATACTATTTACTCAAATAAACAAATACAGTATGATAGTAGGAATTGCGGTCTTTTTTTATTTAGCAATAAAATCTTGTCCAATTTTATTTAAAGATATTTTTTTAACAAAATTTGAAAAAATATTTTTTTGGTTTGTTTGGATTTTAGTAAATAGTTTAATATTTACTCTTATTTTTAATATTTTAAGAAAAGGGTTTTAAGAGATTATTTTTTATCTTTTAATCTCTTTTTCCACTCTTTTTCAAATTTTTTTCTTTTTATAATAGATAGATTTTCAATAAACAAATGTCCAGATAAGTGTTCCATTTCATGTTGCCAAGCAACAGCTAAAAAACCTTCACTTTCCATAGTTTGTTTTTCACCAAATCTATTAAAATATTCAACTATAATATGTTCTGCTCTTGTAACATCTTCACTAAATCCTGGTACACTCAAACAACCTTCTGTAAATACTTGAGTTCCATCTTTATGTGTAATAACTGGATTTATGGCTTCTATTAAATCATTTTTATCTTGTATATCTTCTTCATTTGGAAGATTTATTACTAAAACATTTAAAGGAATTGCTACTTGAATAGCTGCTAAACCAACTCCATTTTGAGCTATCATAGTTTCATACATATCATCTAAAAGAGTGTGAAGTTCACTATCGAACTTTTCCACATCTTTTGATTTTAATCGAAGTAATTTATTTGGATAAGTTATAACTTCTCTAACCATAATATTTCTTATTTGTGTTTTGTTATAACTTCATCAATTAACCCATAAGTGCAAGCTTCTTCTGCACTCATAAAGTTATCTCTATCTGTATCTTTTTCAATTGTTGCAAAATCTTGACCAGTTTGTGAAGCTAAAATACCATTTAATGTATCTTTTAATCTTTGAATCTCTTTTGCTTGAATTTGAATATCAGTAGCTTGTCCTCTAGCCCCACCTAATGGTTGGTGAATCATAATTCTAGAATTTGGTAAAGAGTATCTTTTACCTTTTGCTCCACTACTTAATAAAAATGCTCCCATAGATGCAGCTTGTCCAATACAAATAGTACAAACATCTGGTTTTATATAATTCATAGTATCAAATATAGACATACCACTAGTAACCACACCACCTGGAGAGTTGATATATAAATAGATATCTTTATCTGGATCTTCAGCTTCAAGGAAAAGTAACTGAGCTACAACTGTTGAAGCAACAGCATCATTTATCTCTCCACTTAACATAATAATTCTATCTTTAAGAAGTCTTGAATAAATATCATAACTTCTTTCACCTCGACCCGTTTTTTCAACTACATATGGTATATAACTCATAAAAAATCCTATAATTATTTTCCTAATTTTTCATCTAATAATTTAGAGATAACTTTCTCTTCAATCATAGACATTTTAATTGCAGGTAAATATCCAGCTTGTTGATATTGTTTTATAACATCTTGTGGATTTTGTCCCATTTGCATTGCTTCAAAATATAATACTTGAGTAACTTCTTGATCTGTTACTTGTACATTTTCAGCTTTAGCTAAAGCATCAATAATAAATGTAGCTTTTACAGAATTTACAGCATCATCTTTTAACTCATTTCTAATTTCTTCTACTTTTGAAGCATTCTCTTTTAATTCGTTAATTTCTTCTTCAGTCATTACTCTAATTTTATTATTTAAAGCATAATTGATTTCTTGTTCAACTACTGAAGTTGGTAATGCAAAGTTGATTTTTTCAACTAATGCTTCTAAAAGAACTGGTTTTAATTCATCTCTATAATATTTAGCTTTATCTTCAGCCACCATTTGTTCTTTTAATCTATCTCTTAAAGTATCAATTGTTACATCTTTTTGACCTGGTAACATTTTTTGAGCAAATTCATCATTTAACTCAGGTTTTGCTCTCTCTTGAATTTCATGTAAAGTTACTTTAAATACTGCTTCTTTTCCAGCTAAATCTTTTGCTTGATAACTTTCTGGGAATTGAACTGTAATATCTTTTTGCTCTTCATATTTCATTCCAATAACTTGTTCTTCAAATCCTGGGATGAATGAACCTGAACCAATTTGTAATGGATATTTTTCAGCTTTTCCACCATCAAATGCAATACCGTCAACAAAACCTTCAAAATCAATTACAGCAAAATCACCATCTTTTACAGCTCTTTTTCTAGCAATTTTTTCTAATGGTGCAGATGATTGAGCAATTTCAGTTAATCTTTCATCAATTTTTTTAAGATCAATTTCAATAGCTTTAACTGCAGGAACTAATGATTTATAATCTCCTAAATCAATATTTGGTTTGCAAGCAACTGATAATTCAACTTCGATATCTCCGTTGTCTTTTTTATCAAATTTTGTAACACTTGGTTCACCAATTAAATCTGAATTTTTAATATCTAATAGTTTTAAACCATCAGCTAAAACTTTTCTAATTCCATCAGCTTCAGCATCTTCTCTTAATTTATCAGCATATCTTTGTTTAACAACTGCAACAGGAACTTTACCTTTTCTAAATCCTTGAACATTCATAGTTTTAGCAGCTTGTTTTGCTACTTTTTCTAAATTATTTTCAATACTTTCTTTTGTAAGCGTAGCTGTTATAACTGCATTTGCTTCATCAACTCTGTTTGCGTTAAATTCCATTAAATTTACTCCGATTTTAATAATTTTAGACAATATAATATCTAAAATTTGCTAAGGCTTAACTAAAAGCTAAATTAAGGAATTTTTTAGCAAAAAAAAATGGAACTTAAAATAAAGTTCCATTTTAAAATTTTAATAAAAAACTATAAAAATTAGTAATCTTTAGTTTTTCTCATTTGTAAAAGTTCTCTTTGTACAGAAATATTTATATCTTCATTTGCTTCAAAATTCAAAGAATAGTTTCTTCCATCATAATCAACAGAATTTAAAATAATTTTCATAGCTTCAAGCCTTGCTAAATGTTTATCATCGCTTCTTACAATATGCCAAGGTGCACTTCTTGAAGTAGTTCTTCTAAGCATTTCATATTTTTTTTCAGAAAATTCATCCCATAAATCTTGAGCTTGCATATCAACTTCTGAAAATTTCCAATGTCTTAATGGATCATGAATTCTTCTATCAAATCTTCTTTTTTGTTCTTCTTTTGAAACTGAAAAATAAAGTTTAATTAAAATCATTCCTTGTCTTACTAAATCTTGTTCAAAATTTACAATATCTTCCATAAAAATTTCATGTTCTTCAGGAGTACAAAATCCGAAAATTGGTTCAACCATAGCACGGTTATACCAGCTTCTATCAAATAAAACTATTTCTCCACCTGTTGGAAAATGAGTAATGTATCTTTGTAAGAACCATTGATTTTTTTGAGTTTCCGTTGGTTTACCAAGAGCAACAACTCTATAGTGTTTATTATTCATATATCTTGTTATTCTTCTTATTGCTCCACCTTTTCCAGAAGCATCTCTTCCTTCAAAGATAATAATCATTCTTTTATTCACTTTTTCGAGCCAATCTTGAAGTTTGATTAATTCAATTTGATATGGTTTCAAAGATTGCAAATCATAAATTTTTTGAATACCTTCACCTAAAGTATGTGAGTCTAAGCTTTTATAATCACCTAAAATTGATTTTAAATATCTATTTTCTTCTTGTAACTTTTTGATAATATCATTATCTTTAGTATCTTTTTTAGGGATAACTTTTTCATCTTTTATTTTTACAACTGATTTTTCTTGAACATTTTTCATAACTGAATTTTTAAAATCTTCAAGTAAAGAAGAAGCTATTTTTAAAGTTAATTTATCTTTTTTTGTAAATCCTAAAACTTTTACATATCTTTTTTTATCATATTGAAATCGAGCAATATATTTTTTACCAAAGTCTGGATGTTCTTCCTTTGAAACATACAAACCACTATGATTTGTTCTTTCAAATTCATTTAAGTTCATCTAATTACCCTCTTTTCTTTTTGAAAATTTATTATCTTGTTCCATATTTGCAATCTCTTCTTTTCCATTAATCAAAATATTTGTATCTATTTTAAAAATATCTTTATCTTTTGATTTATTTGTATAAGTAAGATTTGAAAGAATATGTCTGATACAGTTTAATCTAGCTTTTTTCTTATTATCACTTCTAATTACTATCCATGGGGCAATTTCAGTATTTGAAGCCATAAGCATAGAGAATTTTGCAATTGTATATTTTTCCCATAAATTTTGTGATTCTTTATCCACAGGAGAAAGTTTATACTGTTTTAATGGATCAATTTCTCTTTTTTTGAATCTTTTTAATTGCTCTTTTTTTGAAACAGAAAAATAAAACTTGAATAAAATTATTCCAGATTTTACAAGCATTTGCTCAAATTCTGGAACTTCTCTTAAAAATTCATGATGTTCTTCGTGAGTACAAAATCCCATAACAGGTTCAACACCTGCTCTGTTATACCAGCTTCTATCGAAAAGTACAATTTCTCCTGCACTTGGTAAATGTTTTGTATATCTTTGAAAATACCATTGAGTTCTTTCTTGTTCAGTTGGTTTTTCCAAAGCAACTATTCTTGCACCTCTTGGATTTAAATGTTCAGTGATTCTTTTTATAGTTCCACCTTTTCCAGCAGCATCTCTTCCTTCAAAAATCATCAAAATTTTTAAGCCCTTTGTTTTTACATAATTTTGAAGTTTTAATAATTCTATTTGAAGTTTTGTTAACTGCTTTTCGTATTCTAAAGTATCCTTTTTAACCCAAATCTGAACTTTTTTTATACCTTCTTCTTCTTTTTCTTTTAATTCTTTTCTTATTCGTGTTCTATCTTTATAGTCATGTTTTACTGCTTCTTCTGTGTCAATTACATCCATATCTGAAAATTCATTTTTTATAATACTTCTATCTTGCCCCATTATGCAAATCTCCTATATCACAAATTTATTCTAAGAAAGTCTCATCTTGTAATCATTATATCCAAAGTTTTTTATAATTTTATAAGAACCTTCTTTATTTTTTATAACTATTGATGGTAGTTTTATACCATTAAATGTTGTTGTTTTTACCATTGTATAGTGAATCATATCTTCTAAAATGATTTTATCTCCTACTTCTAATGGCTTATCAAAAGAGTAATCACCAATAATATCACCAGACAAACAAGTATTTCCACCAAGTCTATATGTATAAGCTTTTTCTCCAGCATTTCCACTATTTCTAATCATAGCTCTATATGGCATTGCTAAAGTATCAGGCATGTGAGCCTCTGCACTTGTATCTAAAATCGCCAAATCCATACCATTGCGAATTACATCTAAAACAGTTGCAACTAAATATCCAGTTTGCCAACCAACAGCTTCACCTGGCTCCATATAAACTTTTAGATGTGGATATCTTGATTTAAAATCTTTTAAAAGTTTGATTAGACCTTCTACATCATAATCAGCTCTTGTTATGTGATGTCCACCACCAAAATTTACCCATTTTAATCTATCAAAATATTGACTAAAGTTTTTTTCAAAAGCTTTTAACGCACCTTCAAGAGCATCAACATTTTGTTCACAAAGTGCATGAAAATGAAAACCATCTAAAAATTCAAGCAAAGATTCATCAAAATTTGCTTTTGTAGTTCCCATTCTTGAATATGGTGCACAAGGATTATATAAATCAACTTCAACTGATGAGTATTCAGGATTTAATCTAATACCTAAAGAAACTTTTCCATAAGCTTTATCTTTAAATCTTTTTAATTGACTAAAAGAGTTAAAAACAAGATGATTTGAAATGGCAACTATTTCGTCTATTTCTTCATCTTTAAAAGCTGGACTATAAGTGTGAACTTCTTTACCAAACTCCTCTTTTGCTAAAATAGCTTCATGAAGTCCAGATGCACAACAACCTTTAAGATATTTTTTACATAAATCAAAAGTTGAATGCATAGCAAAACCTTTTAAAGCTAAAAGAATGCTAATATCAGCTTCATCTTGAACTCTTTTTAAAAGTTTTAAATTCTTTTCAAGTAACTCTTCTTCGCATACATATGCTGGACTTGGAAGTTTTTCAAAACTATCAACTACTTCATAATTTTTATTCATAATTTATTTCGCATCTAACTCTAAAATTTTCCAAGGTAAGCCTTGTGTCATTAACTCATCCATAAATGGTTTTGCATCAAATTCTTCTATATTAAATACTCCAGTATTTTTCCAAATACCTTTGTAAAGTAATTTAGAACCAATCATTGCTGGAACTCCAGTTGTATAACTAACAGCCTGTGCTCCAGTTTCTTTATAACACTCTTGGTGGTCACAAACATTATAAATATAAACTTTTCTTGGTTTTCCATCTTTAATACCTTCAATGATACAACCAATATTTGTTTTACCAACTGTTCTTGGTCCCAAGCTTGCAGGATCAGGCAATAATGTAGTCAAAAATTCAATAGGAGTAATCATCATACCTTTGTGTTCAACTGGTTCAATACCTAACATTCCCACATTTTGTAAACAATTCATGTGTTGAATATAACTATCTCCAAAAGTCATAAAAAATCTAATTCTTTTTAAACCTTTAATATTTTTTGATAAAGATTCTAACTCTTCATGATATAGTAAATAAGATGGTTTTACACCAACTTCTGGATAATCATGGTCAACTCTAATTTCTAAAGGAGTTGTTTCAATCCATTGACCATTTTCCCAATATCTACCATTTGCAGATACTTCTCTTAAGTTGATTTCTGGGTTAAAGTTTGTTGCAAATTTATAACCATGGTCACCTGCATTACAATCCATAATATCTATATAATGAATCTCATCAAATAAATTTTGTTGAGCATATGCACAAAATACTCCTGTAACACCTGGGTCAAAACCAGAACCTAAAAGTCCCATGATTCCAGCTTCTTTAAATTGATTATCTCTTGCCCATTGAAGTTTATATTCAAATTTTGCTTCATCTGGATGTTCATAATTTGCAGTATCTACATAATCAACTTTACATTTCGTACAAGCATCCATAATTGTTAAATCTTGATAAGGTAATGCTACGTTTAATACTAATTTTGGATTTACTTTTTCAATTAATTTTACTAATTCATCAACACTATCGGCATTAACGCTAGCTACATCAATTTGTACACCTTGATTTTTTAAAATATCAGCGGCAATTGCTTCACATTTTGAAACTGTTCTAGAAGCTAATGTTATTTTTTCAAAAGTGTCAATATTCATTGCACATTTAACAGTGGCTACTCTACTAACACCGCCTGCACCGATAATTAAAATACCTTTTTTACTCATTTTATTCACTCCAAATTGTTTTTATAGTAAAGATTATACTATGTTTATATTAAAAGAATCGATGAATACGAGAGCAATTTATTGTTTGATAACCATTTGATTACAAGATTAACATAGTTTTAATATTATTTATGTAAAATTCGATTTTAATTGGGGATGACTTGGTATCGATTAGAGCAGTGAGTATTAGTTGCATGTCGGCCTGAACATGCCGTTACGCGGTTCATTTTTTTTAGACGCAAACAATACAAATTACGCTCCAGCTTACGCAAAAGCTGCGTAAGTTTAACAACTTACTGACTCGCCTAACGGCTTGAGTCTTCGGAGGCTGGCACTACAGATTCTATCTATGTAGATAATTGCTGGTTCACCCTAGATAGATTATTTTTGAGGGATTGATTGAACTTCAAAAAGAAATTCTAAATCTTAGCTTTATGATTGCTTTTGGAAGTTGAGCTGTCATGAAGTGAAATTTTTCAACTTTGCTAAGCATGTAGACGCTTTTATGAGCTGTTTTAAGACTGCGGTTCGATCCCGCACATCTCCACCAAAAATTATAAGTAATACTTATATATTAAATTTTATACTTTAATCTAGAAAAAATTTTTTATAAATTTATCCGATTCATTTTCCCAAAGTTTTACTAAAACTCAATCTTTTCACTCTATCTTTATAAGATGATCTATAAAACTCTTTTGCACTTTCACTTAAAAATGATTTATCAATCAACTCTTGAACTTTAGGATAACTTTCTTCTATAAACTTCATAATTTTATTGAATCTAACTTCTTTTAAATCAATGTAGTTAGCAAATATTTTAAAATCGTCATAAGTATAATATCCGTATTTTCGATAAGTAGGAGTATATTCATCTAACAGTTCTAATGCCATATCTCCATATTTTTCATTTATATGAAACCTGGTATTTAATAAATCATAATTTGGTGTTAAAAAATATTCACTAGAATCAGATTTACTATACAAGGAAAAGTTTTTTAAATGAGCATCACCATTACATATTAAATAGTTTAAAATAACTCTTTTAAAAAAATCTTCTATTGAAACTATGCTTGAAGCTACATATTTTTTTATCATTCTTGCACAATCAAGATAACTACAAGCATCATATTTATAGTTTTCTCCATGAGAAGATGGTGTTATCCCCATAATTCCAGCAAAATCTTCTTGATCGTATTTTAATCCTGAAATATCATCATAATCAAATCTTTTAGTAATATATGCAAGTTCTTTATCACTAAGCTGTATTAATCCACAATTTGCTGTTGGAATATTAAAAATATTTTTTGATATCAACATTGATAAATGTTCATTTGCAACAACATCTTTTTCATTTTGAATATGTCCATCACCACTAGAAATTGGTTTTAGGATATATTTCCCATTAATTGCAGTTGGAACTAAATCTTTTTTTTCAAAAGTCAAAGAGATTTTATCTTGAACTCCAGAGATTGACATTCTAGAAGATAATTCAGCTCTTTTTTTAGTAAATTCAACTCTATCAAAATTTAAAGGATTTGGCACTATCCCATTAAAAAGTTCTTTTATACATTTTGAACAATAATTATTTTTAAGTGTTTTATTTGTCGCTAAACAACCTAAACAAGTATTATTTTCCATATTTATATCTCATCTTTTTCTATAGTTATAGAGCCTATTGTATTCTCTTTTGTTGTTAGTATAAGTCTTGAAAAATCATCATCTTTATCTATTCTTAACTTTTTGCATTGTATATCTTTTAGTTTTCCTTCTGCTAGTAAGTTATAAAAAAAAGGAAATAAATAAGATGATTTAAACTCTTCTTCTTGTAATGGTAAAGTTAAACTAATAGGTTTTTTATTTGGTAGTTTCAAATACTCTTTATCATAAACAAAAACGTACTCTTTTTCATTTAGTTTTGTAAGTAATCCTGCAAATATATTGTTTCTAAAAACTTTTGCTCTTTGCATTATTTAGTTACCACTTCAATATTTATTTGCATACCCAAAGCATCTAAAAGCTTCTCGAGTGTTTTTATAGTTGGATTTGCTTTTCCATTTTCAATATCTGAAATAGAAACATAACTTATACCTGAATAATCTTGTAAATCTTTTAATTCCAACTTTAATTCTCGTCTTCTTTTTTTGATAATTTTTCCTATTTTAATATTAGTTAGTTCCATTTTATACCTTAAATAAATACTCATATTTAGTATATAAGTTAAATACAGCTAATTATATATGTTTATAATTAAATATATCTTAATATTTAAAATATATACTAAATACTATATAGGAAATAGAGAATAAATAAATAAATACTTATTATTTAGTATATGACTTAAATACATACTAATGTATAATTTATTAATAATATAATTGCTTTAATAAATAATGGATAGGTTTTTACGATATGCATTTTAAGACTGCAAATTGAAGTCCTATTTTATAGCTATCCAAGCTGTTTAAAACTAAAAAACTTACTTTTAAAAGTTTGAAATGCTGAATTTTAAATTAACTATTATTCATTCTTAAAACTATTTTTTTAATTAAATCTTTTAAATTCCTAAGTATATTTTAGAGTTGATAAATCAATTACATAAGAAAAACCTCTTTGATATAATTTTCGTATAAAATCACAATCCGATAGTATTTATCGTATATCCTTTTTATGGTTTTTATGCCTTTTTTGTACTTTTTTTGATTTAATGCTAGGGTGTCAGAAAACAGAAGTTAAAAATAATTTTTCTAAGTATTTAAATTCAACAAATAATGTTTTTATAAAACTTATTTACAAATATTTCAATGATTCTCTATACATTCTTATATATTCATCATCACCTATTTTTTCCACCATAATTAAAAAGTTGTATCCCTGTAACTTTTATACTTGAAATTAAATCTTTTTCAATTTTTTCCAAAAACTTTTTTGTTGATTCTAATTTTTTTACAAAGTTATTTACTCTTGGATGAAGAAATTCATCATTTACATTTTTTGTATCACGGATTAATTCACCAAAATTTTCATTTGAAGACAGAGCTGAGCAATCACTACTAATATAAAATTCATCAAAGTATGGTGAAATTGGATACATTTTACAAGCTGGTGGTCTTTCATCATATATTATACATTTTTTATTTTCATAATAGATACAGCTTCCTTTTCCTCTATTTATAACCATTAATACTTTTAATTCATCATTTATAAAAGCAAATTGAATAAGAAATCTTTTATATACATATTCAAAATCATCAATAACCAAAGGTGCTAAAGTAACCATTGGTGCACTACAACAATCTTTAATACAATTATCACACGAACTAAAGTAGGTTTTTCCTACTTCTTTTATATTTACAAACATTATTTAAACTATTTTCCTTAAAAATTTTATTATTTAATTTAATTACCACCATTTTGACATTTGTTTAAATTCCAAAATTGGTATTATTTCTCCCATTTTGGGATGAGTTATTTGAACTTCTTTTTTCTTAGCTTCATCAACTACTTTATTTAATGGTTCATTCCATGAGTGAAGTGAAAGTTTGAAACTACTATTATGAATGGGAAAAAGTATTTTCCCTTTTAAATCCAAATGAGCTTGAACTGTTTCATCTGGCATCATATGAATTTCTTTCCATCTTTTGTTATAAGCTCCTGCTTCTAAAAATGTCATAGCAAAAGGTCCATATTTTTCACCAATTTTTTTAAAGGTATTAAAATATCCACTATCTCCACTAAAAAAAATATTTATTGTTGATGAAGTTATTACCCAAGAAGCCCATAAAGTTTTGTTTCTATCAAATAGACTTCTTCCTGAAAAATGTTGAGCTGGAGTTGCTGAAATTTTTATAGAGTTTATTGTACATGATTGCCACCAATCAAGTTCACAAACTTTAAATGTATCTAAACCTAAATCAAGAAGTTTTCGTTTTACTCCAATTGTTGTAAAAAAATGTCCAACTTTATCTTTTAATTTAATTATACTTGGTTCATCCAAATGGTCATAGTGATTATGAGAAATAATTACTAAATCAATAAATGGCAAATCTTCAATTTCTATTGGTAATTCATGAAATCTTTTTGGTGCAACAAAAGGAAATGGAGTAATTTTTTGTGAAAAAACTGGATCAGTTAATATTAATTGATTATCTAATTTAAATAATAGTGTTGAATGAACTAACCTAACAACTGAATTGTTAGGCATATCTAAAATATCTTCTTTAGTTAATTTTATAATAGGAATAGTATCTTTAGAAGGTACTTTATTTTCAGTTTTATCTGAAAATAATGCCCAAACATTTGAAACAAAATCTGAAAAATTTGATTTATATTCAAGTTCTGAATTTCTAAATTTCCCATTTTTATAATGTTCTAATTTTATATCATTTTTTTTACATTCATTCATTAAATTACCTATTATTTTTATTTATTATAAAATATTTTTTTGTTTCATTGATAGAATAATTATCTAAAATGATTGCCTATTTATATAAATAAAATTTATTTTTTCAATGTATAAAATGCTGTAATAGTTGACATCATAGCAGCAATTGCTAATATAATTGCACTAAATACAAATGTAATTTCATATCCATATGAATCAAATAATAATCCACCTAATGCAGCACCTAATGTTATAGCTAATTGAACTACTGCAACCATTAAACCTCCACCAGCTTCAGCATCATTTGGTAATGTTTTACTAAGCCAAGTCCACCATGCAACAGGAGCTGAAGTTGCTAGTAATCCCCATAATCCCATAAGAATAAATACAAAAACTATATTATGTCCAAATACTATAAATCCTATTGCTAAAAACATCATTAAAAAAGGTATTACAATAAGTAAACTATATAATTTTGTTTTTAACAAGTGTCCAATAATAAATGTACCAATCAAACCTGTAACTCCAAGTGTTAATAATGCTAATGATAACATCTCAACATCTAAACCTGTCTCTCTTTCTAAAAATGGTCTTAGATAAGTAAAAAGTGAAAACACACCCATAAAAAATAGCATAGTTGACACCATACCTAAAGTTACTTTCCAATTTTTAAAAAGATTAAATACACTACTAAGTTTTGGTCTATGACCATATGTATGTCTTGATGGAAGTTCAGGTAATGTTTTATATTGCCAAAGAAATGCAACTATTGCAATTGGTACAATACAAAAAAATGCTCCTCTCCATCCAATAATTCCACCTAAAAAACTTCCAAGAGGAGCTGCAACTGTTGTTGCTAAGGCATTTCCACCATTTATAATAGCAAGTGCTTTTGGAACAGAGTTTTTAGGCACAAGTCTCATAGCAGTTGCTGCTGACATTCCCCAAAATCCACCAATACAAATACCTAAAAGAACACGCCCTAACATAAATATTGTAGTATTAGGAGCAAATGCAACCATTAATCCTGATACACCCATAAAAAATGTGAAAAATAACATCACTTTTTTTCTATCAGTTTTTCCAATTATTGTAGTTAAAAATAGACTTGTTAAAAGTCCAAATAAACCTGACGCTGTTATTGATTGTCCTGCTTGCCCCTCTGTGATATTTAAATCACTTGCAATTGGAGTTAATAAACTAACTGGCATAAATTCTGATGCAACTAATACAAAAGCACAAAGTGCCATTGCCCATATAGAACTCCATGAAGAAGTACTTAATTCATTATTATCGTTATTTTTCATTTAAAGTTTTATTCCTTTTTTTAATTATCTATTTTTTAGATATGTATAGTTGTGATATTTTTATAAATATTTAATAATTTTTCTTGAAGTTCTTTATCTAAAGCTTTTGTAGAACAATCTATCTCTTTTAGATGGTGAAAATATTTTCCTGTAACTTTTAGGTTTTCATCACTTGTTAGCCAAAGTTGTGTACTAATTCTCTCTTCTAAACTATCAGGTGCATTATAATTTGCCATTTTAGTTTTCACCCAACCCGGATCTACTGTATTAACATACACATCACTCCAAAGTTTTGAGATACTAAAACTTAACATTAAAATTAAAAGCTTTGAAGTTGAATAATCCACACCTAAATGTAATTTTTCCAAATCAATTTTTCCTTGTGGATGCATATTAGAACCAATGTATATTAATTTTTTTGGTTTATTAATTAATGCTGTTAAAATATATGGTGCTAAAACATTAACTTTTAATATCTCTTCATTTGAAGCATCATATATCCCTGCATTATGAATTATTACATCAAATCTACCTAAATCATTTACTTCATGTGCTAATTGTTTTAGCTCTTCAAATTTTGATAAATCTGCAACTAATATTTTTGTTTTCTTAGGAATTTTTGAGCTTAGTTCTTCTGCTCTTTTAAAAGTTTTGGCATGAAGAGTAACTTCATGCCCTAGGTTTATTAACTTTTGTGCTGTAAATAATCCTAATCCATCACTAGAACCAGTTATAAACACTTTTAACATAATTATATTGTTGCTGTATCAATAACATATCTATATCTAGCTTTTTTATCTACAACTTTTTTCCAAGCTTCAGTAATTTCACTAGCTTTGATTATTTCAATTTCAGGTAATACATTGTTAGCTACACAATAATCAACCATCTCTTGTGTCTCTTTCATTCCACCAATTAAAGATGCATTGAAATTTACTCTGCTTGAAGCTAATCCAATATTACTTAATGTGATTTGAAAATCTACAGGCATACCAACCATAGTAAAAAATCCATAAGGTTTTACAACACTTGCATATGCTGCAACATCAAATTGGTATGGAATTGTACAAATCATATAATCTAATTGACCAGCATATGCGTAAAGAGCTTTTAACTCATCATCAACTACAATTACTTCTTTTACACCAAACCCTTTAATATCTTCTACTTTATCGGCACTTGTTGTAAATGCATAAACTTCAGCACCTTTTGAAACTGCAATTTTAACAGCCATATGCCCTAATCCACCAATTCCAGCAACTCCAACTTTATCACCTTTTTTAATTTTAGCTTTCATTAATGGAGAATAAGTTGTAATTCCTGCACATAATAATGGTGCAGCTTTTTCAAAACTTACATTTTCAGGAATATGCACAGCAAAATGGTCTCTTACAACTAAATGTGTTGAATAACCACCTTGAGTAATTCCTGTTGGTTCTTTACTTTCTGGATAACCATATGTGAATTTTGTTTCTGGATGATATTGTTCCTCTTCACAAGTTGTACAACCATTTACCATACAACCAACTCCTGCTCTATCACCAACTTTAAATTTAGTTACATTTTTACCTACTTGTGTTACGATTCCAGCTATCTCATGACCTGGAACTTGTGGATATTGTTGTTTACCCCAATGACCTTTTTCTTGATGAATATCTGAGTGACAAATACTCGCTGCTTTAATCTCAATTAAAATATCATCATCACCAACTGCTCTTCTTTCAAAAGTCCAAGGTTTTAACACTCCTGATTCATCAAATGCTGCATAACCTTTTGTTAAAACTGTTTTATTCATAATATATCCTTTATTTTCATTTGCTAAAATATCTGTAGGTTTAAAAAAGACTAAACCTGCACCAACGATTGCTGTATTTTTGATAAACTCTCTTCTTGTTAAATCTTGTTCATTCATAATCTACTCCATTTTATCAATAGTAATTGTCCCTGACATATCTTCAATATATTCAGCACCCCATAAAACTTTCCCTAATTCATATAATCCACTAGCACTTCCAAAATCTTTGTAAAACATTACTACATCTCCCCAAGGTGCATAGTAAGCCAAAGTTCCAGCTTTAGCATTTTTTGCTAAAGAAGTATTACTTGTTGTCAATTTATTTGGTGGATAAAATATCTTTTCATCATTACTATAATTTTCAACTTTAATACTAAGAGGTAATTGAGCATATAACTCTTGTGATGCAGATGAATTATTTAATTCATAAACAGTTGTATTACCATTAGAATTAACACTAATTTTCATTGTTTCTCCTTCTTTTGCATAAACTGATGTAATAAAAACAAATAAAATAGAAATTAAAATATTTAATTTTTGTTTCATAACATTCTCCTTTATATATGATTTTATTATAGATTATTTTCTAATTTACGAATAGAAAAATACTCTAATTAAATTGCCTAATTCTATAAATAACTAAATTTCTACTTTTAAATGTTTTGAATTTCGTGCAAATAAAAGTGTAAAAAAACATGCTAATAAAGCTAAAAAACCATAAAACAAAGATACATGATATAAATCCATATAATGAGAGAGTTGACCAGCTATAAAACTAGGAATTGCAGCTCCTGTATAAGATACTGCATATATCAAAGATAACACTCCTGCTCTTTCTTTCAATTTTATATCTGCAAGTAGTGAACGAATACTTCCCGTTAAAACTGCTCCTTGAGATGCCCCTGCAATTACACTACAAATAATAAAAATTGTAATATTTGAAAATTTCAAAGAAGAGATAATTCCAAATACAGCTAAAGTAAATACAATCATTCCTAATCGTTGAATATTAGCTGGAGTAAATTTTGCAGTTAATGGACCTCCAATTGCACTTGGCAATAAATATGATGAAAATAAAATTCCTATCATCAAGGTACTATGTGTTCCTAATTTATCAACTGCAATTGAAGGACCAAAAGCTTGATAAAATGCTCCCATTGCCCAAGTTGAAACAAATGTAATTGCAGCAATTGGAAATAATCTTTTATCTACATGGGGTAAAGAAAATTTAGGTTTAAAAGAAGCAATTACACCTGAACTTTTTTCAACAGTTTCTTTACTTAATATTATTAATAAAGTACAAACACATAAAATAATAAGAATTACAACATAGCACAATACTCTAGGATATGGAGCAAATTCAACTAAAGAACCTGAAACAATTGCACCAATAGTAAGTCCAACCATTGGAGAATTACTTATAACAGCTGAGGGAACCCAATGGGCTAAACTTGCTCCACTATCAGCAATATATGATGTAAGGGCACTTGAAGCCAATCCACAAGCAAATCCTAAAATCAATCGTCCAATGATTAAAGGTGTTGCACTATTTACATCTAACAAAATTACAGTTGCAATAAAAGTAAGTAAAAATATTAATAAAGCAACAGGTTTTCGTCCCAAATGATTTGAAATTCGCCCAAACATTAAAAGAGCTGTAATTGCTCCAACAAAATAAACAACAGCAGTAAGTGCCAAATCATAATATGTTAAACCATCAGATTGCCTATAAATATCATATAAAGGTATTGGAGTAGCAGAAGCTGCAAAAACCATCAAAAATGAAAATGTTGATGCAAAAAAAACTAGCATCGTATTATCTTTTTTCAATTTCTTTTCCTTATTCAAATATATTTACTATTATAAATTAGTTTAAAATATTAGAATAGAAAGATAGTCCAGATGAATAACCTAATTCTCTAAATTCATAATTTTTCATTTGTAGAATTTGGTATGTGATTTGTAGAATTTGGTCTTTAAATCTTTTAGTATAACTTTTATAATTCCCTTACAAAATTATTTGAAGGATTTAAAATATGGAATTTTCTTATCATAACCCAACGGGAATAGAATTTGGAAAAGGAAAAATTAAAGAAATAGCTAATCTTATTCCAAAAGATAAAAAAGTATTAGTAGTTTATGGTGGTGGTTCAATTAAGAAAAATGGTGCATATGAGCAAGTTGTAAAAGCTTTAGAAAATCACAAATGGGTAGAATTTGGTGGAGTTGAAGTAAATCCAACAGTAGAAACTATGAACAAAGCTGTTGAACTTGTAAAAGCTGAAGGTGTAGAATTTATTTTAGCTGTTGGTGGTGGTTCTGTTATTGATGGTTCAAAATATCTTGCTGCTGCATCATTATATGATGGTGATGGATGGGATTTCTTAGATGGAACTGCAATAGTTGAAAAAGCTCTTCCAATTGGAGTTATATTAACTTTAGCTGCAACGGGTTCAGAATCAAACAATTTAACTGTTGTTTCAAGAAAAACTACAGATGAAAAAAGAATGTATTTTTCAGATCATTCATACCCAAGATTTGCAGTACTTGATCCATCATTTATGGGAACATTAAGTGATAGACAACTTGGAAATGGTTTAGTTGATGCTTTTGTTCATATTTCTGAGCAATATTTAACTAAAACAAATGATTTATTAGTAAATGATGGTTATGCAGAAACTTTATATAAAGGTTTAGTAACTCTTGCAGATAAATGGGAAGAGAGAAGATCATTATGGTGGCAAGAAAATTTAATGCACATTTGTAATCAAGCACTTAACTTCCAACTTGCAAATGGTGTTTGCCAAGATTGGTCAACACACATTATTGGACACGAATTAACAGCATTCTATGGACTTGATCATGCTAGATCATTAGCAGTTGTTCTTCCACATTTATTAAGAGAAATGATAGATGAAAAACAAGAAAAACTAGCACAATTTGGTAAAAATGTATTCGGAATCGAAAATGATAACGAAGCAGTAATTCAAAAAATGGAAAATATATTTGAAAGTGTTGGTTTACCAACAAAATTAACTGAATATGAAATTGACAATAAAGTTATTGAAAATGTTCATAATGCATTTAAATCTCATGGTTATTTAGAAATTGGTGAAAATGGAACAGTTACTTTAGATAAAGTAGCTAACATTTTAAATAGATCAATGGTAGCTTAATAGTATTTGTTCTCCTGAATACTTATAAAGAGGCTTTTGCCTCTTTAGGCGAATATCCAAAATAACTTTTAAAATCTCTACTAAAATGTGAAGGATTATCGTATCCTAACTCATTTGCAACATCAACAGCTTTATAATCATATTTTATTAATAAATCTTTTGCTTTCGTTAATCGTATTTTTTTTATATACTGTAAAGGAGTATGTGATGTGATTATTTTAAAATGATTATGAAATGAAGAGACACTCATATCACAAATACGAGCTAGTGAATCCATATCTAAACTTTTATTATAATTATCATGGATATGTTTCAAAGCTTTTGCAATTTTAGATTCATTATTCTCTTCTAAAAACATTTTATGAAGCATTTGTGCATTTTGACCAATAGCAATTCTATAAAATAACTCTTTTAAAACGCCATCACCTAATATCATAGATTCTTCTTTTGATTCTAAAATATCCAATAATTTTTCAGTTGTTTGTTCAATTTTAACAGTAACTTTATCAGAAAAAATACCCATATTATTTAGACTTTTATTATCAAAAGTTTTTTCTTTTAACTCTTCAATAATATCAACCATCATTTCTCTATCTAATGAAATGATTAGACAAATAAATGGTTCTTCTTGTGTTGCATAAGTTTCACACTCCAAAGGAAGGGTTGTGGGAACTACTAAATAATTATCACAGTCAAAGGTAAATCGATTGCTTGCAAGATTTGCAATCTTTTTACCTTGAAGTACAAGAATTAAACAAACATCATAAATTAAAGGACTTTTAGGTTCATAATTTTTTGTTTTAAATATTTTTACACTTTTTAAATTTGTATCATGAATACCATTTTCAATCGATAATATTTCTCTATTTTCTATAATGCTTTTTTTCATTTTTATCTTTATATACTAATTTTTTTGTAATTTTAATATATTTTTATATTCTAATTCTTTAAAGATGTTTTTTCTATTCTATCAAGTAATTCATGTAATTGAACAGCATCTTCAAAACTTGGAGCAGTTTTAGTGCCATTTTCAATATCATTTGCAATTAATTCATAAATACCAGCTACATTTCTTGGAATAACATATTCTAGTTTTTGATTATATAACTCTTTTGGAATTTCAATAATTTTTAATTCTTTTTCTTTATCTGATGTTCCATAAATTCTAAATTCTGCAAATTGCCCATGACCAATATTTCCTTTAACTTGGATATCACCTTTAGTTCCATTAATTTCCCACAAAAAGTTAGTTCCTTTAGATAATCCACCTCTATAATGTGCACTAAATGCTATTCCATCACCTAATACACCATTTGCCATAATCTGATCTGCTGCTGTTTGTTCAATAGTTTTATTTAAATCTGTTACTAAAACTTCTTTTCGTCTTGTAATTAATCGACCTGAAATATCTGAAAAATCACCTAATACTTCTTGAATACCAGCTAATGTATGTCCAAAAGGTATTGTTAACATTGTAGCACCTTTAGTTTTATCACTTAAATATGTCAATTCTGCAACAGTTTGTTCTCCCCATTGTCCAGCATCAGCTATTAATGTAGTAGAAAGTACATCTCCAACATATCCATTTTTAATCATTTCTTTTAGATATCCAACTTCAACAGATGTTCTCATTTGTGTACCAACTGTTGCTAATACACCTTTTTCTTTAGCCAATATAGCTAATTTTTTAGCCTCTTCTAAACCATTTCCCAATGGCCATTCACAATACACATTTTTACCTGCATTTAAAGCAGCAGAAACTAACTCAAAATGATAAGGCACTTTTACTGTTACAACAACTAAATCAATTTCATCACAAACAACTAAATCTTGAGGTGTTTTAAAGGCATATTTTAAGTTATATGCTTCAGCAGTTTTTTTAGCACTCTCATATGTTGAATTTGCAACACCTATTACTTCAAATTTATCATTTAATGATGCTAAGGCTGGAATATGAGCAATAGAAGCCCAGTGACTATCTGGATTTAATCCAATAAATCCAATTCTAATAAGTTTTTTCATCATAATTGTCCTAAAAAATTTATTTTTAGTTAAATTATAAAATAGTTTAAAAATTTCAAATAGAAAGATAATCCAATTTGATTGTCTAATTCTCTAAATTTTATATTAAAAAATACTTTATATCCAAACTTGAATATAAAGTATTTAATAGATTATGCCAAATAAGCTCCACCACACACAGGAAGATAAGTTCCTGTAATATGAGAACTTTCATCTTTTACAAAAAATGAGATTGCATTTGCAATATCTTGAGGAATTGCAACTCTACCCATTGGTGTTGTTGATTTTAAGAAATTAATAAATTCTTCTGGTGCTTCTGAAGTTGCATCTGTTAATACAAGTCCTGGAGCTACAACATTTGAAGTAATTCCATATGCACCTAACTCCTGTGCTAAATATTTATTAAATGAATCAAGTGAACCTTTTGCACATCCATGAGCGATAAATCTTGGTAAAGGGTCTTCTGAAAGAGTACTTGAAATAAATACTAATCTACCAAATTTTTTCTCTTTCATAGAATCTACAGCAAATTTTGCACATACATAAGAAGCATGCATTTCATCATTTAATTTTTGAGAAAACTCTTCCCAAGTTTGCTCTACAAAAGGTTTTGGAGTAAAATTCATATTTGCATTAGAAACAAGAATATCTACACCACCATGTTTAATATTTATTTCATCAAACATAGTTTTAATTTCATTATCATTTCTAACATCAGCTTTGATACTATAAGCTTCTCCACCATTTGAAGTAATCTCATTTACTAAATCTTGAGCTATTTGAGTACTATTAACATAATTGATAAATACTCTATATCCATCTTTAGCTAACAATTTTGCAGTTGCAGCACCAATTCCTCTTGCTCCACCTGTAATTAAAACATTTCTTTTTGTCATTTTATATCCTTTTTATTAGTCTTTTTTTAATACATCATGTATAACTGTATATTTTCCTAACCATAAACTTATAATATCTGTTGCAGTTTGAGCACCATATCCTGCAGCTGAACTAAACATTGAAGTTGCACCTGCTGCACAACCTGTTACATATTTACCTTCACTAATTATTCCATCAGTATTTTCAATCATAACCATTCCAGGTCTTGGTGCTCTAATATGTCCTATAACTGATGCACCTATTCCTTCAACATCAATTTTTTGCATTCCATTAGCAAATATAATTAAACTTGCTTCAAATTTTTGATTTTCAGTATTTACAATAAACTCGCCAACATTTCCAGATACTGAAATAACATTATCACTTTGTAAAGTTATTCCATAAGAAAGAGTTTTTGAAACCATTGATTTTAATAATTCAGATCCTTTTGTACCCTCTTTTATACCTGCTACATTATGTAGTTCTGCCATATTTAAATGAGAAGAACCAGCATCTATTACTAAAATATTTTTATTTGATAATTCTTCTATTTTTAATTTTGCTGATCTTAAAGTTATTGCACAAGATAATCCAGAAACACCACCACCAATAATTATTACATCATACTTATTTATTTTATTCCTTTACAATAATATACTTGTCAAATGCAAGTATATTTTTTTGAAACTTAAATACTTGTTAAAGACAAGTATTATTTTAATATGATATAATTTGTTTATGGAAAAAGAAAATTTTAATTTACAAAGCTCTTTTGGCTATCACTTTAGTATCATATTTATAAATATAAAAAAATCTATGGAACTGAAGTTAAAGCCATACAACATTACTCATTTACAATTTAGTATTCTTATTAATATTTATAAAAACAATGTAACTACGCAAAAAGAGTTATTAAAATATACCTATGGTGATGAAACGAGCATTACAAGATTAATTGATAGATTAGAGGTAAAAGGTTATTTACAACGTATTGCTTGCGAAAATGATAAAAGAAAAAAAGAACTAAAACTAACCCAAAGTGGGATTAATTTAGCTGAAGAAGTTATCTCTTGTGCAAGAGAAGTTAATGCAGAACTTGTTAAAGATATGGATAATGAAGAAGCAAAACAACTTCTTAATTTACTTCAAAAAGTAAATATAACTTATGATGATTAAATAAAAATAAATATTTACTTTTATATTTTTAGGCAATCATTTTGTATTATTGTTCTACTCTCATTTTTATAATTCTTATATACTAATAATAGATTTAATGGCTATTTTATAGCTTTATATAAACAAATAAAAAATAAGTTTTAAAAGAAGGTATAAATTAAAAATGAAGAATTGTACTAACAACAAAAATATAAATATTATAAAAGATGAAGTTTTTGAAGGTGAAAGACCACTTTTTAAATCTTCATTTACAAATTTAATCAATTGCAAATTTACAAAAGGAGAATCTGCATTAAAGTTTGCAAAAGAAGTTAATGCAATAGATTGTGAATTCTCAAGCAAATATCTTTTTTGGCATGACACAAATATAAATATTCAAAAATCTCAATTTTTTGAAGGTGGAAGAGCAAGTATTTGGTATTCAAATGAAATTTTATTAGAAGATTCAAAAGTTGATGCTCCAAAAATATTTAGAGATGCCAAAAATATTATAATCAAAAATTCTCTTTTAAATACAAATGAAACTTTATGGGATTGTAAAAATATAACTATTAAAAACTCAAAATTTACTGGAGATTATCTACTTCTTCATAGTAGTGATATTCTACTTGATGATTTCTTTTTAGATGGAAACTATTCATTTCAACATACAAACAACATGACTGTAAAAAATGCAAATATAAATTCAAAAGATGCATTTTGGAATAGTGAAAATGTTACTGTTTATGATTCTATAATTGAAGGAGAATATTTAGGTTGGTATTCAAAAAATTTAAAATTCGTAAATTGTAAAATTATTGGAACTCAACCTCTTTGTTATATTGATAATCTAATTTTAGAAAATTGTGAGATGATTGATACTGATTTAGCATTTGAGTATTCTACATTAACTGCAGATATTACTACATCTATACAAAGTGTAAAAAACCCAATAAGTGGATTTATAAAAGCAAAAAATATAGAAGAATTAATTTTAGATGATGAAAAAGTTATTCATCAAGAACTTAAAATAATTACAGAATAAAGGTCAATAATGAAATACAATTTTGATGAAATTATTAATAGAAATAATACCAATAGTTCAAAATGGGATACAACAGAAGATGGAGTACTTCCAATGTGGGTTGCTGATATGGATTTTAAAGTTGCAACTCCTATTATTGATTCTATATTAAAAAGAGCACAACATGGAGTTTTTGGATATACAATGATTCCTAAAAGTTATTATGATTCAGAAATTTTATGGTGGGAAAAACGTCATAATTTTAAAATAAAAGAGGAATGGATTGAACCAACTGTTGGAGTAATTCCTTCGTTAAGTGCAGTTGTTCAAGCATTTTGCAAAGAAGGAGATAAAGTACTTATTCAATCTCCTGTATATAACTATTTTAATTCTTCAATTACAAACAACAAATGTGAAATTGTAGTAAATAATTTACTCTATGATAACAAAAAATATAGTATTGATTTTAAAGATTTTGAAGAAAAAGTTAAAGATGAAAAAGTAAAACTTTTTATTTTATGTAATCCTCATAATCCAGTTGGTCGAGTTTGGACAAAAGAAGAACTTACTTTAATGGGAAATTTATGTGTAGAGAACAATGTAATTATTCTTAGTGATGAAATTCATAGAGATTTAGTTTATAGTGATTACAAATATACTCCTATTGCATCAATTAGTAAAGAAATTTTAAACCAAAGTATTACTTGTACGGCTCCAAGTAAAACATTTAATCTTGCAGGATTAAAAACTTCTAACATAATAGTTGCAAATCAGGAGTTTAAAGCAAAAATCAATCGTTCTTTAAATATAAATGAAACTATTGAGCCAAATGTTTTTGGTATTGAAGCCTTAATAAGTGCATATACTTTATCAGATAGTTGGTTAGATGAACTTTTAATTTATTTAGAAAAAAATAGAGATTTTGTCATAGAATATATAAATAAAAATATTCCCAAATTAGAAGTTATAAAACCAGAAGCAACTTATCTTTTATGGATTGATTGTTCTAAACTTGGTATAAATTCACAAACTTTAGTTGATAAAATTTTAGAAATTGGAAAATTGCGTATCGCATCAGGTATCACTTATGGAAAAAATGCAAACGATTTTATACGAATAAATATTGCATGCCCTTTAGAGGTAGTAAAAGATGGATTAGAAAGACTTCATAAAACAATCAAATACCTAGATTAATTAGGTATTTGATTTTTCTCTTAAAAATTCTGCATGAGCTTTTGGAGACATTCCAAACATTCTTGAATATTCTCTACTAAATTGTGAAGGGGACTCATATCCAACGGCATATGCCACTTCGCTGGCTTCTATATTTTGATTTAAAAGCATTAATTTTGCTTCTTCAAGTCGAATCTTTTTTTGAAATTGAATAGGAGACATTGAAGTTATAGTTTTAAAATTTTGATATAAAGATGATTCACTCATATCAATCATTTTTGCTAATTCTTTTATATTTAGTTTTTCATTGAAATTATCTTTTATTTCTGAAATTACATGTACTATTTTATTTGAAACAGTACCTTCCATTGCAAATTTATTTAGAAAATATCCGCTTTTATCATTTATCAAAATAAATAAAATCTCTTTTAATACTAAAGGATAAAGATATTCTATCTCTTCTTTTGATTGATTTAGAAGTTTTATTAATCTATAAACAGGATCATAAAGTTTTTCATTTAATTCATCAAAAAATAGTCCTTTTTCCGATTTTGCAATCTTTTGCAATTTTTCAGAACTAATATTTTTAATTACTTCATAAATATCTTCTAAATTGAATTTAATTCTAAAAGATACATAAGGATTTTCTTTATTTACTTCCGATATTTTTACTTTTGCTGGAACATGAGTAGAAGATAACAAATAATCTTTTGGACCATAACTATAAAGTTCATTTCCAAATCCAACTGCTTTATTACCTTGTAAAATAATACATAAAGATGGTTCATAAATAATTGCATTAAACTCTGTAGGTTCAGATGTAAAGTAAAAATCTAAATTAGGAATTTCAGTTTGTAATCCACCTTCAATATCCAATGTAAATTTTTCTTCTATTAATTTAAGAGTATTAACTCGATAATTTTCTATAATATCTTCCATAATTACATCCTAACTTATTGTATATAATCTAATATTATATATTAACTTTTCAAATTCCAATATAAGTATTCTCTATTTCAATTGCCTAATTCTACAAAATGAAAATGATTAACTATAAAAAATTTATAGATTTGTAGAAATAGGCAACCGATTTATAAAATTGTGCTATTGAGAAATTTGAGTTTTTTATATACTAAAAAATAAGATATTTAAAAGGAAAGTATTATGAAATACCTTGATAAAAATGAATTTGAAAAAGTAAACATGTTTGGAACTGGTAATCCTAATGTTAATTATGCACAATATTTTATAGGAGATTCTTTTCTAAATTTTTTAGTAAAACCAGGTGAAACACCAATTTTTATGGCAAATGTTACATTTGAACCTGGATGTAGAAATAATTGGCATATTCATCATGCAAAAACAGGTGGTGGACAAATACTTATATGTACAGCAGGTGAAGGCTGGTATCAAAAAGATGGCGAAGAAGCTGTAAGTTTAAAAGAAGGCTCAGTTGTTTATATTTCAACAGGAGCAAAACATTGGCATGGTGCAAAAAAAGATAGTTGGTTTAGTCATATTTCTGTGGAAGTTCCAGGAACTGAAACAAGTAATAAATGGTTAGAACCAGTATCTGATGAATACTACAATTCACTTAAATAAAAAGGATTAAATATGAAAGTAATTAAGTTATTTAGCTTTGCAACTATTGTTTTATTAACACAAATTCAAGCAGATGAAGTTAAACAAATACAAAATATCTCAAAAGTTGAAGATAGAAAATCTATAGTTGTAAATAAAACAGATTTTAAAAAATATTTCACTGGTGGAGAAGTTAGAATTGATCCTCTTTATCCTCAAAAAGATACAAATACACATTCAGGAGCTTATGTAACATTTGAACCAGGAGCACGTTCAAATTGGCATACACATCCAAAAGGTCAACATATAATTGTAACTTCTGGTGTTGGTTATACTCAAACATGGGATGGTAAAAAACAGATAATTAAAGCTGGCGATGTTGTTTGGTGCCCAGATGATGTTAAACATTGGCATGGAGCTTCAAAAGATATTGCAATGACTCATTTAGTTATCACAGAAGCTGATGAAAATGGTAAAAATGTACAATGGATGGAACCAGTTAGTGATGAACAATATAATTCAAATTAAAGGATGAAAAATGAAAAAAATTTTATTAACTTTAATTTGTAGTTTATTTACTTTTTTAAATATATCAAATGCAAAGGAGTTAAATTTGGAATTATTAGATAAAAAAGATGAAAGTATTATAGAAATCTCTGCTTTAACAACAATAGGAGATACTAAAAAATTAGAAATAGCCTTAAATAAAGGTTTAAATTATGGCTTAACAAAAAATGAAATAAAAGAAATATTAGTTCAAACTTATGCATATGCAGGATTTCCAAGAAGTTTAGGTGGAATTGGAACTTTTATGAAAGTTGTAGAAGAAAGAACAAATAAAGGAATAAAAGATGAAATTGGTAAAGAAGCATCACCTATTCCAAATGATTTAAATAAAGATGAATATGGTGCAAAAGTAAGAGCAGCACTTGCAGGTCAAGATACTATTCCAAATCCTAGTGGATATCAACTATTTTCACCAATTATTGACACTTTTTTGAAAGAACATCTGTTTGCAGATATTTTTGCTAGAGATATTTTAACTCATAAACAAAGAGAACTTTCAACTATTTCAGTTTTAGCAACACTAGGAAATGTACATGGACCATTAAAGTTTCATCTTCAAGCTTCAATAAATACAGGATGGACAAAAGAACAATTAAAAGAGTTTGTTAAAGTTATTGAAAATTCTTTAGATGAACAAAAAGCTTTAGAAGTTGAATCTGTTTTAAAATTGATTTAGTAAGTAATTAGATTTGAAAAACTAAAGTTTCCAAATCTAAGTAAATCTCTATATGAAAACTTCATATACCTTTTTCGTTTATAAGCGGAAAACCTATTTCTTATTTATCGTATAAAAATTCTATTTAAGTAGTATATTAAATATTTGTTGTGTTGGAAAACAAATGATTGTTAATAATATATGAGATTCTGATTAAATTCCAATATTTGGAATTTAATTAAACAATTGTAGTAAGTAGTTTTTACGGTATTGATTACGGTATCGAGAAATTTTATAAAATTTTAGGCCCTTAAATAGGCTTTTTAGAATAACTTTTAATGGTGCACATCTCCACCAATTACTCAAAAACATACCTAATGACTTTTATTTTACTCTTTTTGATTTTTTTGGGAGTTTCCTCCAAAAAAATCTTATTTTATAGATAATCTAGACACTTTTATTTAAAATTTCCATTATTAATTTTTCTTTTTTTAATTTAATTTTTGAACTTCTTTTAGTACTATTTTCATGTAAATACCAATATTCATATATAAATATAGGTTTTTTAGATAATTCAACTAAAGGTATCATTGTTCCATAATCTGTACATTCACTAATCCACTCATTATCAATCTTAAAATATTTTTCTTTATCTATTTCATCAAATAATCTTTTTTTAAAAGCTCTTAAATGTGTCCAAACATTTGAACCAAACTTTTTTCTACAATCTAAATAATCAGGTATATATAATTTAAGTGCTTTATTTGGTCTAAACATTCCACCTTGAATTAAGTCATAACCTTTATTAAGTAACTCTTTTAATTCCAATATAATATCCCTATCTATTAAAGCATCATCCAAATCTAAAATCACAATTAATGATTCTTTATTAGTACATATATCACTTATTGCTTTTATAAAATTTGGAATGCGCCCCTTATTTTCATAGTTTCTGACAAGAGTAGTTCTATAATTTAGATTATCTAATATTGAAGGAATTTTTATTCCTAAATCATTTGAAGCATCATCAATTACAATTATTCCAAAATCTTGATTTGTTTGCATTTTTAGACTTGCAAAACATCTATTTATTTTTTCTTTTGATGTATTACGTCCTTTTATCAAAAATATAATTTCTTCATTTCTATGTTGATAATTCCATAATTCAGGTAATCCCATTAAATCCCAATTTTGGAATTGAAAGTTAGGTATTTTTACTTGATTAACTAAATCTTGTATTTCAAAAAACTTATTAATATCTTTTTTCCAATGATTATGGGGATGTATATAAAATGTATCAGAGTTACCTCCTCTTAATGTTTTTTTATTGTTTTTTCTTTGTTTAATATGTAAAGCTCTAAACCATGATAATTCTAATTTTTCATTTTTAACTTCGTTTTCTAAAGGTAATAATCCTTTTATTAAATCTAAATCCAATAAACCACATCTCACTTCCGGGACATACTCTCCAATTGGTGCATCATATTTTCTAAAACCTTTTTCAAAAGGTATATTAAATGCTACAGATATAGTATCTTTCTGTTTTATTGCAGTTAACATATCTTTTAAATAGTCATGAGATAAATTCTTTTTACCAATTAATATATCAATATCGCATTGTAATAAATATTGTGTCTTAACTTGTTCAAAAGCCCAAATTTGGGGAAAAACTGGTGCATTTTTATTAGTATGTGTTTCAAAACATTCTAATCCAAACCATTTATTATTAATTTTAATTATTTCATTTTTATCATTTGGAGAAATTAATATTCTGTCAATAATATTTTTTTTCTTCAATTTTTCAGCCAATAAAACTATTCTATTTAAATTAGGTTTTTGATATTGTCTTAAAAAATTGTTTTCACGAGAATCAATTAATAGAATTTTTTCAAAAAAACTTCTTGGTATTTCTAAATTAAAAACTATGTGTTTTACTTGTTGTTCTAATATCTCATAATCCATTGCGCACGTTTTTATCATTAATGTGCATTTATCTGTTTTTTTGTTTTCAAACAGCTTTTCATTTATTAAAAAAGGTTTTAAATTTGAATTATAATAACTCTTTAATAAATCATTATAAAACTCAAAGAATCCTGCGATATTATTAAAAACATCTTCTTGTCTTATATAATTTATATTTTTTCTTCTTTGAAATTCATGGTCATCATAATTTAATGCAGAAATACAATATAATCGAGCAGCTGAATCTATAAAATATTTAATATTCATAGAACTTATTGAATTTCCAATATCTATATAAATAAGTTTTTTATTATATATTCTAAAATTTGAACGTTTTATATTAACACATACTATTTTCTTATTTAAACAATATAACAAAAAATCTTTCGCTTGTTCTATTGTAATTGTTTTACAATCTTCTGAAGGAAAATATTTATAACTACAAATCCATGATGATTTTGTTTTTATCCAATTTACTTTAGGAATAAATTTATCATTTTCATTTACAATATTATTTATTTTCTCTATTTGGTTTAAATCAATAGTATCAGGATAAAAATATTTTTTAACTAAATTTTTATTTTTAAAAACTATTCCCTCCATTCCATAGCCTAAAAATTCATTCTTCTCAAAATCTAAGCTTTTAACTAATAAAAAAGTTTGATATAATCTTTCTCTATTTTTTTGATGAATACTATTTTGTTTATTTTTAATAGAACTTTTACCACTTAATGAATAATCACAATAACTAAAATTTTCTACAATTACACCATTATCAGAATGAAAAAAAAGAAGTTGAGATACTAACCAATGATCTTCAGCACTTTTAATATCAGGATATCTAAATCCTGTATTTGCTCTAAGAATTAAATTACAAGAAGGCAATTCATTATATGCATTATTTAAAGCCATATTTTTTAATATTTTAATTAAAACATTTTTATTGCTTAACTCTTTTGATGCAAAATTAACTTTTGAGATAAATTTATCTTCTATTTTTAACCTAT
Organism: Arcobacter lacus; assembly: GCF_003063295.1. NCBI lineage: Bacteria > Pseudomonadati > Campylobacterota > Epsilonproteobacteria > Campylobacterales > Arcobacteraceae > Arcobacter > Arcobacter lacus. The sequence goes on from NZ_MUXF01000019.1 coordinate 381,906, forward strand.
TTCCACCTAAAATAAAATGAATATTTTTATACTCTCCACTTTGACACATTTTAGATAAAGAATTTGTTGAACTAAATACATCATCAGCATCTAATCGAGCAACCCACTTAGGACTACTAAAATTTTTATCTACAAAATCTAAAATTGCATTTCTTGATCTAGCTGGACTACCACAATTAGCCCTTAATACTAATATATTATTTAATAATAACTCATCTTTTACATAAATCATCCAATTATCATTTGATGAATCATCCAAAATCACAACAGCGCATAAATCAAAGATATCTTGATTAATTATACTATTAATACATTTTTTTATAGTCTTTGAATTATTATGTAAACTTACACCAACTATAATTTCTTTTTTTAAAATTTCATAGATATTTTTTTCTGATACAATTTTCAGTTCTTTAGAACTTAATATTTCTTTGGGAATTGGTTCATTCATCATTATCTATTTTTTCCAATTACTATAAAACAATTTCCAAGTTTCTGAAGTTTCTTGTTCTAAGATAGGTTTTCTTATATTTTTAGGAATATAGTGACCATCTCTAAATCTTCCACAATATTGACAAAACTCTCTAGCTAAATCTAACATATTATCTGAATTATCAGGTAAAGTCTTATAACCTATATTTTTTTTAATTATCCTATCAATTCCTCCTGCAATAGCACATGGATAATATCCCATAGGAGTTAACCCCATACCACAATCTTTCATAATAGCACAACCATTTGAATAATCAACAAATATATTTTTCTTTTCATCAATTGGAGCTAAATTAAATGGTCCAAACTCTGGTTGTATTATGCTTTCTTTATTTGAATTTTCAACCCATATCTCTTTTGGTATTTGACTTATTATATTATTTACTTTTTTCCCATTTCCATTTGTTACAACCTCTATTATAACTTTTTGGTAAAAATTTTTATATCTTAATAATTCATTTATTATTGTAAAAAAATCTGGATGTAATGTAGGCTCTCCACCTAATATTCGAATACGTTTCCAAAATTTATTAAGATTAATTGATTCATCAACAAAATTTATTATTTTTTCAACTTTTATATGAAGTTTTTCGGGAGCCTGAGCAGAAGAACGATTACAATTATTACAATATAAATTACAATGATATGTAATATCTATTTCTATATATTCTCTACTTCTTGTATATTGTGGTCCCCAATATTTAGTTATAAATTTTTGTATTCTTAAAAATCTAAAAAGAGAAAAAAATTTATATTTTAATTTTCCTATTAAAATCTTTTTTTCTGAATATCTAGTAGGATTATTAAAACTATTAGACACTAAAATCTCCTACTAATGTTTTATTTATAGGTATATATTTAATATTTTTTATTTCTATTTCTTTTATTCCAAAACATTTATCTGCTCTTTCAAAAAAAGCTTTTTCAAGTTCCTTATTAAAAAATTCTTTATAAATATACCAAAACCATTGAAGTCCCAATATTTTAGGATAAGAACGAGGAATTGATAATGAATTTGGATCTGATTCATGAAACCAAGTAGAAGTCCATTTGTTAGTATATGCAACATTAAGTCCAGGAATACTTAAAATTCTAAAAGCTAAATCTCTATCATTTGTACTTAATAATCCATTTCTAAACCCTTTAACTTTTTTCAAAATTTCAAAAGAAACAAAAGTATTAGAACCTTGCCATCCAGGATTTCCAACTAAAAAATCAGAAGAAAGTAAATTTGTAGGAATTTTTCTTTTAGAGACAATACCTTTTTTAATCATTCTCAAACCTGATATAACTACATCTGCGTTATTATTTTGAATTGCTATATCATAATTAACTTTTAAATGTTCAGTATCCCAAGTATCATCATCATCTAATATTGATACATAACCAATAAAATTGACTTTAGATAAATAAAAAAGTCCTGTATTTAAGCTACCTGCAAGACCTTTTTCATATTTATTATTTAAAATAATATAATTTATATTTTTAAAATAATAATCAATTCTTTTTATATCTATTTTAGTAAATATTTTTCCATCATTAACTAAAATTAGTATATCAGGTTTTAAAATTTGATTACAAATACTTACAAAACATCTTGAGTATAAAGTTTCTCGTAAATTTTGAGTTGTGATAATTACAGATATATTTATCTTTAGTCCTTATTCAGTTATTTATAGGTATTTATATTGGTTATTTCTCTTTAAATATTATTTCATTTACATCATATTCTTTTAAAGCTTCTGAAATTACTTTTTGAATATTCTTATCATTTAATACATCTTTAACCGACCAAACAAACTTATCATAAGTTAAAGCTGATTCTTCTAAACCAACAAATCCTATTTTTACATTACTATTATTTACAGTAGGAGTTAAATTGCATTTATCTTCTAAAGAAGATTTTTTATAATATTCTGGATAACAATAATTTACAAGATTTTCAAAGTTATTAATCATTGGAGGAACCCCTGCAGTTTTTGTCAAATAAAAATATTTTATTCCCTCTTTATCAAAAGTTTGAGCTGCTTTATTAATCATTAAAGCTATATTTTGAACTTCAATGATTTCATCTCCTGAACTTGTTTCAACACTACCATCAAATGAAATATAATCAACTTTATTAGTGTTCTTATTTGGATATGCTTTCATTGGTATTTCATTTGGTGCACAAGCTGTAAATAACATTGTTATCAAAGATATACTTACTATATTTATAATTTTTTTCATGAATATTTTCCTCTTCTACTTAAATAACTTTTTTTGATCATCTGAAGCAATTTGTTTTACTTCATCACTAGTTATTTTATCATTTGAAACGACTAATGAACCAATTAATGTAGCTTTTTTATCTTCATTTTCAGCCATAACTAAATAGATATATTCATTATCTTCAACAGCTTTATTATAAGCTCCTATACCAACCGCTGTTAATATTCCTAAACCAGCAGTAACCAAACCTCCATCTAAATTTCCAGCACTATTGCTAAATGTCCCAGCAGAAGCTTTTGCAATTTCAGTTGTTGCATCTAGAGTAAAATTAAATGTTTCTCCCATCAATTTGCTTCTAAAAATTTCATTATATTTTTTACTAAATTCTTCTGTTGTTCCACAAAAAATTTCTTTTGTTTGAGTATTTTTAGACAATTTCAAATCTAGTGTTTTTGCAGAAAAAACTTGTATTTCATTTGCAAATAAACAATTTGCCACCAATGATATACCTATAAATGATTTTTTTAACATACTTTTCCCCTCTTTACTAAATATATTTTTATTTTATCAAATTCTTTTAATAAACTTTTTTTCAATCTCTAAATCATTTAAGTTTGAATTATCTTCATTTATAAATCCAAAGAAATATTTTTCATCTTTATATAAAACTTCAATTACCAAAATGTTATCGTCTTTATGATTTTCTACAAACTTTTCTATTGCTTCAAATGCAGAATTTTTCCAGTACTTTTCAATTTCACTATTATTTCCTGCATCAAAAAACATACAATCTTCACACATAGAAAAAAGATAATTTCCAGCACCTTCATATATTTCAAAAGAATTATTGTCATTATCTAATTTCTCATTTGTAAATGGGCAATATAAACTAAAATTTCCTATATTTTCAAGTTTTAATACTAATTTATTCAAAAAAATCCTTTTTTTATTGGAATTATACTATATCAATAGCAATTAATTCTAGAAAACTTATATTTATTATCATATAATTATAGAAAGGCTCTAACAAGGAAAAAAAATGCTTTTAAAAAAAATTTCCTTAACGACTAGCTATATCATAGCTTTATCAATTTTGATAATTTGGTCAACTTTTGCATTTTTCACTATGCATACACTTATATCTTCTCAAGAAATTTATGGAAAACTTATAAATTTAAGTGGAAAACAAAGAATGTTTTCTCAAAAAATTGCTTTACAAACACATTTGATAATAGAACATCAATCTGACATAAAAAGATTAGTATTTTTGCTTGAATCTATGAAAAATGATTATGATTTTATAAAAAACAATTTAACTTCTACAGATTTAGATGATTTTTATTTTAAACAAAATGGCTTAGATGAACAAGTAGAACTTTTTTTTAGATTAGTTGAAGATTTTATAAATAAACCAAATTTTGATGATTCAAAAAAAATCACTGAATTTAGTTTTGAATTACTAAAACCTTTACATGATGCAGTTTTTATGTTTGAAAAAGAAAATCAAGATATTGTAAAAAATTTAAAAAATAGAGAATCATATATTTATATAGGAACAATCTTAACTTTAATTTTAGAAGCAATTTTTATAATTTTTCCAATGATTCGTTCACACACTTCTTATATAGAAAAACTTGAAGATGAAATAATAAAAAGAACAAAAGATATTCAAATTTTTGCAAAAATCTTTGAAAATTCAAAAGAAGGAATAATAATAACTGATGCAAGAAAAACTATTTTAAATGTCAATGATGCATTTGTTAATATCACTGGATTTTCAAAGGAAGAAACGATAGGAAAAACGCCTTTTATTTTAAACTCTAAAAAACAAAATAGAGAATTTTACAAAAAAATGTGGAAAGATATTCACTCAAAAGGAATTTGGCAAGGTGAAATTATTAATAAAAGAAAAGATGGTAAAAATATAACTGAATTTTTAACAATTATGAAGTTATATGTTAAAAAAACCATCTATTATGTAAGTATATTTACAGATATTTCTGAAAAATTTTTAAATCAGCAAATGCTTGAATATTTAGCAACTCATGACAGTTTAACAGGACTTTTAAATAGAAATGAAATTTTATCTAAAATTGATTCTTCTATAAATCAAGTTGAAAAAAATAAAAATTTATTAGCTTTAATTTTTATTGATTTAGATGATTTCAAAAAAATAAATGACACAATGGGACATGTAATGGGAGATAAATTTTTAATAGATTTATCAACAAAACTCTCTTCTATTTTACAAAAAAAGGATACATTAGCCAGACTTGGTGGTGATGAATTTATCATATTGTTGGAAAATTTAGAAAAAATAGGTGATGAAAATTCTATTATAGAAAAACTAAAAGATATTTTTTCTAAACCAATTGTCATAGAAGGTAAAGAGTTTGATGTAAGTGCAAGTATTGGTGTAGTTTTTTATCCTAATGATAATAGTGACGACTCTTCTTTACAAAATTTACTAAGAAAAGTAGATCTTGCAATGTATAAATCAAAAGAGAATGGAAAAAATAAAGTTATCTACTATAATAAAGAGTTAGAATCAAAATTTCAAACAAAACTATTATTAGAAAAAGATTTAAAAGAAGCACTAAAAAATAATAAATTAGAGTTATGTTTACAAGCAAAAAAGAACTTTCATACAGAAAAAACAAATAGTGCAGAAGCACTTCTTAGATGGAATAATAATGGAGAAAATATATCACCTAGTATTTTCATTCCTATTGCCGAAGAGAGTAACTTAATAAAAGAAATTGATGAATGGGTTGTAAATAAAAGCTTAGATTATTTAAAAGATTTGCACTCTTGTGGTCACCCTACTTTTATAATTGCTTTAAATATATCTGCAAAAACACTTTCAGATAAAAAATTTTTGGATTCTATCTTAAAAAGTATTTTACATAGTGGTTTAATAAATTTTATTGAAATTGAAATAACAGAAGGTATATTTATAGAAAATCTTGATAGAACTTCAAAAATAATTGAAAAAATGAAATCACAAGGAATTTCAATTGCTTTAGATGATTTTGGTACAGGATATTCATCTTTTTCTTATCTACACAAATTATCTTTAAATAAATTAAAAATTGACAAATCTTTTATAAGTAATCTAAATAATGATTTGAAACAACAAGTTTTAGTTGATTCTATGATATCTTTTTCTAAGAAATTGGGAATTCAAGTAATTGCAGAAGGTATAGAAACATCAGAACAATATGAATGGTTAAAAAAACATAACTGCGACTATGGACAAGGTTATTTATTTAGCAAAGCCGTACCTTTAGATAAATTAAAAGAGCTACTTTAATACAACTTTTATATCATCCATACTCTTAAAATCTATGAACTCGTTTAATAACCCCACGAGTTCAACAACTTCACTATTTTTCATTCTTATACAACCACTTGATTCATAACTTCCAATTGTTTTTTCATTGATTGTTCCATGTATTCTAAAAGTCTCTTTTCCATCAACTTTATGAGTTAAATTTATTTTTGCGCTTCCCATATAGTTTAATTTATCACCTGCTTTTACAACTTTTGGTAAATCAATACCTCTTTTTTTGAAACTTTCTATTGTATCAACAGTTGGATACCAAACAGGTTTAGTGTGATTGAAGTTATCTGTCCAACTCCTAAAGGTTTTTTAATATCTTTTTTTGCTGTTGAAACTTTATATGTTTTTAGATTTTTAATTTTTTTATCATATTTTGCGTTTACTTTCATCAAATTTTTTGAAGAATCAACTTCAATAATCAAACTATCATAAGCTCCCATAGGCGATAACAAATTATCAACTTTTTTAAAAGTAGAAAGTTTTGGAGTGTATCTAGTTATATCTTTTGTTCCAATAACTGAAAAGTCTTCAAAAAATTTTTCTTCATCAAAAGAGATTTTTTTTATGTTTATCTGTTCCTTTAAATAATTTGAAGTTTTTATCAAAAACTCTTTTACTTCAAAGATAGAATCTTTTTCACTATTTGCATATAAATAGCTAGAAAAAATGATAAAAAATAAAAAAATATTTTTTATCATTCAGTTGCTTCGTGAATCGATTTTTTTACAGAATGATAAACATCACTTGAAGTATCTTTTGTAGTTTCCCAAGCTTTGTTACTATCTTGTTTTATTCCTGTCCAAGTCGCACAACCTTGAAAAAAAACTATAAGAATAGTTAATAATATATATTTTATCATTACTTAACTCTCCTGAAAAATAAATTTATATTTATAGTTATACCATTTTTTAATATTAAATAAAATTAAGAATTTTAGGCATTTCATTAATTGGTTTTTGGTACAATTGCCAAAAAAATTAGGATTATTATGAGTGAACAAATAGAAACAACATTGAGCCATATTTCAAAATTTGCACCTTTTGAGGATGTTTATGGAGCATCACATTTTCCTATCTATAATACTGGAACTTTTGATTTAAAAAAACAAAAAGGTGAAAAAATCTATGATTATACAAGAAGTGACAATCCTACAAGAGAAACTTTAGAAAATCTTTTTACTTATGTTGAAAAAGGTGCTGGTTGCGTTTGTACACATACAGGAATTGCAGCTGTTTCACTTCTATTTGAAACTGTTCTAAAAGCAAATGCTTCTGTTTTAGTAGAAGCTGATTGTTATGGTGGAACATTTAGACTTCTTAAAGTTTTTAAAGAAAAGTATAATATTCAAGTTCATTTTGCAAATTTTTGTGATGAAGATATGGTTGAACATATTTTAAAAACTCATAATATAGACTTAGTTTTATGTGAAAGTCCTACAAATCCTGGATTAAAAATCATTGATTTAGAAAAAATTGCAACAATATCACATAAATATAACTCTTTATTTGCTGTTGATAATTCACTTGCAACTTTTATAAGCCAAAAACCACTTGAACTTGGAGCTGATTTTTCACTATTTTCTACTACAAAATATATAAGTGGTCACGGTAGCGTAGTTGCAGGAGCAATAGTTGCTAAAACAAAAGAGTTAAGTCAACAAATTCACTATTATGCAAATGCTTTAGGAAGAAGTCAAAATCCATTTGATGTATTTTTAATAAGCCTTGGTATTCCAACACTAAAAGTTAGAATGAAAGAACATCAAGAAAACTCTATAGAAATTGCAAAATTTTTAGAAAAACAAGAATATATAATAAAAGTTACGCACCCTGCACTTCCAAGCCATCCACAATATGAGTTAGCAAAAAAACAAATGGCATTTATTCCTGGAGTTTTTTGTGTAGATTTTAAAAGTGTTGAATTAGCAGAAAAGTTCATAGAAAAAACAAAACTTTTTGGTGAAAAATGCTCTTTTGGAAGCCCTGATAGTAGAGTTGAAATTCCTGCAAAAATTTCTCATGCAAGTTTTTCAAAAGAAGAGTTAAAAGCTATTGGAATAAGTGATAGTACAGTTAGATTTTCTATTGGTTTAGAAAATGTACAAGATTTAATAAAAGATATAGAACAAGCAGTAAGATAAGATGAATAAAACAATTTTTAATCCCATTCCTTGTGGGCAAACTTTACCTTTAAACAATATTCACGCAGTTTCGGTTAGTATGCCAAACTTACAAGATGTGATTGATTATGAAGAACAAACGCCTGAAATTTTAGAAAAAATCACAACGGCATATCCTAGATTTATCATTCATCCTTATTTAAAACTTTTAGCTAATTATTTAAAAGAAAAGTACGAAGTTTGTGACAACTATGAATTAATCCTTTTAAGTTCACAAAAAGCTGTAAAAGCTGTAAGTTGCAGATATTTTATACATAATAAATTTGAATTTGATGAACCTTTTGGAGTTATAAAAGTTTTAAAAGGAAGACAATATCAAAAGGTTTTAAAGTTTATTCAACATCTTGGATATAACTTATCTTCGAGATTGGCACAAGATTATTTATATAAAGTTGGAGTTATTTCAAAACTTCACGAAGAAGAACTAGAAAGTGAATCAAAAGCGAAAGAAATTCTAGTTTCGAGTCTATCAAAAGCATATAAACAACCAGAAAAAAATATATGTTTAAATCCATCTGGAATGAATGCAATGTATTGCGTTTTAAAAGGAATCAAAAATATCCAAGCGAGAAATGGAAGAACTGTTTTAGTACAACTAGGTTGGTTATATCTTGATACTATGAATATAGTAAATCACTATTTTGAAGAGAGTAAAATTTTCTATGATATTACAAAATTAGATTTACTTGAAGAGTTTTTAAAAAAAGATGGTTTAAGTGTATCTGCAATAGTTACAGAAATTCCTACAAATCCATTAGTACAAACTGTTGATTTAGAAAAACTGAAAACTCTTTGTGATACTTATAATATTCCTTTAGTTATTGATTCTACTTTTGCAACTCCATATAACCTTGATTTAAATCCATATGCTGATATTTATGTAGAATCTTTGACAAAATTTGCCTGTGGAAATGCTGATGTTTTAATGGGTGCAGTCATTTTGAATCAAAATTCAAAAATTTCACATATCTCTTATGAATTTTTCAAACATGCTGATGAACCGTATATAAAAGATATTCAAAGAATTGCTTTTCAAATAAAAGATTATGAAAAAAGAGTTAAAAAAATAAGTCAAAATACAAAACAATTAGCTTTTTATTTAGAAAATGCTCCATTTATAGACAAAGTTTTTTATTGTTTAAGTCCAGATTATAAAGATAATTACAAAAAACTTATGATTGATGATAATAGTTTATGTGGAATTATCTCAATCACATTTAAAAAAGATTTTCAAAAAGTTTATGATAGTTTAAACTTTCCAAAAGGTCCAAGTTTGGGAACTGAATTTACACTTCTGATGCCATATACTTATCTTGCACACTATGATTTAATCTCAAGTGAAAATGGCAAAGAGTTTTTAAAACAGATAAATCTTCCAATAGAACTTTTAAGAATTTCAGTAGGAATAGAACCAATAGAAGAGATAATAAAAGAGTTTGAAAAGATAAATCAAATCTAATTTATTTATCTTCTAAAAAACTAACTTATACCCTACTCCATACTCTGTTAGAAGATATTTGGGATTTGATGCATTGTCTGCTAGTTTTATTCTAATATTTTTAATGTGATAGTCTAAACTTCTATCACTTTGAATAATCGAAGATAAAAAGTCTAATAAGTTTTCTCTTTTTACTATTTGATTTTTATGTTTTATTAAAAAAGACAAAATCTCAAACTCTGTTTTTGTCAATTTTAGAGGTTCTTCATTAAATGAAATTACATTATCATTTATTTCAAATGATGATTTTTTTGTAGTATTTGATATAAAATTGGAACTATTTTTTAGTTGAACCCAAATTCGAGCTTCTAACTCTTCAGGATCAATTGGTTTAACCATATAATCACTTGCACCCAATTTAAAAGCTTGAAGTTTTGTATTTTTATCTGAATAAGCACTTAAAACTAAAATAGGAATATTCTTTTTATTTTTATTTACAAATTTTAATACTTCAAAACCATTAAAATCTGGTAAGTTTATATCTAATAATATAATAGAGTATTTATTAAAATTTATGCTAGAAATAGCATCAGTAACTGTGTTCACAATATCGACATTAAAGTCAAATTCTTGTAAAAAATCTCTGATTAACAAAGCACTATTATCATCATCTTCTACTAATAAAATTTTATATTCCATTTTTATTTCCCTCTGATTCCTCAGATTTTACTATTAGTTTACTTACATTTTAATATTAGAATTAGATTATTTATTTAGGAGAAGATATGAAAGTATCAAAGAAGTTATTTGCAGGATTTGGAATAATAGTAATGTTAGTTATTGTTCTAGGTGTAGTATCAACACAAAAGATGTCAACAGTAAATGAACAATCAACAATAATGGCAGATAATTGGATGCCAAGTATAGTAATAACAAATAAAATAAATACAGCAACGTCAGATTTTAGGATTGTAGAATATGATCATATTTTATCAAAAACAGATGAAGAGATGAGAAGTAATGAACAAAAGATGAAAGAGTTGTTGGATGTTATAAAAAAAGATTTTGAAATATATGAGAAATTAATCTCTTCAGATAATGAAAAAGCTATGTATGAAGATTTCCAAAAAGAGTTTAATAAATATTTGAAAATGGATGAGAATTTAATAGCTGTATCAAGAGAAAATAGAACAGATGAAGCAATAAAACTAATCAGAGAAAGTGGTGTTGTTTATGATAACTTTTCTTCAATACTATTAAAATTAGTAAACCTAAATGTAGAAGGTGGGAAAAATGCTAGTAAACAAGGAGATGAAATATACTCAAGTGCAAAAATTTTACTTATAACTATTATTTCTCTTGTTATCTTGCTTTCAATATTTGTTGCTTTCTTTATTACAAACTCAATCGTTAATTCACTTAAAGATTTACAACAAGGACTATTTAGCTTCTTTGGATACTTAAATAGAGAAACTTCAAAAGTAGAATTGATAAACCTAAACTCAAAAGATGAGTTTGGAGAAATGGCAAAAGTAGTAAATGAGAATATTGTAAAAACACAAAAAGGTATTGAAGAAGATAGAAAATTAATAGATGAAACAATATCAGTATTAAGTGAATTTGAACAAGGAGACTTGTGCCAAAGATTAAACCTAAATGTTTCAAACCCAGCATTAATGCAGTTAAAAGAAGTTTTAAATAAAATGGCTTCTAATCTAGAAAATAATATAGATAGTGTATTAAAAATATTAGAACAATACTCTAACTATAACTACCTAAATAAAATAGATAAAAAAGATTTAAAAGAACATTTGTTAAAACTAGCAAATGGTGTAAATACTTTGGGTGATTCTATAGCTGAAATGCTAAAAGAGAATAAAGCTAATGGATTAACATTAGATAAAAGCTCAAATGTGTTGCTTTCAAATGTAGATAAATTAAACCTAAGCTCGAATGAAGCAGCAGCATCTTTAGAAGAAACTGCAGCAGCATTAGAAGAAGTAACTTCAAATGTAAGAAATAATACACAAAATATAGCACAAATGGCAAAACTGTCAAGTGAAGTAACAGCTTCAGCTAACCAAGGTGAAAAATTAGCAAATGAAACAACAGTTGCTATGGATGAAATAAATAATCAAGTTAATTTAATAAATGAAGCAATAGGTGTAATAGATAATATAGCATTCCAAACAAATATCCTTTCTTTAAATGCTGCAGTTGAAGCAGCAACAGCAGGTGAAGCAGGGAAAGGATTTGCAGTAGTTGCAGGAGAAGTGCGAAACCTAGCATCAAGAAGTGCAGAAGCAGCAAGAGAAATAAAAACAATAGTAGAAAACGCAACAAGTAAAGCAAATCAAGGAAAAAGTATCGCAACAAATATGATAGAAGGATATAAAGAGTTAAATCAAAATATCTCTCAAACAATAAGCTTGATAAGTGATATACAAAACGCAAGTAAAGAACAATTGCTAGGAATTGAACAAATAAATGATGCAGTAACATTATTAGATAGACAAACACAACAAAATGCAATGATAGCAAGTCAAACACATGATGTAGCATTGATAACAGATGAGATATCAAAACTAATAGTAAGTGATGCAGATTCAAAAGAGTTTGAAGGTAAAAATGAAGTAAAAGCGAAAGATATAAACGTAGGAACAAATAATAGACAAATACATGAAGTAGAGAAGAAAAAAGTAACAGCAACAAAAAAAGAGACAAATATAACTTCTTCTAAATCTAATGATAATGAGTGGGAAAGCTTTTAGGCTTTCTCTTTTCACTTTCTTAAAACTCTTTTTAATATTAATTTTTAATTTTTCCTCTGATTCCTCAGATTTCACTATGAGTTAACTTACATTCTAATATTACAATTTCATTAGGAATAATTTAAATTGAAGGGTACAAAATGTTAAAAAGAATCAACACCAAAAAAAAGTTATTTATTTTCCCAGTCATGTTTATTTTGATTATGTTAATTTCAGGTATTGCATATAATCATTTTAGCAACTTGGAAAACTCTAGAAGTAAAATATCTTTAGAAACAGAAGAATTTATTCAACAATTACTAAGAGGACGAATCTCTGTATATCAATTTTTAAGAGCTCCAAATATTGAGAATGCACAAAAAGTTAGGGATAACTTTAAAGTATTGATAGATAATGTATTAAATTTAAAAGAGCAAGTTACAATGGAACAAAATAAAATTCTATGCGATGAAATAGTTACTTATTCAAAAGAATATATTGCCAATTTTGACCTATTTTCAAATAAATTGATAAATGATTTTAAAAATAATCAATCAGAATCACAAGAAGTTAAATCAATCATAAAAAAAATGGTTGATGTTGGTATTTTATTAGAAGATAAAATCAATGAAATAAATAAAAGTGCTTTAGAATTAAAACAAGAAGCAAAAAATTTATTCAATACAATTTTAACTTCAATTATTGTTTGTTCAATTATCTTTTTTATTTTAATTTCATTATTTATATCTAAAATAATCATTCAATCTTTAGATAATTTTAAAAAAGGATTAATATCATTCTTTTCATATCTAAATAGAAGTTCAAAAGAAATCTCTTTATTAGATGATACTTCTAAAGATGAATTTGGTGAAATGGCAAAATTTGTTAATGATAATATTAAACAAATCGAAAAAACTATAAATCAAGATAGTGCACTAATAGAAGATGCAAAAGTTGTAATGACTAGAGTAAATAATGGTTGGTATGGTCAATTTATAGAAAAATCAACTTCAAATGCCTCTTTAGAAGAGTTTAGAAATAATGTAAATGAAATGATTGAAAGCACAAAAAATAGATTTGAAGAAGTAGATAAAATCTTAGAAGAGTACTCGAAACTTGATTATAGAAAAGTTTTAAAAATGCATCAAAATGATGAAAAAGGTGGAGTATTTGAAAGGTTAGTAGTAGGAATAAATACTTTACAAGATTCTATTACTCAAATGTTAATTGATAATAAAACAAATGGATTAACTTTAGATGCAAGTTCAGATATATTGCTTATAAATGTAGACAAATTAAACCAAAGTTCAAATGAAGCAGCAGTAAGCTTGGAAGAAACAGCTGCTGCAATCGAAGAGATTACTTCAAATGTTAGAAATAATACAGAAAATATTGCAAAAATGGCAAAACTATCTAATGAAGTAACAAAATCTGCAAATGATGGTGAAGAGTTAGCAAATCAAACAACAAACGCGATGGATGAAATAAATAATCAAGTAAACCTAATCAATCAAGCAATAAGTGTAATTGATCAAATAGCATTTCAAACAAATATTCTTTCACTTAATGCTGCTGTGGAAGCAGCAACGGCAGGAGAAGCAGGAAAAGGATTTGCAGTAGTTGCAGCAGAAGTGAGAAACCTAGCATCTAGAAGTGCAGAAGCTGCAAAAGAGATAAAAACAATAGTAGAAAATGCAACTTCAAAAGCAAACCATGGAAAACAAATAGCAGATGATATGATAAAAGGTTACATATTACTAAATGAAAATATTCAGCATACAATAGAGTTAATAGGTGATATTCAAAATGCGTCAAAAGAGCAATTATTAGGAATAGAACAAATAAATGATGCTGTAACCCAATTGGATCAACAAACTCAACAAAATGCGATGGTAGCAGGACAAACACATGATGTGGCAAAAATAACAGATGAAATAGCAAAACTTGTCGTAAATAATGCAAATGAAAAAGAGTTTAATGGTAAAAATGACGTTAAAGCTAGGGAGATAAGAAAAAGGGCATAACATGTTCAATGAAATGGAAACTATTATAGAAAGTACTGGTGCTTTAATTTATGTTATTGATTTATCAAACTATAAAATAATTTACGCAAATAAAAAATCAAAAGAAGAATTTGGAGAAATTATTGGTAAAACTTGTTATGAGGTTTTGGAAAAAGATTTAAAAAGTCCTTGTCCTTTCTGTCCACTTCAACAACAAAAAATAAATTTGATTGATATTCCTATTGGAACAACTTATGAGTGGGAGAATAAAAACTCTATAAATCATAAACATTATTTGTTTACTGATAAAATAATAGAATGGTCAGATGGAAGAAAAGTCAAAGTACAAATAGGAATAGATATAACTAAACAAAAAGAGTTAGAAAAAGAGATTTCACAATTAGCTTATTATGATAGTTTAACAGGTATTCCTAATAGACTATTGTTAAGAGAATTACTTATTCAAATGATAAAAGAGATAAAAAGATTAAACTCTTATGGTGCACTTTTGTTTATTGATTTAGACTATTTCAAAATCATAAATGATACTAAAGGACATAATATTGGAGATATTGTTCTAATAGAAACAACAAAAAGAATTAAAAGTATTTTAAGAGAGAATGATATTGTAGCTAGATTAGGAGGAGATGAATTTATTGTTGCTATGAAGTTTCCTAATAATGATGAAAATTTAGTTGTAAATTATATAAATGAGATTTCTACTAAACTTCTCAAAGAGATTAGAAAACCATATCTTATTCATGATTTTGATTTTAGATTATCTGCTAGTGTTGGAATTGTTTTATTTAGAAATGACTCTTACAGTATAGATGAATTGATGAAATTTGCTGATACAGCTATGTACAATTCAAAAGAAAAAGGAAGAGATAGATTTAGTTATTTTAATCCAAAGTTACAACAAATAATAGAACAAAAAGCTGATTTAACTCAAAAATTAAGAAATGCAATAGAAAATAAAGAGATGATAATACATTATCAACCTCAAATTTCATATGAAAATAATCAAAATAAAATAGTTAGTGTTGAAGCTTTAGTTAGATGGAAAGATGCAAAAAAAGGTTTACTATTCCCTGAAAAATTTATTTCACTTGCTGATGAAACAAATTTGATTGTACCTTTAGGTGAACTAGTTTTCGAAGAAGTATTAATACAACTAAAACAATGGCAAAATGACCCTATAAAAAAAGATTGGAAAATATCTATAAATATAAGTTATAAACAATTTCAAGAAAAATCTTTTTATAATTTTTTAAAATCACAAATAGAAAAATATGAAATTGAACCAAATAAAATAAAGTTAGAATTAACAGAAAATTTATTGATAAAAAATACCCAAGAAATTTTGGATAAAATAAAACAATTAAATAATTTAGGAATAAATCTATCAATTGATGATTTTGGTACAGGTTATTCATCTTTGGCTTATTTAAAACAATTATCAATCAATGAATTAAAAATTGATAAATCCTTTATAAAAGATTTGCCAAATAATTTGAATGATTCAATTATTGTAGAAACAATATTATCAATAGGAAATAAATTTAATTTAAATGTCGTTGCAGAAGGTGTAGAAACACAAGAGCAATATGAGAAACTATTATCTATGGGATGTAAACATTTTCAAGGTTTTTTATTTAAAAAACCTGTTAATGCAAATCTCTTATAACATAATTTAAAGGAATATCTTGAAAAAAATATCTCTGTTTTTACTATTGATTTCTTTTTTATATTCAAATGAATTAACTCCTGTTTCAGTTCAATTGAAATGGAAACATCAATTTCAATTTGCAGGATTTTATGTAGCTAAAGAGTTAGGAATTTATGAAAAATATGGTTTAGATGTAAATTTCAAAGAGTTTGATGGAAAATTTGATCCTTTAAACAAAGTATTAAACAATGAAAATAATTTTGGAGTAGATGATTCATCTTTAATCTATCATAAACTAAATGGTGCTGATATTGTAGCTCTTTTTTCAATTTTCAAATCTTCGCCTATTGCTTTATTTAGCCAAAAAGAGTTAGATACATTAAACTCTTTAAATAATAAAAACATAGAGTTTGCTAAAAATGAAATTTCAAATATGTCAATAAATGCCGTTTTAAAAAGTCAAGATATTCATATAAATGCAAAAGAACACTCTTTATATTCAAAAAGTTTTATAAATAAAGAATCTGATGCAATTGTTGGATATCTATCTAATCAAGCCTACCTTTTAGAAAAAGCCAACATCAAATATAATACTTTTCTTCCAAAAGATTATGGATTTGATTTTTATGGTGACATGATTTATACTTCAACACAATTTGCAAAACAAAATCCTAAAATCGTAAAAGATTTTATTAAAGCCACAAAAGAAGGTTGGATATACGCTTTTAATAATATTCCTTTTAGTGTTGATTTAATCTATACTAAATATAACTCTCAAAAAAAATCAAAAGAGGCTTTAATTTATGAAGCAAATATTTTAAAACATTTTAGCAGTTATTTAGAAAAAGATTTTGGAACTATTGATAAATCAAAAATCAAAGAGATGGCAAATACAATATCTTTAATCTATCCACAAAAATTTAAAAATATAAATTTGGATGATTTTATTTGGAATGAAAAAAAAGCCTTGAGTGATTTTTATAAAAATCACTATTTAATAGAAAATAAAGAGTTTACGGTTTGTGTTCAAGATAACTCCTTTCCAATAGATGGAATAGACAATAACAATAATTTAATAGGAATATCCGGAGAAATTTTAAATACTATTGCTCAAAAATTTCAATTTACACTAAAACCAATAAAAATTGATGATTATCAAGAAAATATTCAAAATATTTTAGATGGTAAATGTGATATTGTAACTATCACTGCTGAAGACTCTTATAAATATTATAAAATCATGGATAGAAGCAATTTTTATTTAAAATCAAACTTAGTAATTATTACAAAAATAGATAAACCTTTTATTGAAAACAATATCCTTGAAAATAAAAAATTTGTTACAAGATATAGTGTATTCAAAGATTATTTAACTTCTCACTATTTAGGAGCAAATGTATTAGTTGAGAATGATTTAAAAAAGATTATTTCAATGCTAAAAAATGATGAAATTGATGGTTTTGTAACAGATAATATAACAGTTGATAGATTGATACAAAAGTTTGGATATGGAGAATTTAAGATATCAGGATTTTTAAATCATATAGACCAAATAAAAGGTGCTTTTGCTATTAAAAAAAGTGAACCTGAATTAAAAGAGATTATAAATCTTGGACTAAGTGATTTTTCACAAGAAGATATAAAATCAATTGAAGAAAAATACAAAGTTACAAGATATGCCGAAATTATTGATGAAGATTTAATTTGGAAAATATTTTATACATTTTTATTTATTTTAATTACTATTCTATTTTTTGTTGTTTTTTTAAAAATAAAAAATGATGAATTAAATGAATGGCTTGATTCTGCAATAGAAGGTATTAGTTTATTTGAAAATGGAAAACTTTTAAAAGCAAATAACCAGCTTTTAAAAATATTAGGTTATGACAATTTTAAAGAGATACAAAACAAAACTTATTTTGATTTTGTTGCACCAAAAGATTATCATATCTTAAAACAAAAATTAAGTGATGACCAAGAACCTTACGAATTAACATTTGTAAAAAAAGATGGTTCATTTATCGATGGATTAGTAAAAGGTCATAACATAAAAGGCTCAAACAAAAGAATTAGTACGATTATAGATATTAGTGAATTAAAGAATACTCAAAGAAAATTAGCTGAATTAAATTTAAATTTAGAAGAGCGAATAAAAGAGGAATTACAAAAAAATCATGAACAAAGAGCAATTATGTTCCAACAAGCAAAACTCGCTGAAATGGGTTCAATGATGAATATGATTGCACATCAATGGAGACAACCTCTAAATAATATATCATTAATTGTAAATACAATAATCATAAAACATAAAAAAGAGAATTTATCAACTGAAACTTTAGATAATCTAAAAAATAATTTTAAACACCAAATAGATTATTTATCAAGTACAATAGATGATTTCCAAAATTTCTTTAAACCTAAAAAAGATAAAGAGTCTTTTTCTTTAAAAGAGACTATTCTCTCTACTTATAGTTTAATACAACCTATATTTGAAAGTAATCACATTAAATTTAATTTTCATTCAGATAAAACTATTAGTTATTATGGTTATAAAAATGAACTACATCAAGTTATATTAACTATTTTTAATAATTCAATTGATGCATTTAAAGAGAATAACTTTTCAAATAAAATGATTGATGTTATTTTAGAAGAAAATGAAAATACTTTAATAATTAAAATAAAAGATAATGCAGGTGGAGTAAATGAGGAACTTTTAGAAAAAATATTTGATTTATATTTTTCTACAAAAACTAAAAAAAATGGTACAGGTTTAGGACTTTATATAAGTAAAACGATTATAAATCGGCATTTTAAAGGTGAAATAAAAGCTTTAAATATAAATAATGGGCTTGAAATAAACATAATTTTTCCAAAAAATCAATAAAAAATTTTTTGGGAAAAGTGGTATTCAAACAATAAATTAACACTCTCTTTGTAAAATTTTGCAAATGGTTAATCTAGATTAAATAACTTTTAAAACAATCTCATCCTACTAATTTTCTGAGTGTAATATACAAGTTAAAAAAGTCTAGACCATTTTTTATTTATACAACTCTTTATTTGTAAAATAGCAGTTATCTAAAAAAGAGCTATCTAAAATATAAAAAATCACAAATATCATCAATAAAAAGACTACTATTCCAAAAATATAACCATTTTTTGAAAAACTTCTAAAAATATTTCTATCTTCAAATTTTTTCTTTATTAAAGATGGTTTATTAAATTTTAACATCACTTTTTCACAAGCAACTTCACAAAGTCCACATTGAACACATCTTATATCAAAACCAGCTTTTATATCAAGCTCATCAATAGGACAGATTTTTACACATTTATTACAGTCTATACAACTTTCTTTATCAAAAAACTCAAAAGTTTGTTTATCTTTTTGAGGAAGAATCGCACTTACAAAAAAGTAAGGACACAAAATAGAACAATACCAACCACGAAATACTAAAAAGATACTTGTAAATAGAGTTGTTAAAATTCCTACAAAAATTGAAGCTGTATCAAATTTTGTAAAATTTAAAACTAAATTAGAAGCTGATGTAAAATATGAAATCGTTGAAAATGCTAAAACAAAAGCAAATAACAAAATTGTAAAAAAAAGAATAAAAGGATTTTTTATAGATGTAGTTATAAATGTAGCAATAGAAGAAGGACAAAAATATCCACAAAAAAACCTAGAAATAGTAAAATTTAATCCTACTAACAATCCAATAAATAAAGAGATAACAATATAAATAAGTTGATGAGTTGAAGCCTCAAAAGCCATAAACAAAAACTCAAATCTATGAAATTCAAAATTAAACATCAAAAAATGAATATTATTAAAACTAAGACAAGGAGTTAAAATATATAAACAAAATGTTATAAATAAAGTTGGTGCTAGAACTTGTTTTTTTGCCATAAATCTATCCTTTGTTCTGGTGGTAAAGTACCATTTTCATATAAACCTTGTTGTAAATTTTTGACAAGTTTTGTCAAAAGTAGTTCATTAAAAGAGTTATATTTTTTTATTACTTTTAACTCTTTATCAAAAACTAAAATATAAGGAATGCTTTTATCTACGCCAAATTTTTTAGAATCTTCAAAAGAAATAGAATTTGTTTTGAAATTTGAAGTTTGAGATAATATTTTTGGCACTTCTTCATCAACAAAAAATAAAGTAACAAAAACATCACTATTCTTTTTTGAAAAAGACTCTAAATAATCATTTGTTTTTTGACAAACAGGACACCAAGAAGTTACAAACGCAACTATATTTATTTTATCTTTTTTTAAAATATCTTCTAAAAAAGGAGCAGCAAATGCCACTCCTTTTAAAACTATTACTAAAAATAAAAGCCTAAAGACTTTCATTATTTAGCCTCTTTCAATTCTAAAATCCAAGTTGCTAATTTTTTAGCTTCATCTTCACTTACATCTTGAGGTGGCATAGGAATAACATCGTATTTATTCTCACTTCCATTCATCATACTTTTTACTAAAACAGCTACTTCGCTATTTTTAGTTGATACCTCTTTAAATGAAGGACCTACTAATTTAACATCTACATTATGACAAGAAAAACACCCTTTTGATTCGGCTAAAACAGCTGGATCATTTAAGTCAAGTGCTGGTTTATTTGCCATTTCTTCCTTATATTTTTTGTATTCAGTTAAAGAAGCATTCATAAAATCTTCAGTTGCTTGAGCTTGAAGAGCAAGTGGTTCAGCAAAAGAAACAACTCTAACACCTTCTCTTGTTGTTGCCATTAAAAAAATCGATAACAATACAAGTGCTACTACTCTAAATGCTGATTGAGAACTTACAACCTCATCTTTAAATTTACTTAATACATATAAAAATGCAACAATCAATAATAATGAAGCAATAAAAGGTAAATAAATAAATCCTGTGTGCATTAAAGCTTCACTAATTCTTGCAGTAAATACAAAAGGTAATAGTGGCATTACAACTATATTTAAAGGAGTTGCAAGTAAAAACCATTTTTTACCTTGGCTGATAGAAATTTTCCCTATTTCAGTATCACCTCTTTTTACCCATCTAGCTCCAATAAATATCATAACAATACCAGTTGCCATAAATGCCGTTAAAAAGAAATTTAAAAGTCTAAATCCAGTAACTGGAGTAAACATAATTTCCCAAATATTATTTATACTTGCAAAAAGTTCTGGCTGCATATAAAGATTTGTCATTGACATAAATACAAATGGCAATGTAAAAAATGCTAATACAGCTGATAATCCAATTGCTATATGAAAACCTTTATGATTTTCTAAAGCATGCCAAGAAAATTTATAAGCATAAGATAATAAGAATGCAATAATATTTCCATAAATAATATGTAAAATATGCGGACTAATTTTTAAAATTGCTGTATAAAAAAATCCAGTAAAAAGTACAGAAATTACAAGTAATGGAGCAACTCCCCATAAAGCACCCATATTTTCTGAAACTGTTGTATAGTTTGTCATTCTATAAGCAAACTTATCATAGTTTGAATCTTTTTTAAATACACCCATAATATTATAAATAACAGAAGCAGTTGAAGCTCCAATTAACATATAAATAAAACAAATATGTACAACAAAAACTATAATTCCTAAAATACTAAAAAACTCTAAAGGTAAACCTAAAGTTGGTGTAATTAATGGAATATCAAATGGTAATTTCCAATTCATTTTATAACTCCTTTAGTGTTTAAAGATTTAATATAAGCTGCTAACGCATCTTTTTCAGCTTCAGTTCCTACAAATGGAGGCATATATGGAGTCCCACCACCTGGAAGATTATTTAATCTATTTCTAATAGCATCATGTGACCAACCAGTTGTTAAACCTTTTAATCCATTAATACCATTTTGGGTATGACAGATACGACACTCTATTTGATAAATTGATTTACCAACTTCTAAAATATTTGATTTATCTTCATTTACAACTTTTTTACTTTCATCTAAGAAAACAGCATGTTTTAAAATTCCCACTTTATTTAAGTATGGAACATCTGTTGTTCTAATACCATTTGAATACATATAGTTATAAATTAAAAAAGGTTTTCGTATAAATTCTCTTACTCTTTCTTCATATCCCCAAAGAACTAAAAATCCAGCAACCATTAAACTTGCTGCTAAATATGGCATTCTTTTTGGTGAAAAATAAGCGATTATTGTTGTAATTATGATTGAAGCACCAACACCAATAGCCATTAGATACATTAAATCAAATCTATCTTCAAAAGCTCTTGTCATAACAGCAGTTGGAATCATAGAAAGTGCAGCAGCTGGAATTTCTGTATAATACCAATAACCAAAAATAGCACTTATTGGAACAGTTATTAACATAATTGCCGCTAAAAACTTAATAAGTCTAGCTTTTGCTTCTTTATCTTCTTCATTTTTTGAAAAAGTTGCAATTATCCAAGTCCACATAATAGCAAGTGCTGCTGCAAATGCGATAGATGTAAATGTTCTAAATGCTAAAGAAGGCCACCAAGTTGGATTAAATAAAGCATTATTGTAATCTACATTTCCCGGATAAACTTCAGGATCTACCCAAGGTTGTCCATCAAAATTTGGAGTTAACATAAATGCTAAAATTGCAGTGATAATAACCATTGTTAACCATGAAGAAATAGCATAATAAACACCTAATCTTATAGTCTTTTTTCTTCCTTCATCACTTGTTTGATTTTTCTTCCAAGTCATAAACAATAGTAAAAGAAGTACAACTTCAAAGTTAAATACTATCCACTCAATAAACCATTTCCAAAAGAATACTCTAATTAATCCACCAATTGCATTTGGACTTAAAATATTTGCATGTATCCACATACCAACACCTGTTAATGCACCAACTGAAGTAGAAACAATAAAAAATACCATAATAACTTTATAAGTTAAATTATAAGCTTGCATATCGTTTTTCTTATTTGCCCACCAAGCCATAGCAGCAAGAACAACCGAACCTCCAACTGCACCTCCATGAGATACAAAGACATGGATAATTGCATTTATTGCCATCAACATTCTTTGCCCTATAAAAGGCATTTCAAATATGGGGTAATCGAACATACCCAATCCTCCTGTATATTTATTTGCTTAATGCAAACGGTATTTTAGATATACAGTGTTAATTATTCGTTTGTAGTATTTGATAAATTATATGTTGATTTTGTAGCCACTTACTCGATTTGATAAAATAATATCATTTCCTAAAAGCTGTCTAATTTTATGAATATGAAAACGAATTACTCCATTTTTACTATCACTACAGGCTGGATATACTTCTTTTTCTAAATCTTCAGAAGAGACAAAAATATCTCTAAATTTAAGTAAATAATCTAAAATCAATAAAGGTTTTTCTCCTAAAATAATTTCATCATTATCTACTAAAATTTTTTTATTAAATATCCCATATTTTATATTTTTCTTTAAAGTTATAAAATCAGAATGAACTTTAAACTGTCTTCTAATAAGTGCTTTTATTCTTAAAATTATTTCATCTTCATCTACATTTCTTATAACACACTCATCGCAACCTGATATAAAAGATGGTTTTATCATACTTGAAATTGAGGCTATGACCATTTTCATAGTCATATCATGGCACTCATTTAATAATTTTATTAATTGAAATCGTGGAATTGCTTTTTCTTCATTTATATTCAATAAATATAAATCATATAAGTTATAATAAATAGATTCTAAAAATTCATCATTATTACTACAAATATCTACCAAAAAGTCATTATTTTTTAAAATCTCTATAATTTGAGAAATGGATTTATCATTACTTTCTAAAACTAAAATTCTTATTGCTTTCAATAATTTTCTCCAAAATTTTACATAACCACTAGCATTTTAAAATAAATCTATTAATTATCTGTTAGTTAAGGTTTAGTAGAATCCACAAAAAATGCATTTTGGAAAAATTATGATAAAACAAGCAAATAAAAATAGTATTACAAATATTTCAACCCTTATTTATGATGCAATTCATGATATTGCAAATACTTTAACTGGTGAAAATGAAGATAAAAAAATTTTAGAAACTTTGGATTATTATATAAAAATGGATGTTTGTAGGCTTAGTTATAACAATATTTATACTTATGAAACAAATAACCAAATAGTTGGACTTTTATTAGCATACAATTCAAATGATGTAGAAAAACTAGACTCGCCTATGATTGAACATTTAAAAAGAAAAAATATTTTTTTAGATTCATTTGAAAAAGAGTGTTTTGAAGATGAATTTTATATAGATACAGTTAGTGTAAGTCCTAGCTTTCAAGGAAGAGGAATAGCAAAAGAGTTGTTTAGTTTTGCCGAACAAAAAGCAAAAGAGTTAGATTTTGAGAAACTCTCACTTTTAGTTGATTTTGAAAATCCAAAAGCAAAAGCTTTGTATGAAAGATTAGGATTTCAAGATAATGAAATCCTAAAAGTTTCAGGAAGCAACTTCTATCATATGATAAAAGAGATTTAAAAAATCTTCGAACTCAAAAGTAATAATAAAGCCAAAATAAACATAAAAATAGGTGCAAGTATCTCTAAAATATTTATAATTTTTGAAGATTTTGAAGACATTTTATGAATACTTACTCCTAAAAATGATGAAGCAAAAATCACAACAGCCATTCCAAGACTTATACTAATACTTGCTAAAAATACTGCAAAATAAGTTTTTAATAAAAAAGCATAAACAAAAAGTAAAACTGTTCCTGGACAAGGAACTATTCCTGCTGTTAAAACAAAAATCAAATCCTGTTTTTTACTTCTTTTTTGAAGTAAAATAGGTTTATTTTGAGTCAATTTCACAAAATTTTGATTTTGTGGTTTTATATCAAATTTTGTACTTTTTAACTCTACACTACAAGAGACACAAGAACAAGACTTTTTCTTTACTTTTCTATATAAAATGTATAAAGCTAAAAACATAATAATAACTGCACTTAAAGCTGTAATATAAGTAACACTATTTTCTATAAAATTATTTAAGACACTTTGAAGTATTAAAACTGAAATAAGCACTATAATTAAAGCCCCAATTATATGAACAAAAGCGGTAAATAAAGAGATAATAAAAGCTTCAAAATAAGAACTTTTTTGTGAAGAAAAATATGAAAATGCCAAAGCCTTTCCATGTCCAGGACCAAGAGCGTGAACAACTCCATAAATAAAAGATGCCATAAGTAAAAAAACTAAAGCAATTTTATCTCCATTTTCAATATCTACTAAATATTTTTTTATATTATTTGTAAAAACATCTAAAAAATTCTCTTTTTTAGGCTCTTCATAGATTTTCTCTTTCTCTTCAACTTTTTCTATTTTTGGAACAATGACTTCGTTTTGTATCTCTTGAATTGTTAAACTTGGTGCATTTATAGTATAAGTTACTTCACTTATATTTGTACTTTTTTTAACTTCGTAAGGAGTATCAAATTTTTGTTTTTCATCTTGAAAGATTATAAAAAAATAACCTTCTTTATCAAATACTCTAATATTTAAAATATTTTTATCATAAAGTTTGTAGTCTAAAGTAATATTGTAATCAAAATTCAAAATTCCATTTTTAAAACTCATTTTATAATCTTGAACTTCAAAAGGAATACTTTGTCCATCAATTTTATTATCATAAGATATAGTTGTTAGAAAATTCCTTGGTTCTAAATAGTTTAATAAAGCATCTTCAATAAATTTTAACTCTTTTTTATCAAAAGTTCCATCTAAATTTAAATCATATATTTGTAATAATTCATCAGAAAATTGTTTTGCAAAACTCCAATTTATGCTTAATGTTTTAATATTTTGATTATCTGTTTTTATATGTGTAGAAACATGAGTTCTTGGAGTATAAACTGAACATAAAGAGCATCCAAAAAGGATACTCTTAAAAATCATAAATAGTATAAAAAATCTTATCATTTATAACTATTTGCAATCTCTTTTGCTGTTTTTAAAAGGTCATTTTTCCAATTACCACTCAAAGGATCAATAGAAACTACATTTGCACCAATACTTTGAGAAATAGTTTTTGCACTTTTTTGTGAAAATTGAGGAGCAACAAACACTATTTTTATATCATGTTTTTTTGCCTCTTCAACAAGTTTTACTAACTCATTTGGTTTTGGCTCTTTTCCTTCCATTTCAATAGATATTTGTTCTAAATCATATCTTTTAGCAAAATATCCCCAAGATGGATGAAATACCATAAAAGCTTTATCTTTATAAGGTGCTAAAATATTTTTTATTTCAGTATCTAAACTATCAAGTTCTTTTACAAATTCTTCATAATTAGCTTTATAAAAATCACTATTTTTTTCATCAATTTTTAACATAGCTTCATAAATATTTTTTGCTTGAACTTTTACAGAAATTGGATCTAACCAAGTATGTGGATCTAAACCTGATTCATCATGATCAGCATGTTCTTCATGCTCATGTTCATGATGTTCATGATGTGCATGACCTTCATGTTCATCTTCATCCTCTTCATCATGATGTTTATGTGCAACCATAGGAATTCTTTCTATTCCAACAGTAGTATCTACAAATAAAGTATCTTTTGCATTTTGTTTAAATTTCTCTATCCACGCTTGTTCACTTGGATCACCAACTAAAAAATAAACTTTTGAAGAAGCTAAAGATTTCATCTGAGAAGGTTTTGGTTCAAAGTTATGAGGAGAACTTCCTGGCTTTACCATAACATTTATGTCAAATTTATCTTTTACTATTTTTTCTACAAAATATTTTTGTGGCAAAATATTTACTGTTAATTGTGGTTTATTTGCATATAAAAATGAAGCAAAAACCAAAAATAAAACTAAAACTTTTTTCATTATTATCCTTTATTATTTTTATGCAACTTAGTTGCAATTAAGTTGAAAGTTTAATCTTTTTAATCTTTAATGCAACTTAGTTGTAAAATGATTTTAAAAAGAATTTTGATACAATATTTTTCATGAATATAATAGACTTTACTCACATAAAACTTACAAATGCAAGGAAAGCAATATTAGAGATATTAATAGACTCTAATAAACCCTTATCTTATGAAGATATAAAAGATTTTATATCTATGGACAAAGCAACTTTTTATAGAAACATAGCTATTTTTGAAGAGGAAAATCTTATAAATTCTTTTGAATCAAATGATAAAAAAAGATATTTTGAAATCAAAAAAAATCAACATTCACATTTTATCTGTACAAACTGTTCAAAAATTGAATGTATTCATGAAAAATTAAATTTAACACTTCCAGAATACAAAATCGAAAATATTATTATTAAAGGTATTTGTAAAGAGTGTTTAAAAAAGGAAAAAAATGAAAAATAGCCTATTTTTAATTAAAGACTTTATATCAAAAGAGACTTTAAGTGGATTAATACTTTTTGTAGTAACTGTACTTGCTGTAACAATCGCAAATTCAGATTTTGGTCCATATTATTTTGAACTTTTTTCTACACAACTTGGAATTAATTTCGGACAATTAAATGCATCTATGAGTTTACTTCATTGGATAAATGATGTTTTAATGGCAATATTCTTTCTTGTTGTTGGATTAGAAATAAAAAGAGAAATGTTAATAGGAGAATTATCTAGTGTAAAAAAAGCATCTTTTCCTATAATTGCTGCCATTGGAGGAATGATAGTTCCTGCAATACTTTATATAAGTCTAAATCCTGATCATATAACAGGTTTTGGGGTACCAATGGCAACAGATATTGCTTTTGCTTTAGGTATTTTGATGCTTTTAGGAAATAAAGTTAATCCTGCAATTAAACTATTTTTGGTAACTCTTGCTGTTGTTGATGATTTAGGAGCAATTGTAGTTGTTGCTATTTTTTACACAAATGAACTTCACTTTGAATATTTCTTATATGCTTTTGCAGTTTATTTTATAATTTGGGTTTTGAACTACAAAAATGTACAAAAATTAACTCCATATATAATTTTAGGAGTTTTTTTATGGATATTTATCCATAAAACAGGTATTCACTCTACAATTGCTGGTGTTTTATTAGCTTTTGCAATTCCTTTAAATAAAAAAGCCGATTTGGAAGAATCAGTTGAACATTTAAGTGTAGATAATCCTTTAGTAAAATTAGAACATGCTTTACATAACTTCTCAGCTTTTATTATAATGCCTTTATTTGCATTTGCAAATGCAGGAGTAATAATAGATTTTTCAAATGTTATGGAACATCAATTAATAGTTTTAGGTGTTGCATTAGGTTTAGTTGTAGGAAAACCAATTGGTATTTTTAGTTTTACATATTTAGCTACAAAATTAAAACTCAGTGTGAAACCAGAAAACGTAACTTGGAATGATATATTTGCTGTTGGATTCTTAGGTGGAATTGGATTTACAATGTCTATTTTTATCTCTCATCTTGCATTCAGTGATGAAAATATAGTAGGTGCAGTAAAACTTGGAATATTTGCAAGTTCAGTTATAGCTGCATTTATTGGTTCAGTTCTTCTAATTTTAAAAGCAAAGAAAAATTAAAAAAGAGAATTTTACTTCTCTTTTTTCTCTTGTTCCTCTAAAAGATATTCATATTTTTTATCTGTTAAAAGTTTCATAAATGCTACAAGAGCTTCAACTTTTCTATCAGTTAATTTATTTGCTTTTAACTCTTCTAAAGAAATATTCTCTTTAACTTCTGGTTCAGCCCAAGTTTTTCCAGTTTCTTGATCAATAGTTCTATCTTTATTGTTATATTTATCATAAAACTCTACAACTGTTTTTAAATCTTTAAACACTCCATTATGCATATATGGACCTGTAACTGCAACATTTCTTAAAGTTGGAACTTTGTGTTTTCCTTTTTGAGTAACATCTGACACATTTGAATTTGCTAAAAGCCCTTCATCTATTGCTTTTACACCATTTTTTGCTCTTAAATGATGGTTTTCAGGAGTTCCAATATTGTGGTACTGATAGTTTGTAAAAGTTTCACCCTCTTTATCTTCACCTTTTAAAACGTGACAATTTGCACAAGAATTGTTATTATTAGAGAAAAATATAGATTTTCCTAAATCTTCAAGTGGTGTTAAATCATATTCACCTCTTAAATATCTATCATATTTTGAATCAAATGGTGAGAATTCGTCAGTTCTTTCAAAAGAAGCAATAGCAATAGTCATAGCTTCATAAGCTTTATCATCATTTTTAAAAATATCAGCTCCAAAGATTTTTTTAAACGAATCAACATATAGAGTATTCTCTTTTAGTCTATCAACAACTGATTTTTTATTTGGCATTCCCATCTCAATTGGATTTAGTGGTGGACCACCTGCTTGCCCTTCTAAAGTTGCTTCTCTTCCATCCCAAAATTGTCCACCAACATGTTTTTTTGTTTTTTCATCAAAATGAAACTTTGGAGAAAATTTTGCATAAGATGCTGTTGGAGCTTGTCTATCACCTAATGATTTTCCATCATCACCAAGTGAAGCCATTTTTTTTACACCATTATCTCTATTATCAGTAAATGCTACATCAGGATTGTGACATGTAGCACAACTTTGAGTTCTATTTTTAGATAAATTTACATCAAAAAATAAAATTCTTCCTAAATCCTCTTTTTTCAAATCTTCTGCTAACAAAGATGAAAACATCAAACTAACTATTAAAAATAGTTTTAAATTTTTCATTAAATCCCCTCTTTTTTAATAAATTCATAAAAGGTCTAATTATCAAATACTTTAAAGACAAATAGTCCTTCATTTGTTCACGTCTTAAACCAAACTTTAAAATTTTAACATCTTTTGATAGAGTTAAACTTCCAAAAATTCTATCCCAAATCGCAATATAACCACCATAATTTTTATTAAAATGCTTTTTATCATGATGAATCTGATGTTGTTTAGGTGAAAGTAACCATTTTTCTACAATTCTTCCATAAGACAATGGGATATGAGAATGTCTAAGATTTGAACCTAATAATGAAAAAATAAATAAAAAAATATTTACTCCAAAAACCATATAAATATCAACTTTTGCACCAAATAAATATATAAATATACCAGTTACAAATCCAACACTTAAAGAATATCTAAGTCCAAAAAGAAAATTCTCAACAGGATGAACTCTATAAAATGTTATTGGTGTTAAAACTTTTGCACTATGGTGAACTTTGTGAAACTCCCATAAAAATGGTATTGTATGCAAAAATCTATGAAGCCAATATCTTGTAAAATCACTTATAACAAATATAGAAATTGTGTACATTAGAACTATCTGTTTATAACTAAAAAAAGTATTATCATAATAATCAAAATAAAAATATAACTCTTTATTTATATATAAAGCAACAGTTTTTGCACTTATAATAAAAGGTACCAGTAAAAATATATTTATAAAATAAGATAAAAAAAAGTAGTAATAATCTAATTTTGCACTTGGATGTAACCACAATTTTGAAGAGGTGATTAATCTACTATTTTTTTTAGTAACATAAAAATATACAATTGCCAAAAATATAGAACTAATTATATAAATCCAAAATATTCTTTTACTTGGATTTATTACATATTCAAGTGCAAAAAAATCATTCATTTTTTAATTAATCTCCATCGGCATCTAAAACATTTGCTTTTAGACCTAATTTGTCAATTAAAGATAAATAGTAAGCATTGTGTAAAGCTCTCGCACTTTCAAATAAATCTTGTGCTTTTGAAAAATCATCTTTTTTTAATTTTGATAATTTTTCTTTTGTTTCAATTATTTTATCAAGAGCTACTTTTAACTCTTTTTGTGCATTAAGCTTTTTAGATAAAGAAGCAAAATTATAATAGTTTTTATCTTCTAAAATCTCTTTTTGCGCATCTAAAATAGCATCAATTGCTGCAAAAGAATTTTGACTTAGAAAATACTCTGCTCTACTGTTATTTGGATCATTCTTGAATTTTGCAGAAGAACCACTTGCATTACCAATTCTCCACTCTTTTAATCTATAAGTACTTGCAATTAAAGTATTAATAACTATTGCAGTATCAAATTTCTCATCTTTTGGTTTAGAAGTTAAAAACTCTTCATAAGCACCTTTTATATCTTCTAATTTTGAAATTAATGAATCAATAATAACACCAGCAATCTCTTTTTTTCTTGTAGTAATCGTTTTCTCACTATATAAAACATATTCTAAAGCATTTACTGTTTTAAATGAATTTTTAAATAGTGCTTTTTTAGGATCATCATTTGAGTCAATCACTCTTTGCATTTGTGAATTTAAATCTTCTTTTAAGTTATTAAAAACATCAATATATCTTGGTGTATCTAAATATTCATCATCTAGTTCACCTGCAAAATATAGTGCTTCAACTTTTTTCCAGTCTTTTATAAATTTTGTAAAATTTTGATCACTATAATCTGCTTTTAAAGCTTTTGCATCTTTAATTGCTACTTCAACATCTGGAATAGACACATTTTTAACAATATTAAAAAGAGCGCTATCTTGCGCAAACATTGCAACACTAAAAAACATTAAAAATAAAAACTTTTTTATCATAATTCCTCCAAAAATCTAATCAATTTTTCTCTTTTTTCTTTCGGTAAATTCATATAGTTTTCTTTACTATTTTGAGCTTCACCACCATGCCATAAAATCGCTTCTTGATAACTTCTAGCTCTTCCATCATGTAAAAGCCTCGGATTTTCTTTATTTATTTTTTTATGTAAAGCTAATCCCCATAAAGGAGCTGTTCTCCATTCACTTTGTGAAGCTAAAAATTCAACTCTTCCATCAGCTAAATCTTCCCCCATATCATGAAGTAAAAAATCAGAATATGGTGAAACTTTAAAACCTTCTTTTGTTTCAAAACTTATTATATGACATTTTGAACAAGAAATAGCTTCAAATAAAGCTAATCCTTCATTATATTCTTTTGTATTTTTTGGAACATAACTTTTTATATTTTTCAAATAAAAAGCAATCGCATCTAATCTTTCATCTGGTAAATCAATACTATCTTTTGCTTTTGGAGCATTGTTACATGCTTCTTCAAAATTTGTACAGTTTTCATTAGGATTAATTGAAGTTGTCAATCCAATATCATTTGAAGCTGCATTTGCTATTTGTTCTTTTAAGAATGCAACACTTGCTTTCCAAGTATATTTTCCTAATTCAGTTTTTTTTGTTATTTTTGAATAAACCCAATTAGCTCGACCTGAAATTCCATCTCCATCTTTATCCTCTATATCTTCATTTGCTAAAATATCTTCGTCTGAAATTAAAGCAATTAATCCCATTCCATTTAAAGTTTGTGCAATTCTATATGATACATTTGAATCTTTATGTAAAT
Source organism: Arcobacter lacus (assembly GCF_003063295.1). Lineage (NCBI taxonomy): Bacteria > Pseudomonadati > Campylobacterota > Epsilonproteobacteria > Campylobacterales > Arcobacteraceae > Arcobacter > Arcobacter lacus. The sequence goes on from NZ_MUXF01000019.1 coordinate 414,310, forward strand.
CACCATAATTCAAATCTGTCAAATTATATTTTGGTTTAAGTAATATTTGCTTTTCTCCATCTGGAAAAATAATTTCTTTTTCTTCAAAATCAATATTAACCTTTCCTTCAAAATCAACTCCAAATATACCATTAATTGCCAATTGATTTCCATAAACTGGTTCAGGTACAAAACCTTGATATTTCAAAAATTCTTTATGCTCTAAACTATCATTTGATTTTATAGATAATCTTGCTATTAAAGCTCTTGAAGGAAATTTATCTTTTGAAAATAAAGTTCCTCTTCCATTTTTTGGATGACAGCTAATACAACTATTTGCATTAAAAAGTGGTCCTAATCCATCTCTCGCAGTTGTAATACTCGGTGCTTCAACCCAAGGTATAGAAAAAAAACTTCTTCCTAACATAAACTTATCATATTGCTCATTATTTAACCCTTTTTGAGGAATTGTAAGTAATGAACTATTTTTATTTGTTGATAAAAAATTACTATTGCTATTAACTGCAAAAAGCCCTGTAGCTAAAATAGCTACAAGGCTTTTTATCAAAACAACTTTTTTTAAAAAATTGTTATTAAATTTTTGTTTCTTCTGGATCTGTAACATCATCTGTACTTAAATTAATTCCATTTGCTGAAGCAACATTAACCATTTCATCACCAAGTTTTCTCATTTCATTTTTAAGTTTAACTATAACTTTTGATTGTTCATTGTCAGGTCTAATTTGATAATCAAAGTGAGCTTCTGTTTTAGCGATTTTATCAATACTTTCAATTTTTTCTTCAATAGAAGACATCAGTTTTTCTATTCTATCTTTTGTTTCAGCATCAACAGCATCAAATAAAGACTTTCCATATTTTTTACCATTATAAGTTGCAGTTAAAACATTTTTAAAACCTTCATAATTTTTAACTATATCCCTATGAGTATTATCAGAAAAACAAGAGTGCTCATCTTCTTCACTTGGAGTTAATACTGCAACAGCAATTCTTTCATTTGCAAGTTCTGATTTAATAAATACACCCATTCCTGCAATAATTTGTTTTAATGCCTCTTTTTGATCAATATTTTTCTCTTTATCTTTTCCTTTTAATTTACCTAAAAGTGCTGCTTGATAAAGACCTTGATTTCCTTTTACTTCTTTTTTCCAAGCACTTGCAACAATTTCTAAATCTTCAACTAATTTTTCAGAACTTGCTTTTAAATAAGCTAATCTTCTTTGTGCATTTTTATCTGTTGTAAAATCACTTAACGGTCTTTGTCCTGCTACCATTGCACCTTTTGTAACATTATCATCCATAAAGTTTGCATAATCTTGATCTTGTCCCCATAATAAAAACTCAATTGCATGGTAACCAGTAGAAACATTTGCTTCTCCACCATTTTCATTTAAATCTGTTAAAGATTCAACTGTGATTTTTGTTACATCAACTTCTTTTGAATCTTCACCACCTGGATTAAATTTTCCAACAGTATCGATAATATTTCCAGAAGTTAATTTTCCTTCTGCATCTATAGTATAATCAATCATATTTTCATCTAAAGGCCAAGCATTAATTTGTCCTTCTAATGCACCATAAGCATCAGAAACCCATCCCTCTTCAGCATCAATTGGTCCATTTGATAATCTGAAAATCTCAGTTGAACCATATGATTCTCTTGATTCTAACCAAGCTTTTTTTGCAGCATCAAAATTTTCTTGTGTTGGTTTCTTTGCAAATTTGTCAATAGCTACTTTTAAACTTTTTGCATCTTTTAAAGCATTTGTATAATTATCTAGAGCGATATTTGCATAAGCTTCTAAAATAGAAGCTTGTTTTGAAACTTCAACTTTTTTTGATTCATTATTATTTGTTGCTGCGTAAGAAGTAAGAGCAAGTGATGCTACAACAGAAACAGATAATAAAATTTTTTTTGTACTTTTAATCATAAACTTTTCCTTTTTTAATATTGATTATTTTCATCTAAAATTAAAGCAAAAAAAAACTTCAATTTCTCTTAAAACCGATAATAATTATCATATTAATTAGAAAAGTGATTTTATATTTTTTATTAACTCTTTAGTTTCTTCACTATCTTTATTTTTAAGAACTTTATTCAATTTTTCTTCTATTTTATCTTTATTATTTTCTATTTTCTTTTTTAAAAAGTTTTTTATATCTAAAGTTATATTTGGTTTATTCATATCTCCTTTTACTAAAATTAAAAATCTGTTATCTTTAATTTTTGTATCAACTTTTGTATCTATAAAATTTTTTTCAAAATCAAGTAAAGATTCATTTATTTCTATTTGATTATTTTTATTTTTCATTGATAAATCTGATATAAACTTTTTATCATCGATTCTACTACTTAAAACTGCTGTTTCATAAATATCTTTTGTTAAATCATATTTTGTCAACTGATTTACAACATTTGAAAAGTTATTTGGTAAAAATCTTCCATTTAATAGATTAGCACTTAAAGTACCTTTTTTATCAAGCAAATTATATTTCAAATCTAAATTAGTTTTTGAATCAAAAATCTCAGGTTGAAATAAAATATAAGAAATTTCTTTTAAATTTGCATCATTTAAATTTAAAGATAAATCATCATTTATCAAATTAAAATTCATTTGTCCACTTGCTATATCAGAATTTCCATTAACCTTAAGAAAATTATCATTAACTTCAATAATTCCATTTAACTCAAGTATTCCACGCATTTTCATTTTAGTAAAACTTTCTAAAGTTTCTAAATTTAAAATATTTAAATTGTAATCACTATAAAAGCTGTTTTTTTCAAAATCATAAACTGCTTTTTGCATATTTGCTTCTGCAATATTAGAATTTATATTTATTTGAGATATTATCTGATTTGGAAGATAAGAACTTTTAATTTCACTTTCAAAAGTAATAGTATCTTTTAAATCTTTTTTAAAAACAGTATTTACAACTTCATTTATAATTTTTGCATCTGATATTTTTATAATTGAATTTCCATCAAGTTCTTTTAAATCACAATTTTTTATATCACTATTGAATTCAAAGTTTCCAACAGCATAAACAGGTTCACTTAACATAAAAAATATTTTTTCTAATTTTGCTTTTTCTATTTTTAAATTTATATTTTGAATTGTAGAATCTTTGATTTTAAGCTTATAAGTAAACAAACCATCTAATACATCACTACTTCCATCAATTGATATATTTTTATCCTCTTTTAAAATATTTCCTGCTGTTAAAAATTCTCCTTGAAGTTTTTTTCCAATTAAACCTTCTAATTTTGATAAATTTTTTACATCAATTTTATAATCACTTTGTAATGTATTTTTTTCAATATCAATTAAAACTTTATTGAAAAAAATATTAGCAATAGAACTTATAACTTCTGATTTTATTTCAACAATATTACCTAACAAAGAAGCATTTAAATCACCGTCAAAACTAATCTTTGTATTTATTTTTTGATTAAATTCTTTATTGAAAATATCATTATTTAATAAACCTTTTGAAACATTTGCAACTAATAATCCATCTAAACTATCTCTATTAATATTTTTTATATTTGCATTTAAATTTAAACTTCCAATAGCATATATTGGTTTATTTATAATGGCTAATAATTCATCAATTTTTGCATCTTTCAAATCTAAATAAATATCTTTTAATTTAAAATCAACTAAATTCATATAATATTTTGTTTGTCCACTTGCAATATCTGAAAACCCTTGAATTATTGATTCAGTTTCATTGCCTTTAAAAATTCCATTTGTAAAAAATGTTCCTTTCAAATCTTCATTTATTAGATTTTTAAAAATTGATAAATCTACTATTTTTACATCATATTTTAAATCTACATTTTTTTTAAAAATTGATAAATCACCAGAGATATTTATGTAAGAGTTTTCATTGAGTGTTGCTTCAAAATCAACTTTTTTTGTTGTCAAAATAAAATTATTTATTTTAAAATTTAAATCTTTTTGTTCTTCATTCACCCTATTTTCTAGATAAGATGCAACAAATTCATTTCCTTTTTTCGTAAATAAAATACCATAAACAGACACAACGACAATTGCAATCAAAAAAGTTATAATTAAAATTGATTTTTTCATAATAAGCCTTTCTTTCTATTGTTGATTATAACAAAAAGTTTTTAAAATAACTTAGATTATAAATTTTAGCTTATTTTTAGTTTTACTTCTTTATAATATTGCCCATCAAAGTATTTAGTAGGGATACGCAAGCCGAACAGACTTTGTTTAAATTATATAAAGGAAAAAGAAATGAAAAAAATCGTTCTTTTAATGCTAGCTATTGCTGGTATCGCTTTCGCTGCTGACGAAGCTGTTGTAAATGAAACTTTAAAAGCATACTCTGTTGTTGCTGCTGGAATTGGATTAGGTCTTGCTGCACTTGGTGGTGCTATTGGTATGGGTAATACTGCTGCTGCAACTATTGCTGGTACTGCTAGAAACCCAGGTTTAGGTGGAAAATTAATGACTACAATGTTCATTGCTTTAGCGATGATCGAAGCACAAGTTATTTATGCACTTGTTGTAGCTATGATTGCATTATATGCAAATCCATTTTTAGGGTAATCTTAAATCAACAGATTTAATAAAACCTAAAAGGGTTGAGAGGTTATCTTCTCAACCCTTTTTTATATTCTAAATTTTTTTTAAAAGATTTATTTGTAAAATTTCAATATTTATGCGGTTATGGTGGAATGGTAGACACGCTATCTTGAGGTGGTAGTGGCAACAGCTGTGCGAGTTCAAGTCTCGCTAACCGCACCATTAATAAGACTTTATTCTTAAAATATATCTAAATTATTTATCCAATAAAATATCAGCTTTTGAACGAATAGTTTTTTTATTTAAAAACTCTTTTTCTCTTTGAGTGAATTTTTCTTTTTTGATAGTTTCTTTTTCTACTATTTTTTCTTTTTTACTACTTCCAGTTTCCTCTTTTTTAAACAAAGTCAAAATAAGATATATAGAAATACCAATATTAAATATTATGATTAACCATTTTGAAAGTAAAGCTATTTCTAGGTATTCAAGTTTTTCTTTTAATTTTAAGTATTCTACAATATCTGCATAAATCACATTTGCAAAAAGTACGATAATTAAAAGCAAGAATATTAAAGTAACTCTTTTTCTAAACTTATATAAGTAGTACCAAAAAACAGCAGATTTTACTTGTTTAAACATCACAAAATCCTAAACAAAAAAGTTTAAACCAAGAGCTGCAAGAGCAACAACTAAAGATTTTGTTTTCAAGTCATCTATAATTTTTCTCTCTTCATCTGCAATAATTATTTCTAAATCTTCATCACTAAAATCATCAAAAGTTTTATGATTTTCTATTAATCTAGCTTTTGTTGAAAGAATTGCTTTTTCTCTAATTTTTAAATTTATTGCATCTTTTAATTGCTGGCTTTTTATTTTAGGATAATCAAAAGCTTTTGTTGCATTTTCACTTGCAATATTTATTAATTTATTTGAATTTTCTTTTAATTTATCTTTTATTCCCATATTTTTTCCAGTTAAGTTTTATTTATTCTAACATAAAAAAATTTATGACATATATTCCCATCTTGGATAAAGAGTTGTTATAGCTTTTAGATCTTCAAATTTGAAAACATTAAAAATTCTAAATCTTCCACTACTTAAAATTGCTTTTACTTTCATTTTAAATCCTTATTTTTATATATAAATATTTTACAAAAATTCAACTAATACTTTTCTTAATTATATATACTTTTATATACTTTTTAATATATTATGATATACTTTTGGATATTTATTTTCTAGGATACTAATGGATAAAGAAAATTTTAAATTGTTACTAAAAAAAGCGAATTTCAATAAACGCACTTTTTCAGAATATTTAGGCTTAAAATATCAAAGCGTAAACTCTTGGGGAAATAATGGAAGAAATATTCCTTATTGGGTAGAATCATGGTTAAATCTCTACATTGATAATAATCGATGTAAAAAAATCCAAGAAATGCTAAAAGATAGTGGTATTTGTAAATAAAGGTTTAAAAAATGAAAGTTGTTTTAACAATAGCAGGAAGTGATAGTGGTGGAGGTGCTGGTATTCAAGCTGACATAAAAAGTGGATTTTATCATGGAATTTTTATGACAACAGCAATAACAGCAATAACTGTACAAAATACTCTTGGAGTTACAAATGTAGAAGTTTTAAAACCTAGTTTTGTACAAGAACAAATATCTAGCGTTTTAGAAGATTTTAAAGTAAATGCTATAAAAATCGGGATGTTAGGTTCAAAAGAGCTTATTTTAAAAGTTCTTGATTGTATAAAACCTTTATATATTCCTATTGTTTTAGATCCTGTTGCTATTTCAAGAGCTGGTTCTAAACTTATTGATGATGAAGCAGTTGAAACATTAAAAACACTTTTTAAATATGCTTTTGTAATAACTCCAAATAAATATGAAGCAAAACTATTTTTTGATGTAAACTCAATAGATGATATAAAAAACATAAAACATATACCAACAAATATTTTATTTAAAAATATGGTTGAAGATAAAAATAAAACAGTAGATATTTTATTAAAAAAAGATGGAACAATTATAAATTTTGAAAGTCCTAGAGCAAATGAAGAAAATACTCATGGAACAGGTTGTAGTTTTAGTGCAAGTATTGCTTCTCTTATTGCAAAAGGTGAAACCTTAGAAAATTCAATAAAAATAGCAAAAAAATATATCTATGAAGCAATAAAACACGCACCAAATTTAGGTAATGGTAATGGTCCAATAAATCATATTTTAAATTAAATTATAAAAGCCGTAACAAAGCCTTATTTTAGTATATTACGCGAAAATAATTTATTTTAATATAGGAAAGCTTATGCAAGAGTTTTTACAAGAGGCTAAAAACAGTAGTCGAATTATTGCAAATCTAGGCTCTGCACAAAAAAATAGAGTTCTAAATGAAATGGCAGATGCTTTAATAGAACACTCTTCTTTCATTCTCTCTCACAATCAAAAAGATATGGATGAAGCAAGAGTAAATAACTTAAATGAAGCCTTACAAGATAGACTTCTTCTAACAGAAAAACGAATTCAAGATATGGCAATTGCAATTAGACAAATTGCATCACAACAAGACCCTTTAGGTAAAATTTTAGATGGTTGGGTTACAAAAGATGGTTTAAATATTCAAAAAGTATCTATTCCTATTGGAGTAATTGGAATCATTTATGAAAGCCGTCCAAATGTTACAAGTGATACTGCTGCACTTTGTTTTAAAAGTGGAAATGTTTGTGTTTTAAAAGGTGGAAAAGAAGCTGAAAACTCAAACAAAGCAATAGCTACAATTTTAAGAGAAGTACTAAGAAAAAACAATCTTCCTGAATATGCTATTTCATTACTTCCTGATTCAAGTAGAGAAGGTGTTGCAAAACTAATAAAACAGGACAAATATGTAGATTTAATTGTTCCAAGAGGTGGAGAAGCACTTATTAGATTTGTGAGTGAAAACTCATCAATTCCAGTAATTAAACACGATAAAGGAATTTGTCATATTTTTATAGACCAAGATGCGAATATTACAAAAATATTTGACATTGTTGTAAATGCAAAATGCCAAAAACCAAGTGCTTGTAACTCAATAGAAACTTTATTAATTCATACAAATATTGCAGCATTAATTTTAAGTGGTTTAGTTGAAACTCTTAGTCTTCACGGAACAATCTTAAAAGGTTGCCCTGAAACTTTACAACACATAAACGCAATTCCTGCAACATTAGAAGATTTTGATACAGAATATTTAGCAAACGTTTTAAACATAAAAATTGTAGCAAATGTTGATGAAGCAATCACACATATTCAAAGACATGGTTCTGGACACTCTGAATCAATCTTAAGTGAAAACTACACGACAATAAATAAATTTTTAAGTGAAGTTGATGCTGCTTGTGTTTATGCAAATGCTAGTACAAGATTTACAGATGGTGGAGAGTTTGGACTTGGAGCTGAAGTTGGCATTTCTACAAATAAACTTCATTCAAGAGGTCCTATGGGAATAGAAGATTTAACGACATTCAAATACAAAATCTACGGACAAGGTCAAGTAAGAAAAGGATAATGATGAGAAATAAGGTTTTTTTAACATTTTTAAGTGCACTATCAGTGCTGTTTTTTTGGCATTATGTAGGTACAAAAGTTATATTAAAAGATGACTCTTCAAAATCTTTTTCTAAACTTCAATGTGTCTCTTATGCTCCATTTACAAAAGATGAATCACCATACTCTTTTGAGAAAGGTTTAGTTCTAAAAGAAGAAAATATTAGAAAAGATTTAGAACTTTTTTCTAAGTATACAAATTGTATTAGAACTTATTCTACTGTTGGATTAGAACTTATTCCTAAAGTTGCAAAAGAGTTAAATATGCAAATGTTAATGGGTGCATGGATAGGAAAAAGTGATAAAGATGCAAGAAAAGAAATAGATACTTTAATCCAACTTGCAACTGAATACAAAGACATTGTAAAAGCAGTAATTGTAGGAAATGAAGTTTTATTAAGAGGTGATTCTTCTGAGCAAAGACTTCACGATTTTATAGTTGAAGTAAAAACTGCACTTCCTGATACTCCTGTAACTTATGCTGATGTTTGGGAATATTGGCTTAAATATCCAAAAATCAAAGAAGTTACTGATTTTGTAACTATTCATATTTTACCTTATTGGGAAGATGATCCACAAAATATACATGATTCAATAGAACACTTAGCAAATGTAAGAATGGAAGTTGAAAAAGAGTTAGGAACTTCAAATATTCTAATTGGGGAGACAGGTTGGCCAAGCGAAGGAAGAGCAAGAGAAGATGCTATGCCTAGTAAAATAAATCAAGCTATGTTTGTAAGAGATTTTGTAAAATTAGCTGAAGAAAAAAACTGGAATTACAATATAATTGAAGCAGTTGATCAACCTTGGAAAAGAGTAAATGAAGGTGCTGTTGGTGGATTCTGGGGATTATTTGACAAAGATAGAGGAGATAAAAGTGTATTTAAAGGTGATGTTTCAAACTTCCCAAATTATACATATTTAGCATTTGGTTCACTATTTTTAGTATTAGCTTTCTCTTATACAATGTTAAGAAAAAAAGTATTTTCAATGACAAAAATAGCTACTTTTACTATTATAAATACTATTTTTGCTATTTTATTTATGCTTCAAGTTGAACAATATCATGTAATAACGAGAAACTTCTTTGAGTTTATTTGGGCAATTTTACTTCTTGGAACTCAAATTTTCGTATATTATTTTATGTTAGCATACATCTTAAGAAAAAAACAAAGTGATGTAATTCCTTCAATGTTCTTTTATGCATCGGCATTCTTTGCATTTATTATGACTACAAATTTAGCATTTAACGGAAGATATGAAAACTTTGAAATTTATGGATTTGTAATCTTAGCTGTTTCATTTTTATGGTTATATATTTCAAGATTCAGCCAACTTCAATTTGGTAAATTTGAAAAACTTTTATCTTTAGTTTTAGTTATAAATACAATTATAGTTTTCTATAACGAAACTTCTTTAAATATTTTTTCAAATATTTGGGTTATTTTATCTTTAATTTTTGCGTTTATCCTATACAAAGGTACAACAAAAGAGATTAAAATCACAGATTTAAAAGAGATTGTAGTTTATACTTTAATTTTTGCAATTGGTGTTTATCTATTTAAAATAGGATTTGTTTCAAATAAAGCTTTAGCAAATGCTTGTAATATTGATTCAAAAGGAATAGCTTGTGGAATAAAAGACTTTATGGGACACTCGATATATTTTGGTTATGTTGGTTTTGTATCGCTGATTATTTCAATAATAGCTTTAGTTGTAAATACTAAAAAAACAAGTTTAGTTGCTCTATTCTTCGCAGTAGCTTCAACTATTCTTTCTAATACATTCTTAGGTGCTGTTTCATTTATAATAGTTGCCTACATTCTTACAAAAGAAAATAAAAAACTAGTTTAATAAAATAGCTTGAGTTTTTCTCAAGCTATTATCTTTTTACAGGATTTGCATATTCTGCTTCATCTTCTCCACCACCAATAATTGCTTCTATTTTTTGTACTGGAAAATTTGGAAGTTTAAATTTATCATCTTTTATATCAATATTAAAAGTTGCACTTTTTGCCATTTGCATTTGTACAACACCTAAAGACTTACTTATTTGTTTTAAAGGAACACTATTGTAAACCCAGATTTTATTTTCACCAAGTTGCCAAACATCACATTTATATCCTAAAATAGTTTCTGTTCCTAAATACTTTGCACCCATTTGAGTAAAAGTATCACGATTTTTTATATTTTGTACAGGATTATCTTCATCTAAAACTAACTTTTGAGAATAAATCATTTCATCATCAAAATCAGCTGTATATAAAGTATCTTTAACTATTTTTGAAATAGTTCTTTCCGTTTCTTGTTCTCCTGCAATAATTTGAGTAGTTTTTTCATCTATTAACTCAACATTACCGAAATCCTTAAAAATAAGCTTACTTGAGCCATTTATGCTACCATTTGCTTTACCATTATCTCCAACAATTTCATATTCAACAATTCCTGATTTTATCTCATATCTATTTCCTGCAAATAACTGAGTAAATCCCACTAACAAAAATAAAAAACAAAAATTAACCTTCTTCACACTTTTTCCTTAATTAAACTTATAAAATTATACAAATAATAATAAAAATAAGCAATATATTTTATACCACCAAATGAACACTTTTTTTATTTAAAATACAAAAAAATAAAAGGAGTTTTTATGTCTTATTCGAAAAGAAGATACTTAGTTTATATTTTAATTACCATTTTTGTACTATTTTCACCATTTATTACAATAAATGATAATCATCTTCTATTATTATCATTTGAAAGATTACAATTTCACTTTCTAGGAATTGTTTTTAATGTAAGTGAACTTTATGTTATGCCATTTTTACTAATGTTTTTATTCATTGGTATATTTGCAATGACTTCAATGTTAGGAAGAATTTGGTGTGGATGGGCATGTCCTCAAACTATTTTTAGAGTAATTTATAGAGATTTAATCGAAAGTACAATTCTAGATTTAAGAAGAATCAAAAATAAACAAAAAGATATAGATTATTCAAAAAAATCAAATCAATTTAAAAAATATATTTCTTTATTTTTATGGTTGATTATTACTTTAGTTATATCATCGAACTTTATGCTTTATTTTGTTCCACCAGAAGATTTTTTTCTTTATTTGCAAGAACCTTTTGAACATAGTTTTATGATTTTATTTATTATAAGTGTTGCACTATTTTTAGTTTATGATATCGTTTTTATGAAAGAGAATTTTTGTGTTTATGTTTGTCCTTATTCAAGAATTCAATCTGTTTTATATGATGATAATACAAAACAAGTAACTTACAATTTTAATCGTGGTGGAAAAGTTTATCAAGGTGGTATTAAATCAATATTTAAAGAAAAAGAGTGGTCAAATAACGAAGAGTGTACAACTTGTGAAGCTTGTGTAAAAATATGTCCAACACATATTGATATAAGAAAAGGTTTACAAGTTGAATGTATAAATTGTCTTGAATGTAGTGATGCTTGTTCAACTGTTATGGGAAAACTAGGAAAACCAAGCTTAATTAACTGGGGAAGTACAAATAAAGTTATAAATAAACAAAAAGTATCTATTTTTACAAAAAGAAATACTACATATTTTGTTTCACTATTTTTATGTATTTTTCTAGCATTTTATTTTTCTCTTGAAAAAGAAAATTTCTTAGTAAATATAAATAAAACAACTGAACTTTATAAAGTAACTGAAGATAAAAAAATAGTAAATAACTATATATTAGGTGTTCATAATACTCAAGATGAAACTTTGACTTTTGACATAAAACTAAATGATGATAACTTCAAAATAAAAAGATTTGAGAAGTTTTCACTTGAAGCTGGAAAAAGAGCTAAAAAAGTATTAATTATAGAAAGTGTTAATGATTTAAACAATATAAAAACAAAAAATATACCTATTTTCATAGAGATTTATTCTCAAGAAAAAGATTTTAAAGTTATAAGAAAACTGATTTTTTCAAAACCTTAAAAATATAATATGGAAATCTTCCATATTATATTTATTATATTAAACTTGAAAGCCACCCACTAAGTCTTTGTTTTAAATCTTGGCACTCATATTTAGCATCAAATATTTTTACTTTTATAACTAAATATAAAAAATATATTATGTAAAAAAATAGTGCTATCATACTAATAACAATAGAAATAAATAATCCTATATTAAATAAGTATTGTAAAAGCATTGCTACAGAATTTAATAAAAAAAGCCCTAAGATTAATATACTAAAAAATTTCAATTCACATTTAAAAAAAGTCTCATTTTTGCTCATTTTTTGACTCTTTTTTAGATTTAATTAATTTTAATGGGAGAAATAACATAATTAATAACTTTAATAATAAACTTATTATTAATGAATAAATTATAAACTCAAACCAAAGAAATTTATAGTACATTCCTATATCATATATAAAAAACAACACTATAAAAAATAACAACGTCATTAAACCAGCCCCACCAGTAGGAAATGAAAAAATAAATTCTAACCATTTTGAAAGTCGATATCTACTTCCACAATTAGAACATTTTATTTCATTTGTAAAAGCTAGCCTATACCAATTCTTTAGTTTACTAATTTTTGTTCCACATACTTCACATTCTTTAGTCAATAAATCCATATTTAATTTGCCTTTGATATTTTGAAATCAATTATCACTTTAGAAGTATAACAAAAAAATATAATAATTTTTTTTAAATAGCTTTTTCTATAAAGATGGAGAATTTAGCTCCATCTTTTATATTTTGAACTTGTAACTTTCCGCCAAAACTCTCTTCAATTATGATTTTTGATAAATAAAGCCCTATTCCAGTTCCTTCTTCTTTTGTAGAAAAATATGGTTCAAATATTTTTTTTAGATTTTTTGCTTTTATTCCACCTGCATTATCTAAAATTTCTATTATAACCTCAGCACTTGAAGATACTACATTTATAGATATTTTTGGATTATGTCTATTTTTTAAAGCATCTATTGAATTTGAAATCAAAGATAAAATAACTTGAGACAACTCATTTTTAACTCCAAAGATTTTTATATCTTCGAAAGTCTCAAATCTTAGATTCAAATTTATATTATCTTTTTGTAAGTCAGGATTTAAAATTGTAAGAGCATTTTGGATTGAGTCTTTTACTAAAAAATCATCTTTTTCTTTCTCTTGTAAATAAAACTCTTTAAAATCATCTATTGTTTTTGATAAAAAACTCACCTGTTCATTTGCTTGATTTACCTTTTTATCAAAAAAAATCTTGTCTAATTTTTCACTTTCAAATCTCTTTTTTAGATTTATCAAAATATATGAAATATTATTTAGTGGTTGCCTAAATTGATGAGTTATATTTGCTATCATTTCACCTGATTTTACAAACTTTGATTGTTGTAAAATCATCTTTTCAAACTCTTTATTTTGTTTTTTTAAATCATTATATTTATATGCTATTGAGATTGTAAAAAGCATCGCTTCAAGAGCAAATACAACTAAAACTAAATCAAAATATCCCAAGCCAATATATCTATTTTTAAAATCAAAAATAAAAAGAACTATACAAAATACTGACCAACCTATTACATAAATAAGTGTCGGTTTAAAACCTTGTTTTAAATTAAAAATTATTGAAATAAATAAAATTGCATAAATAATAGTATAAGGTAAATATTCAAATAAAATATAGTGATAAAAAGCTGTTAGAATCACAACATTTAATAAAAATGTATTTAAAATCAACTCTTTATAGTTTGAAACTTTTGGTAAAAATTTTCCTTCATAATAATTTACTGCAAAAATTACTGCAAAAACAGAAGCTAAAACTAAAGAAAATTCTTGAACAAAATAACTAATTTGGTATAACTTACTATATGCAACTATATAAAACAAAGAAAAAATTTGCATAAAACAATAACTTATATAAAATATCTCTTTTGAATATATATATCTAATTAAGGTATATGCTATTGTCATTATTAAAATACCAAAAGTTATACCATAAAATATAATCTGGTTTATATCAAATTCCAATTTTATACCCACTATTTGTAAGATTTTCTATCATATCTTTTTGAAGTTTTGTTTTAACATTTTTAACTAAAGTCTTTAAAGCATCTTTTGTCATCACACTATCAGACCAAATATAAGACTCAATTTCCTCGTATGTAACATATCTATTTTTATTTTTTATAAGCAGTTCTAAAAATAAAATCTCTTTTGCTCTTAGTTTAATAAGTTCATTTTTAATAACTAAAGTTTTATTAAAAGTATCAAAATATGAAGTTTCATCAAATTTTACGATATTTGAAATATCCTCTTCCAATGATTTTATACATAAAAGTAAAGCCTCTTCAAAATCTTTTTCATTTACTGGTTTTACTAAATATTTAACAAGTTGTAACTCTATTGCTTGGAGTAAATAATCTTTATCGCAAAATGCAGTAATAACTATTATTTGGCATTTTTTATCAATTTGGCGCACTCTTTTTACAAACTCCAAACCATTTAATTTTGGCATTTGAATATCTGTTATAATAATTTGTGGTTTATATTTTTCATAAAGTTGTAATGCTGTTATAGCATTTGAAGCTTCATAAATAGTATCAAAAAAGTTTTCTAAATATTCAATACCATTTTCTCTTGCTATATCATCATCTTCAACATATAAAACTTTTATATTTTTATTTATATTTTTTAACATTTTGTATTATATCTTATATATGATTATGCTAAAATTCCGCCTATGAAAAAATATTTAGACAGATTAAATGATAAATAAAACAATTTTTAGACAATATGATATTCGTGGTATTGTAAATGAGGATTTAACCTATGAAACAGCTAAATTAATTGGTTATTATTTAGGAGTTCATATAAAAGAAAAAGTATCAAAACCATATATTGTTGTTGGTTATGATGTAAGAACTCACTCACAAATGCTTTTTGATGGCTTGATTTCAGGACTTAATCTATCAAATTGCAAAGTTTTAAATATTGGACTAGTTGCAACTGGAGTAAACTATTTTGCCTCTTTTCAAGAATTTAATATAAATAATGAAAAAATAAAACCAACTGCTTCAATTATGATTACAGGAAGTCATAATGCCAAAAAATATAATGGTTTTAAAATCACTATAAATAATGAACCATTTTTTGGTGATGAACTAATCTCTTTATATGAAGAAATAGCAAAAAATCCAAATATACAAATTCCAGATAATTTTTCTTTTTTTGAACTTGATGCTAAAAATTTATATATAGATTTTATGGTTAATCAGTTTTCACATCTAAAAGATTTTAAAATTCCTTTTATTGTTGATTGTGGAAATGGTGTTGCAAACACTGTTTTATGTGACATTTTAGATAAATTAAATCTAAATTATAAAGGAATTCATCTAAATCCAGATGGAGAGTTTCCAAATCATCATCCAGACCCAACAAATGAAAAAAATCTAGAAGATTTAAAAGCTCTATTAATTGATGATTACAATTTAGGTTTTGCCTATGATGGTGATGCAGATAGAATTGCAGTTTTAACTCAAAAATATAATATAAAAGGCGATATGTTAGCCCTACTTTTTTCAAAAACTATGAAAAATCCAGTAATCATTGGAGAAGTTACATATTCACAAAATATTTTTGAAGAGTTAAATCATGAAGCAAAAACAATTATGAATAAAACTGGTTATTCAAATTTAAGACTAAAACTAAAAGAATTAAATGCTGATTTAGCAGCTGAAGTTTCAGGACATATATTCTTCAATGATAGATATTATGGGTATGATGATGCAATTTATGCAACATTTAGAGTAATAGAACTTTTGTATGAAGGAATAAATCTAGATATTGAACTAGATAAACTTCCAAAAGTTTATACAAGTTCAAATATAGAAATAAATGTAAATGAAAAAGATAAATTTTTAATCATAAAAAAAATTGATGAAAAATTAAAAACTATTCAAAGAGGTTTTCCAATAATCAAAGATATTGTTAAAATAGACGGCCTTAGAATAAACTTTGAGTATGGTTTTGCTTTGATTCGTGCTTCAAACACAAATTCTGTAATAGTTACAAAATATGAAGCTACAAGCTACGCAACAGCTATTAGTTATAAAGTTGCTGTTGAAAATATTTTAAACGAGGTAATAAATGAAATTAATAGCTCTACAAATTAAAACATCAAATAATTTTCAAGAAAATCTTGATAATTTAAAAGAATTAATAAATTCATGCGAAGAAAACTCTTTAATTTTAGCTCCTGAATTAGCTTTGAGTGGATTTTCTTATGATAGAATGGATGAAGCTTCATCTTTTTCAATAAAAGCCATAGAAGAGATAAAAGAATTATCTACAAATAAAATTATTGCACTAACACTTATTATAAAAAAAGATGAAAACTTTTACAATACCCTAAATATTTTTCATAATCAAAAAATCATTCATACTCAATCAAAATTTAAACTTTTTCCCTTAGGTGATGAATTAACTCATTTCAAATCTGGAAATTTAGAAGATATTAAAATCATAAATATAAATGGTCTAAAAATTGCAACTTTAATATGCTTTGAACTTAGATTTCCAAAACTTTGGGAAAAAGTAAAAGGTGCAGATATTATCTTGAATCCTGCGATGTGGGGAATAAAAAGAAAAGACCATTATGAATCTATTTCTAAAGCTTTAGCTTTAGTAAATCAATGTTTTGTAATTGCGTGTAATAGTGCAGATGATAATATGGCAAAAGGAAGTGCAATTATTAGTCCATTTGGAAATGTTATAAAAGATGATAACAAAAATAAAATTGAAACAACTTTTGATATTGAAGAGATAAAAAAAGTAAGGAGATATATTGATATAGGCTTAAATACGACTCTTTAAAAATTTCTCTACAATTATTACACAATTATAAAATATACTCTTATTAATTATATAAAAAATTAAAAGGAGTAAAACATTGAAATTGAAAACTATTCTATTTATTTTTCTATTCATTTTTAATGTATTTGCGTCAGCAATCGACATACAAAATTTAACATCACAACAACTTGAAACATTGAAAAAAATTAAAGAAAAAGGTGAAGAACACGATCTTGGATATACTTTAATGGCTATTGCTATAAAAGAATCAAAACTTGGACAATACATGATAAACGACAAAACACATGATTTTGGACTTTATCAGGCAAATATCAAAACAGTATTAAGTAGACATAACATTACTGATACTGCTTGGAATAGAGATGTTCTTGCATCAAAACTTATTACTGATTTTCAATTCGCTACAAAAAATGCGATTGCTGAATTGACGTACTGGCAAAAAATCCATAAAAATGACTGGACAAAAGTTTGGGGAAGTTATAATGCTGGCTTCAAATATAATAGTAAAGAAGCAAGGGATTACTCTCAAGATATAGCTGCAATTATTAAAGAACTTAAGAAAATCGATGTTTAAATTTTAAATTAACTGGGAATGATCCTAGTTAATTGCTCTTTTGATACAAAAATCCTCTTTTTCCAAAATATTTTCATATTTTATGATAATTATTCTTGATATTAATCTTATTTTAAGTTTGTTTTTCATAAACTTCAATAATGATTATCAATATGTAAGGATAAGTAATGTTTATGTATGAAATAAAAAATAAAAATGATTTAGTAAAACCAACTGGTTGTACTTGTTAATAAAGGATTTTAAATGAGCGTTTTAATTATCGGTGGAGATCAAATAACACAAATTTCATCTATGCTCACAAATTTAGGAGCAAAAACTATAAATCACTGGGATGCTAGAAAAAAATCGTCAGCTCCAAAGAAAAAAGTTCCTCAAGACACAGATTGTATTGTAATGCTTACATCTTTTTTAAATCATAATACTATGCTTAAGTATAAAAATGAAGCTAAAAAGAAAAATATTCCTTTTATTTGTGCAAAAAGATCTATATCTTGCGTTTATGATGAATATGTAAAAATTATGGGTATAAAGGATTGTAGTCAATGTTATGCTAATTACTGTGGTAAGGAATTAGAATGTTAGAAGATAATTTCATCGGTTTCTCGGGGAAAAAAGAATATTTACCTAAAGATTTTGATGAATTTAATTCTAAAAATAGATTAAGACAACTGTTTTTAAATCTAAGCAATAACATTTTAGAATCTTATTGTAGTTTCTCAAAATATGAACAAAAGATGTTGTCAAATCTATCTTTAGAACAAGCATTTACTTACAAAATAAAAAATATGCTTCCCATTAGTTTTATTAGAAAACAAAAAAGAATTAATACAAAATTTACATTTTGTATTAATTCTACAAAAATTATAAACAATTATTTAGATTCAAATACTAAAAACAATTCTTTTATTTCAAACAATAAACTTCTACCTATTGCAAAATTAATTTCAGTTTGTTTTATTGAAAATAGTTTACAATTACTCATTGATAAGCATCTGTTATTTCATGAATTTGTTTTAAAAAAAATTAAAAAACTTCATAATGACAAAACTGTTATAGATTTAGGTGATTCCATTTGTATAAAATCAAATGAATTTATCGGATTAAAAATTTATACCTCTTGGAAAGATATAGAAATTAAAAAACCTAATATACAAAGTGAATTGGAAAGTGCAATAAAATCTATAAAAAAAGGTGAGTTTTATCAAATATACTTAGCTTACCCAAAAAACAATGAATTTACAAAACAGATTCCTGTTTATGTAAAAGAACTTGAGAATAAAGAATATCAAATAAAAGCTATTCCTTACTCTTTAAGATCAATTATTAAAAATTAATTAAAGGAAAAATTAAAATGGCAACAGCAATATTTTTTGGAAGTAGCACAGGAAACTGTGAAGAAGTGGCTAATAAAATAGCTTCAAAATTAGGAAAAATAGAAGTTTTTGATTTATCAGGAACAAAAATTGAAAAAATAAATAACTATGACAAAATAATTATTGGTTCTTCAACTTGGGGAGATGGAGAATTGAATGATGATTGGGAAGATGCTTGGAGTGATTTTTTAAAACTTGATTTATCTAATAAAACAATAGCTCTTTTTGGATTAGGCGATCAAGAAAGTTATAGTGATGAATTTGCAAGTGCTATGGGAATTATTTATGAACAAATTAAAACATCTAATGCGAAAATTATTGGTTTTACTTCAACAGAAGGATATTACCATGATGCTTCAAAAGCACAAATTGAAGATAGTTTTGTTGGTCTAGTAATTGATGAAGATAATCAAAGTGATTTAACTAATGAAAGAATTGAAAACTGGGTGAATAGCATAAAATCAGAAATTTTATAAAAAGTAGTATATTTAAAATATACTACTTTTGACAATTTTCACAAATTCCATACAATTGCATTGTATGACTTGTAATTTTAAACTTATTATTTTTTGCAATCTTTTCTTGTCTTTTTTCAATTTCTTCATCAACAAATTCTATAATTCTAGCACATTGAGTACAAATCAAATGATCATGATGAGATTTTGAATTACTTTCGTATTTTTTTCCTTCAGTTCCAAATGTGATAGAAGTTATCAAATCTACCTCTTCAAGAAAACTAAGCGCTCTATAAACTGTTGCTATTCCAACATTTGATGTTGGATAATCTTTTTTTATTTGATTGTAAATTTCTTCTGCAGTCAAGTGTCCTTTTGCATGTAATAAAATACTAAGAACTATCTCTCTTTGCTCTGTATATTTAAGCCCTTTTTGTTTAACTATTTTTCTTAATTCATCTATTATTTCTTCATAACTATTTTCACTTAGCATAAATTCACCTTTAAATATTTTATGTATTTTAGTATATCTAAAGTTTGCAAAAAATACAAACAAACCTTATAATTATTTTAATTCAAATGAAGTTGAATACTCTTTTTCACCATAAAGAATTTTAAAATCCCATTTACCACTTTCTCTACCATCTAAATACCTAAAATCATAAGCTGAACTATCTCCAGCAGGGATTAGCATTTCTCTTGTTCTTGAAATTTCACCATTAGGATTAATCCAATTTATAATTATTTTTTGTTCATTTTGAGCGTCTTTTATTACTTCAAATTTGCATATAATTGAATTCTCATCTTCTAAAATCAAACAATCAACATTTGGATTATAAGATTTTTGAATAGTATCTTCTATTTTTTTATTATTATCTACTTGCGATTCAGCAAAAATTATAGTTGTACATAATAAAAATGGTATTAAAAATTTAATCATTTTTTTTCCTCATATTTTTTAGAATTCATATTATATAAAATTATTATAAAATTTACCAAAAATTATTTATAAACTTAAAATTCTGCTTTTTCCCAGATAGGTTTTTCGTCCAAATTAGGTCTATTTTTCAAAATTTCAAATGGAGAATATTTTTCTTTATATCCCATAGAAAAATGATCTTTTATCCAATAGCCTAAATATATATAAGGAATATTTAACTCCTTTGCTATTTTAATTTGAGCCAAAATAGAAAACTTTCCTATCGAAAATTCTGAATAGTCATGATCATAATAACAATATATCGCCGAAATAGATTGAGGCAAAATATCTACTAAAGCTACTCCTATTAATTTATCATCTCTCATATACAAAAATTCTTTTGCAAAATTTTCGCTTGATTCAACATATGACCTTACATAATCATCAACATCAATAGGAGAATATGGCCAATCTTTTTTATCATTCATAAATTTATGATATTTATCATACAAACTTAAGTGTTCCATTGTAACTGATGGTGGTCTAATATATAATTTTGTATCTTGATTTTTAGAAATTACTCTTTTTTCTGATTTAGAAAATTTATAATTATTCACATCTATTCTCATAGAAACACACTTTGTACAACTTCTACATTCTGGTACAAAATGCATTCTTCCAAATCTTCTCCAACCTCTTTCTAACATTGGTTGATATTTATCTATTGTACAAGAATAAATATATTTATATCTAATATCTGACAATTTTTCATCAAAATAAGAGCACTCCCTATTTTCTTCAAAAAGTTCAATATCTTGATTTAAAATTTGCATATTTATTCGTTAATTTTTTCTTTTATCTCTTTTGCAACAAGAGAAATTCTTTTAATTTTTTCACTATTTGATAAACTATCATCAATTAAATGTTTAACAAATGCACTTCCAACAATTACACCATCTACACCAACAGCTTTTTCTTTACAACTTTTTTCATCAACACCAAAGCCAATATATAAAGGTGTGTTTGTATATTTTCTAACATTATTTATAAGCAAAGACAAATCTTCTTTTTGTCCACTTCCTGTAATTCCAGTATATGCTACCATATAAATAAATTTTTTTGAGTTTTCTACTAAAAGTTTTACTCTATCTTCACTATCTGTTGGTGCAACAAATGTAATATTAGTTTTTTCATATTTTTCAAATAATGGCTCGAATTTTTGCGCCATTTCATAAGGTAAATCTGGAATTATTGTTCCATTAACTCCATATTCTTGCGCTTTTTTTAAAAAGTTTTCAACGCCATAATGATAAAATGGATTCATATATCCCATCCATAAAGTATCGATATCTTGACCAATTTTTGAAGATATTTCAAATAAATCTTTTAATTTAAAACCATTATTTAAAGCTTTTAAATTTGCTTTTTCTATAACTGGACCATCAGCAACTGGATCAGAAAAAGGAACTCCTAGTTCTAAAATATCAACTCCAGATTCTTTTAAAGCAAAGGCCAAATCAACTGTAAAACTATTATTTGGAAGAGATGCTGTAATATAACCTACTAATTTTTTCAAAATCTAAATCCTATATTTTTCTTCTATTTTATCTAAAATCTACTTTTAAACCATCAATTATTTTTTTTTATATTTTTTATTTTAATCATTATCAAACTAAAAATTCTTCTAATATTTACAAAAAATCTTGTTGTATATGTCATCTCTGCATTTTCAATTTCATCACCTAATTTTATATTAATTGCTTCTGATTTTTTCATTGATAAAACTTGTGAAGGAAATACACTTCTATGTCCTGTCATTAAAAATGCTATTATTATTGAAATAGCAGCATAATGTCCTACATTCATTCCAAAAAGTTCAACTGACATAATCATAGCTGCAATTGGTGCACTTGTTGCACCTGCCAAAACGCTTACAAATCCAAGTGCTGCAAATAAAGGTATATATCCATCAACTAAATAACCAAACAAATTTCCACTTGTTGCACCAACATAAAAAATTGGAGTTATTACTCCTCCACTTCCACCAAAAGCTAAAGTTAATGAAGTAAAAATTGTTTTTAGGATAAAAGTGTACCAAGAAACACTTTCATTTATGACACCATTTGTAGATAAAGAATCTTTTATTGTTTGAAATCCTATACCTAAATAATGTTCTCCAACAAAAATTGTTAATAAAACTAAGATTATTCCTCCAACAAAAGCTTTTAACAAATAATTTAGTTTTATGGCACTTATGTATTTATGTGTCACACTTAACATTGTAATTATAAAATCTGCAACTAAACCAAAAAATATTCCTCCAATAATTACTTTAGAGATTAATATATAATTAAAATCGAAGTTTGTATAAAAAGCAATATTGAAATATGTATAATTGATTCCTAATAATTTTGCAACAAAAAATGCTGAAAAACCAGAAACAATAGATGGAAGTAAAATATCATACATTAAAACTCCAACTGTTAATATCTCTATTCCAAAAATTGCCCCAGCAAGTGGAGTTCCAAAAACAGAGGCAAATCCAGCACTTATTCCACAAATTACAATTTTTTTTCTATCTCTATTTGAAAATCTTAATTTCATAGCTAAAAAAGAAGCTAAACTTGCTCCAATTTGTGCACTAGGACCTTCTTTTCCAACAGAACCACCTGAAAAAATAGTAAGTACTGTTGCAAAGAGTTTTACAGGAACTACGCTGAAGTTTATTCTTCCTGAATTTTTATGAATTGCTTCTATAACCTTTTCTGTACCATGACCTTGAGCGCTTGGAGCAAATTTTTTTACAATAAAAACTGTTATAACTAAAGCAAAAGGCAAAGTATAATAGTAGTCAAAAGGAAGTACTGATCTAGAATTTTCACAATAAGTTAAAAGTTTTAAAAATAGTGAGACAACGACACCAACCAGTGCACCAATCAAAGATGATAAGAATATCCATTTCGTGATACTTGCGAACATTATTGTTTGTTCTGCTAAATGTTTTTGAATATTTGATTCGTTGTTCATAAGAAATACTTTTAGTTAATTTGATTTGATATATTTTATTCTAACAAAAGAGTTATTTACAAGTTCTTTAAATTCTTCTATTTATTTTTAAATTTTTAAATTTAATTTAAAAAAGTTAGTTTTAGATATAATCTAGTTAAATTATTAATTATTATATTTAGGGAAAAATAAAATGAGCATTATAAAAAATGATTTTGAAAAAATGAATATTTCTAGAATAAAAAATTCTAAAAACAAAAAAAAACTTACAGTAATAACTGCTTATGATGCACTTTTTGCAAAACTGTTTGAAGAAATTGCTGATATGATACTTGTAGGTGATAGCTTAAATATGAGTTTTATGGGCAAACCTGATACTTTAAGTGCTACTTTAGAACAAATGATTTATCACACAAATGCTGTTTGCAATGGAGCTAAAAATGCTTTTGTCATAATAGATATGCCTTTTGGAACTTACATAAATAAAGATGTTGCTTTAAAAAACTGTGTTGAAGTTTATAGACAAACAAATGCAAATGCAGTAAAAATCGAAGGTGGAGAAGATAAAGCAGATATTATAAAACATCTAACATCAAATGCAGTTGCTGTTATGGGACACATTGGTCTTATGCCTCAATATGTAAGAAGTGAAGGTGGTTACAAAGTAAGAGGGAAAACAAAAGAAGACGAAGAACAACTAATTCGCGATGCTATTGCAGTTGAAAAAGCAGGTGCTTTTAGTATAGTTGTTGAAGGTGTAAAAAGTGATGTTGCAAAAAAAATAACACAAGCTGTAAATATACCAATAATTGGTATTGGAGCTGGTGTAGATACTGATGGACAAGTTTTAGTTTGGTCTGATATGTTAGGTTTCTTTGAAGAGTTTAAACCAAAGTTCGTAAGACACTATTTAGATGGTGCAAAACTTGTAAAAGAAGCTGTAAATCAATATAGAAGTGATGTTCAAGATAAATCATTTCCATCAAAACAAGAAGAGTATTAATTTATGCAAAGATTAGTTGAAGTTGAATCAGTATCTTTTGAAGAAGATAACAATGAAATAAGTTTAAGACCTTCAAATTGGGATGATTATATAGGACAAGAAAAAATCAAAAAGAATTTAAGAGTTTTTATTGATGCTTCTAAAAAAAGGAAAGAAGCTTTAGATCATATTTTATTTTATGGACCTCCAGGATTGGGAAAAACTACTTTGTCTTATTTAATATCAAATGAAATGAATACGAATATAAAAGTAACTGCTGGTCCAATGATAGAAAAGAGTGGAGATTTAGCGGCAATTTTAACAAATCTTGAAGAAGGCGATATTTTATTTATTGATGAGATTCATAGACTTTCACCTGCTGTTGAAGAGATACTTTATCCAGCTATGGAAGATTATAGATTAGATATTATTATTGGCTCAGGACCAGCTGCACAAACAGTAAAAATTGATTTACCAAGATTTACTCTAATTGGTGCAACAACAAGAGCTGGTATGTTATCAAATCCTTTAAGAGAAAGATTTGGTATGCACTTTAGAATGCAATTTTATACAGAAAATGAATTAGCAAAGATTATTCAAAAAGCTTCTCTTAAACTTGGGAAAAATTGTGAAGACGATGCTTCTTTAGAAATCTCAAAAAGAAGTCGTGGAACACCAAGGGTTGCATTAAGATTACTTAGACGGGTTAGAGATTTTTCTGAAGTTGAAAACGAAAAATCAATTCATCTACAAAGATGTAAATATGCTTTGGATGAATTAGGAGTAAATGAAAGTGGTTTTGATGAAATGGATATAAATTTACTTGAATTACTTATTTCAAATAGAGGAAAACCTATGGGATTATCAACTATTGCAGCAGCTTTAAGTGAAGATGAAGGAACAATAGAAGATGCTATTGAGCCATATTTACTAGCAAATGGGTACATAGAAAGAACTGCTAGAGGAAGAGTTGCAAGTGTGAAAACTTATGAAATGTTTAGACTATCTTATCCAACAAGTTTAAAACTTGAAGATGATTTAACACAAGGAAAATTATTTTGAAAGCCTCATATTTTTTAGTTTCAATAGCTATACTTTTACTTTTTTTTATGGTTGAACTTTTCAATCCATTTTTAAAAGCAATTTTTGTATCGGTTTTATTGACAATTGCTACAAGCTCTCTAACATTACATTTAGAACATAAATTAAAAAAAAGAATAGTAGCAACATCTGTTATGACTATTGCTTTAGCTGCTCTATTTTTTCTTCCAATTTTATATTGTATTTTATCTTTTGCAACTTTTTTCAATCAAGTTGATCAGCAAGTTTTGGTAAAAAATTTAGATGAAATAAAACTTTTAGTTCATAATCTATCGATGGATTTTACATTTTTAAATGACTTTTTAAATAATATTACCTCTAAAATTGATGTTGGAAAAACTGTTCAAGATATAGTGTCAATAAGTGCAAACCTGGGAAAGAATTCTGTAAAATTTATGTTTGATATTATACTCATTCTAGTATTCTTTTTCTTTTTTACTCTTTATACTACACAAATTGCAACTTTTATAAGAGAGCTTTTACCTATAAAAAAAGAAGATTCAATAATATTATTTCATGAGTCATCAAGTGTTATGACAGTTGTTCTTTATTCAACTTTAGTTACTGCTATTTTTGAAGGATTTTTATTTGGATTTTTCTTAACATTTTTTGGTTATGATGGACTACTTTTTGGAGTTTTATATGGTTTTGCATCTTTAATTCCAGTAGTTGGAGGAGTAATAATGTGGCTTCCAGTTGCAATATATGAAGCTTCAATAAACTCTTTTACAAATGCTCTAATAATTGCTATTTACTCTATTGTTGTAATTTCAATTATTGCAGATACTTTTATAAAACCTATGATTATCAACTACATAAACAAGAAGATTATAAAAACTCCTACAAACGTAAATGCTCTTCTAATATTTTTCTCAATAGTAGCGGGACTTTCAACTTTTGGCTTTTGGGGAATGATTATTGGACCAGCTATGGTAAGTTTATTTATTTCTATTATGAATCTATTAAAAAAATATTCTGATGATTTTAAAGAGAGTGAAGATTAATTATCTCCACTCTCTTTTTCTCCTTGAAATGAAGTAATTCCATAATCTAAATTAGTTACACTTTTAAACCCTAAATCAAGCATAACTCTTTGACAATATGCACTTCTACTTCCACTATGACAATAAACAACAACAGGAATATCTTTTTTATCATCTAATCGCCCAATTGCATGATAAAAAGATGTTGTTGGTACTAAATAATCTGTTCCAACTATTCTTGCACTAACCCATTCCATCCATTCTCTAGTATCTACAAGGGTAAAATTTATCACTCCACGTTTTCTAGCTTCTAAAAGAGCCTCTAATTCTAATGAATTTATTTCAACTTGTCTTAATAAATCTTCACATTCTTCTTTTAATAATCCTCTCGAATGATTTATTAGTGCATCCTCTAAATTATTTTCTTTTGCTATTTCTTTAGCTTTATCTTTTGTACAAAAAATACCACAATGACATGAACCATTTAAAGGTATCTCTTTTGTTAAAGCTGGAATACATGGACATAACCTATTTTTTTCAGTTTCTGTTTCTTCTATTACCATAAAACAGGGACAATATCTTTTTCCATAAATCAAACTATTTCTTGTAAGTCCCATTTGTATTGATTCATTTACTTCTTTATCCGGATTATAAACCAATTCATATAACTTTAGAACACTATTTGTAAACTCTTTTGTTTTTTCTAACTCTTCTTTAAATTCATTGCTATTAATATCAATTTTTCTTATCATTTTATATTTAACCTTTATCATTTTTATATAACTTTGTATTATAGTAAAATAATTATAAATAAAATAATCGAAAAAAGAAGGTTTGCTAAATAGTGGATATCATAAGTAAAGAAAGGTGCATAAGACAATAGACTACTTGGAGTAAATACAAAGGGGGAGAAAAAAAGAAAGCTTAGCTCTACTAGATAGTATAGAGAAGGAACTTTTTAATATTGTGTCAATGTAAGATATGCTAAAAAAAGATAAAAGGGGAAGGAAGGGCTAAAAAAAAAGCTTACCATTAGATACAAAAAAGTGTATGTAAAGGTAAGCTTTATGGAAAAAACTTAAAGAGCTGGCGATGACCTACGTTTCCACAAGGGGACCCTGCAGTATTATCGGCGATGAAGAGCTTGACTTCCAGGTTCGGAATGGAGCTGGGTATTTCCTCTTCTCTAGTACCACCAGCAAGTTAAGTAATAAAAG
>NZ_MUXF01000020.1 GCF_003063295.1 Arcobacter lacus
ATTACAGATACAATAGATGAAGTAAAAGTATGGGTAAGTGCAGACGGTAATGTAAAAGAGAATGAGACAGGAAACTTTAAAGTAAATGTAAGTCAAGCATTAGACCATGATATAAAAGTAACATTAAGTGATGGTTCAATAGTTACAATTACAGCAGGAACAACATCAACAGATATTCCAGTATCAGCACAAGGTGATGATGTATGGGAAGATGGAGAGACTAAAGAGTTAGGAGCAACATCAGTAGAAGTAGTAGCAAATGCAGGAGAGACAACAGCTCCAACATTTGAGAATTTAAATGTAGATTCTACAAAAGCTACAATAGAGATTA
>NZ_MUXF01000021.1 GCF_003063295.1 Arcobacter lacus
TTTTAAATCAGTGTTATATTAGAGAATTAGAGATAGTAAAGATTTAATGTAAGAAGAATATATGAATAAAATAATCAATAATAATAAATTAGAATAATGTATTAAAAATAATTTTGTATAGAATAATAATGGTTAAAAAATTAAATATAAAGTTATAATGAAAAAAGAAATCAAATAATTTAAAAAGAAAGATATATAGAACTTTTAATTCAATGGATAGAGAATATTTATGCATTTTAAGTAAACCTAAAGTGGTTAAAAAAGCCAATTAAAACTTGTATAAAAAGATATAAAAAGATGTGTTAAAAACTAAATGTAGTGATAATAAATTAAATATATAGAACAATAAGTAAAGAAAGGTGCATAAGACAATAGACTACTTGGAGTAAATACAAAGGGGGAGAAAAAAAGAAAGCTTAGCTCTACTAGATAGTATAGAGAAGGAACTTTTTAATATAGTGTCAATGTAAGATATGCTAAAAAAAGATTAAAAAGATTAAAAAGATTAAAAGGGATGTCAATAAAAAGAATAAAGAGGGCTAAAAAAAAAGCTTACCATTAGATACAAAAAAGTGTATGTAAAGGTAAGCTTTATAAAAAAAACTTAAAGAGCTGGCGATGACCTACGTTTCCACAAGGGGACCCTGCAGTATTATCGGCGATGAAGAGCTTGACTTCCAGGTTCGGAATGGAGCTGGGTATTTCCTCTTCTCTAGTACCACCAGCAAGTTAAGTAATAAAA
>NZ_MUXF01000022.1 GCF_003063295.1 Arcobacter lacus
TATTATAACTTACCTTCGTTTTTAGCTAAGTAATCAGCAACACCATCTTTGTTTGCTTTCATACCTTCATCACCTTTTTGCCAACCAGCTGGACAAACTTCACCATATTCATTAGTAAATAACATAGCATCAACCATTCTAATCATTTCATCTACGTTTCTTCCTAATGGTAAGTCATTAATAACTGCATGTCTAACTGTTCCATCTTTATCAATTAAGAAAGATCCTCTTAATGCAACTGATTCACCAAATAGAACATCATAGTCTTTCGAAATTTGTTTATTTAAGTCAGCTACCATTGGGAATTTTACTCTTCCAATACCACCATTTTCAACTGCTGTTTCTCTCCATGCAAAGTGTGAGAATTGAGAATCAACTGAACAACCAATTACATTAATTCCTCTTGCTTTAAACTCATCAGTTCTTTTTGAAAAAGCAATAATTTCTGATGGACAAACAAATGTAAAGTCTAAAGGCCAAAAGAATAAAATTGCACCTTTCTCACCAATGTTTTCATATAAGTTAAAATTTTCTACAATTTGACCATCTGCAAGTACAGCTGTTGCTGTAAAATCTGGAGCTTTTTTTGTTACTAACATTTTTAATCCTTTTTTTTATTTAA
>NZ_MUXF01000023.1 GCF_003063295.1 Arcobacter lacus
AAATTTAAGCTACATTTTAGGAAAGTACTCTTGACAAGAGAAGAAAAAGGTATTATAATTCCCGTCCAATTTGACAAGACGAAGTTCAAAATCAAATTACGATCTTTAAAAGAAGAGAGTTTGTAAAGAAGTAATCTTTGTAAACTAAATATGTTAATCAAAACAAAAAGAGAAAAAAAACAAGAAGTAAAACTCTTGTCTATTCGAAAAAAAACATGAGTGATAATTTTGTAATTAAGTAATTATAAAATATGTCAGTTTCAAAACTACATAAAGATTAGATAAAAATTTAATCAAATAATTTATGGAG
>NZ_MUXF01000024.1:0-53584 GCF_003063295.1 Arcobacter lacus
ATGATTAGAATGGTTGATGCTATGTTATTTACTAATGAATATGGTGAAGTTTGTCCAGCTGGTTGGCAAAAAGGTGATGAAGGTATGAAAGCAAACAAAGATGGTGTTGCTGATTACTTAGCTAAAAACGAAGGTAAGTTATAATAAGGTTAAAAAATGGGGAAATATATAGAACTAAATAAAAATAATATAAAAGAAAATATTGAAGAAGGTGTTGCTTTAGTAGATTTCTGGGCACCTTGGTGCGGTCCTTGTAGAATGATTGCTCCTGCAATTGATCAATTAGCAGAAGAATTTGAAAATAAAGCAAAAATTTGTAAAGTTAATACAGAAGAAGAACCAGATTTAACAAATGAATATCAAGTAAGATCAATTCCTACTATTCTTTTCTTTAAAAATGGAGAAATTGTTGATCAACTAATTGGAGCAACATCTAAAGCTAAACTTGAAGAAAAATTAAACAGCCTATTATAAAAAATTTAGAAGAAATAACTCTTCTAAATTTTAATATTAAAATTTATTAACTTAGTTTTTTGGAAGTAACTTAACAGGAACCATCTGGAATTTATTTTTTTTATATAAATCCAAATAATAAGGGATATTTATAAAAAATTATTTCTTTTGTACTGTCATCTGTACTGTTTTAAAATACAAAATTATAGAATTGAGTTCCTCTTTTGTTATTTCAAATCTAAATTAAAGAAATCCCATTCTCTTAACATCAATATTATGTTTTAAAATCAAATCATCTAATCTTTTTTTCCAACTACTATCTTCACTAATTATATTTAATAAATATTCGCACATAACCAAAGTATTATAAAGATATTTTCTACTAAATGTATTGAACTTTTTGTTTAATTCTTTTGGTAAATTTGGCAATACAAAGTCTATTGTAAATTTTCTATTCCAAACTCTTGAATGATGTGCAGATGTATTTCTCACTATTGTTAGATGATGTAAAAATGAACTTAATATTTTTTCATCTAAGCCATAATATTTTGCAATTACTTGTCTATATTTTCTATCTTTGATATTGCTATACCAACTTGAAATTTGTCCCATTGTCATAACTTCAACACTTACCCAAATTGGTGGTAACTCCTCATTATATTTATCTAAATGGTGTTTAATAAATATTTCACTTTTATTTCTATCTATTTCGGCTTTTAACTTAGAAAAAGTTTTTTCATATTTTAAAGATGAAGAAAATATTTCAGGTTTTAAGTGAGCATGAGAACCAAAACCTTCTGCTAAATGATAAGCAAGTTTACTTCTGATTGATACTTCAATTCTTTCAATTGCATCAAGAAGTAAAAGTCTAAGTTCTCTATCAAATATATATAAATTTAATACATCTTCAAAATAAGTATTATCTTTAAATTCATGTAATTCATGATTTTTTTCAAATATCAACCAATAACCACCAAGCCTATAGTAATTTAGATTTTCTAAATAATATTTAGCTTTTTCTTCATCATGAAAATTCATACCACGAGATTTTAATTGATTTATTTGTTGTTCTATTGTTAAAAAAGGTTTTACAAATGATTGTTTATTTTTTGCAGTATTCAAAAAGTAACTCCTCTGGGTGAGCATTGTAAAGAGGCTTGAGGAGTGTTATTACTGTAATAGTAACTTAAGTATCCTAAATTTTTGCTTTTATCCATTGTCTTGCCATTATATTTTTTTCCATTATATCTAAATTCATTATAATGGAAATTTAGAAAAAAAATCAAATTATGATAGCAAGTTTCTAACTTGCTATCTCTTTTTTCTCCTTAGTTTTCAAAGTTTCACTCCCATATTTAGCCTTAATTTCATCTATTGATTTTGGAGTTGGATTTTTAGATTTCATTTCTCCAAAATACCACATTTTCTTTTTAGATGCCCATTTAAAACCAATTTCTTTAAGTTTTTCTTTAATTTCTCTTGTATCTCCTGAAACCCAAACCCATGAGCCAACAAGTTCAATAGTTATATTTTCAAAATGTAGAATTAAACTAATGATTTTTTCTAGTTCTATATCTATTTTAATATCATTTGAAAAATAGATTTTATGTTCAATTAAATCAGTATATACAGAATTTAGAATTTCACTTCCACCAACATCAGGATGTAATTTTTTAGCTAATGTTTTATAAATCTTTTTAGCTTCATTGATTCCCTCTACACCTTTAAACTCATTTATAATCTGTTCTCTTGTCATTGTTTTTTTCCTTTTAAAAAATAGTTTTCATTTTTGAAGATTCGAGGGTTTGTCTTTTTTCTCTTCTTTTTTTAATTTTTAAGAAGATTAAAAAAACTTATCTCTTTTCTTTAATCAAAAATTTTCACTTTCGTTAGTTGTCGGGCTTTTTATAGATTGTAAGGATTAGATTTTTACTTAGAATAAAATTCAAATTGGAATTTTTGAGAATTTAATTTTAGTATCAGTAAATAATCTAGTAGAGTGAAATGAGAGAAAAAGCACAACTAACAAAGTGTTTTTAAATTTTTAAAGGAAAGGGAATAAATAAGTTTTTCTTCTGGTGCCTAGCAAAAAATTAAAAAGTAAAGAAGAGTTATTGAAATGTTATTTTAAATAACATTCTTTATTTTGTTTTAGTTATAATAAAAACCTTAAAATAAACAGAAAAGATTGAATCCATGGAATATAAAGATAAGTTTGATATTGAAGAAATAATAGTAGAAGATAGAAAAACAGGTAAAGAAAAACCAGTAACTATTTATAAACCTAAATACGAAAAAGGCAAAATATTTGCACCACTTCAAAATAAATATCTTGAAGCAAAACCAGAAGAAAAGGTTAGACAAGAATTTATATGTAGGCTTATAAATGATTATGGATATACATTAGAGCAAATGGCTCAAGAAGTACAATTAACATCTTCAAGTAGAGGAACTGGACGAGCAAGTGCAGATATAGTTGTATGGAGAACAAAAGAAGAAAAAGAACAAAATAAAACAGCTTTTTTAGTTGTTGAATTAAAAGCAGAAGCAATAACTTTAAAACCAGAAGATTTTTATCAAGGTTATAATTATGCAACTTGGAGCAGAGCAAAACTTTTTGTAATAAGTAATGGGAAAATAGTAAAAATTTATAAAACAATAGAAGAAGAACTTCCTTTAAGTCTACAACCTGTTGGTGAAATTCCTCAAGCAAAAGATATAATTGATAATGAAAAATTAGAAGATATATTATCTAAAACAAAAGAGTTTACAGGTGACGAATTCGCAAAGCTACTTCATAAATGCCACAATATTATTAGAAATAATGACAAACTTTCTCCAGAAGCTTCATTTGATGAAATCAGTAAAATTTTATTTTTAAAAATAATGTATGAAAAAAGTCCAGATGATGATACTTTGATTTTTTCTAAACAAAAAGTTAAAAAAGAAATGGAAGTTCATGAAAAAAGAGTTCAAAGAAAAGAGACTTCAAAAACATATCTTGAAGAAAAATTTGATGGTGTAAAAAATGCTTTTAAAGATGATGGTATATTTGAAGAAAATGAAAAAATTAAAATAAAAGAAAATAGTTTTTTAGAAATTGTACAAGAATTAGAAATTTATAATCTAACTGCAACAAGTGAAGATGTAAAAGGTATCGCATTTGAAACTTTTTTAGGTAGAACATTCAGAGGAGAATTAGGACAGTTTTTTACTCCAAGAGTAATTGTGAACTTTATGGTTGATTTATTAAATCCTCAAGCAAATGAACTTATATGTGACCCATGTGCAGGAAGTGGTGGATTTTTGATAAAAGCTTTTGAAAGTGTAAAAGAGACTATTGATAATAAATATATAGAAATCAAAAAGAAAAAATATAATGAACTATTTCCAAAAGATATAGAGCTAACAGAAAATGAACAAGATAAAAAAACTAAACTTTATGATAGTTATTTAGCTGAAATAAACAAAGAGCAAGAAAAAGAGATTGAACAACTATCAAAAAGAGCTATTTTTGGAACAGATGCAAATCCTAGAATGGCAAGGGTATCTAAAATGAATATGATAATGCACGGAGATGGACACAATGGAATACATCATAATGATGGTTTACTAAATGTAAACGGAATTTTTCATGATAGATTTGATGTTATTTTGACTAATCCGCCATTTGGAACAACTCTTTCTCAAAATTCTCCTATTGTAGAAGAAGATAGTAAATACAGAAATGACCAATTAATTGAAACATATATTAAAAAATATGGTGAAGAGCTTTATTATAAAGCTGGGTTTACTGAAACTTTCAATTATTCAAATATTGAGCATAGATTGAAAGCTAAAGAACTTTATCTTGAAAAAATGAATCAAGTTACAGATAATTTCGGAAAACCAATAAGAGAACTTTTTAGAGTTGGTAATAATAAAGAAGAAGATAAAGATAAAGGTAGTTCGGGGTTAACAGAAGTTTTATTTATAGAAAGATGTTTAGATTTATTAAGAGATGGTGGAAGAATGGGAATTGTTCTTCCAGAAGGTGTATTAAATAGTTCAAATCTTCAAAATGCAAGAGAGTATTTTGAGAGTAGAGCTAAAATACTTCTTATCGTTTCGCTCCCTCAAGAAATATTTATAAGTTCAGGTGCAACAGTAAAAACAAGTTTAGTATTTTTAAAAAAATTTACAGCTGATGAAAAAGCACAATATGAAAGTATCAAAGAACAAGCAATAAAAGAAATTACGGATAAATATCAAAAAGAGTTAGATGACATAGAAGAAAAACTCTCACTTAAAGGGAAAGAAGCTCTAAAAAAAGATGGAAAAAAAGAGTTACAGCAAAGACAAACAGAGTTAAATAATTTAATTAGCATAGAAGTAAAAGAGCAAATTAAACAAAAATTTGATTATCAAATACCTATTGCAGATATTAAAAAAGCAGGTATAAATTCAACTGGTGGAAAGGAAGAAAATCAGCTACCAGAACTTCTAAAAGCTTTTGCAGAATATAGAACTACTAACAATCTTTGGGAAGTTGTAAAATGAGTGCATTACTTGATTTTGTAAAATATAGTTATTGTAATACTTGGAGTGTACATCTACTTTTGGAAAATACTTTATTATTTTCAAATAAGTATCCATTAGTATATTTTAAAGAATTTACCAAAAAAGCAAATATAGAAACCGTACATATTAAAAATGATGAAACATATAAAATACTTGGTGTTCGTTCTTATGGTCAAGGAGTTTATTTAAATAGAGAAATTCTTGGTTCAACATTAACAATGAGAAAATACCAAAAAGCAAAAAAAAATCATCTTTTTTGGTGTAAAGTTGATACAAAAAATGGAGCTTTTGGGATTATTCCTGAAGAATTAGAAGATGGGTTAGGTTCTTCAAATATGGCTTTTGCAGAATTAGATATTGAAAAAATAGATGTAAATTATTTACAATTATTCTTTAAATCAAAAAGATTTAATGCCTATATGGATGGACAAGTTGTAGGTACAACAAATAGAAAGTATATTAAATTTAACGATTTATTAAATGAAATAAAAATTCCTCTTCCTAAACTTGATATTCAAAAACAAATTGTTGAAAAGATTTCTAATTCTCAGAATATTTTAGACAATTTAAAATTAGAGTATCAAAAATATATATTACATTTTAACAATACAATTTTTAATAGAGATGTAACAAATGAAAAAAATTTTTTAGAATTTTTAGATTATTCAAAATTAAATAATTGGAGTGTTCAAAATCTTTTAGAAAATAATTTTAATTATAATAAGTCCTATTCTTTAGTAAAAATTAAAAAATTTATTAAACGAAGTAAAATTCAAACTTTAGTAGATGATAACACAGAATATAAAAGAGTCAAAATTAAATTATATAATAAGGGTGTTTCTATAAGAGATAAAGTTTTTGGAAAAGATATAGGAACAAAAAAACAATTTATCATTAAAGAAGGACAATTCCTTTTATCAAAAATTGATGCTAGAAATGGAGCTTTTGGAATTGCTACAAAAGAAATTGATGGAGCAATTATCACAGCTGATTTTTTTGCTTATGATATTGATGAAACAATTATTAATCCATATTTCTTAAGTTTAATTACTACAACAGATGAATTTTTAAATTTTGCAAAAAATTCAAGTACTGGAACAACAAATAGACAAAGATTAAATGAAGAGTTGTTTTTAAATGTTGAAATTCCTCTTCCATCAATAGATGAACAAAATGATTTAGTACAACCATTATTAGATAATTTAGAAAAACAAGAAATAGAAAATATAAAATTAACTCAAGCATTAAAAGATTTTGAAAAAGAGGTGTTTCATGAAGCTTAGATATTTAAAAGTTAAAGGGTTTAAAAATTTAACAGGGAACGATAGTTTATTTAATTTGGATTTCACGAATAAAGATAGAATTACAGTTTTGATAGGTAATAATGGAAGTGGGAAAAGTAATGTCTTAGAAGTAATAAGTGCAATATTTTCTGATTTATATAATTTAAGTAATAATAGAAAAAAAATTGATTTTGATTTTACAATAGAATATGAAATCAACAATCATCATGTCCAATTTAGCTTCTCAGCTGAAGAACAATATAAATTCCTCAAATATAATTCTGCAGGAGTGGAGGAAGAAATTTCTATTGCAAATTTAGAACAATATTTACCATCAAATGTTTTAATGGTTTATAGTGGAGATGATGTCAAATTATTTGAGCAATATTATAAACCATTTACTACAAAATTTAAAAAAATTGTAAAAGATGGTCAAGAAATACCAACTTTACCAAAAATGTTATATGTTGATAAATTTTTCTGGACTATTGCTTTATTATCTCTTTTAAAATCTGAATTAAATGATAATAAAGAGTTTTGTAAAAAAATTCTCAAAAATGACTTATTACAAAACATCCAAATTTTTTTTGAATTTGATCAATCATTGGTAAAAAAACAGCTTTCTTTTTTAAATATATTATCACAAGAAAAAGATGAATTGCATTATACACTTGAATCATTTAAAGAGCTAGATTATTTACCTCATGAAAAAGATTTATTTGTTCATTTTGCTGGTATGGTTGGGCAAAGAAAACTAATTAAGAAACTAAAAATAAACAATAATGGTATAGATACTATTCATTTGAGCGAGGGAGAAAAAAAACAGATATTAATAAGAGTTGCATTGGAAATACTAGCGGATGAAGATTCCTTGATATTATTGGATGAAGCAGATGCATTTATCCATGTTTCAAATAAGTTACAATTAAAAAATTTACTTAAACAATATACAAATAGAGAAAGTATTTTAACAACTCATTCACCAACACTTACACATTCATTTGAAGATAAGCATATAATGATGCTCAATAATGGGCAAATTGAAGATAAACAAAAACAAGAGATATTCTCACATATTACTGATGGAATTTGGAATTATCAAGAACAATCAGTATTTTTGTCTTCGACAAAAAATATTATTTTACTTGTTGAAGGGAAACATGATAAAGTACATATTGAAGAAGCATTCAAAAGATTAAAAAATGATTATCAAGATTTAGAATTTGATATTTTTCAAATGAACGGTGAAGCAAATATAAAACATATGATTTTAGGACTAGCAAATAACGGTGTTGATTTTGAAACAAAAAAGATTATTGCAATTTTTGATAATGATAAAGCAGGTATAAAATCATTTGGAGAAAATTTCAAAAAAATAGAAGGTAAAACTTATAAAAAGTTAATAGACAATGATGGAAATCTATCTAGTATATTTTTTGGTTTTCTTTTACCTAAAAAAATTTCGTGTAACTATGATTTTACTATTGAAAATATGTATGATGGTGGAAAATATAAAGATGCTCTCAAAAAAGCTTTTGAAAATCGTACTGATGATAGTTTTTTTAATGATTTTGTTGATGATATATCAAAACAAATAAAAGAAGATGCAAAAAATTTATTAGCAGATAATTGCAAAAGTTTTGAAGATGTTGATTTTGCACATTTTAAAGAACTTTTTAAATTAATAAAAGAAGTAAAGAATGATAGTAACAACCAAACAAATAGTTAAAAAGTTACCGACAAATTTAAAGTTATTGAGTATTTTAAATGAAGCAATAACAAATAGTATTCAAGCAAATGCAACAGAAATTGAAATTTATTTTTATACTTTACCTATTGACTTATTTGGAAATACTAGAAAAGTTAAAAGTATATCAATAATTGATAATGGAGATGGATTTACAGATAAAAATATAGATTCATTCAATCATTATATGAGTGAATATAAACAAGCTTTAGGATGCAAAGGTATAGGAAGATTTACATATTTAACTATTTGTGAAAAAGTAGAATTTGAAAGCTATAACAACAATAAAAATATCAAATTTAATTTTAATTTAGAAACAGAAGAGATAAAACCAACTGTAATTGAAAATGAAACATTAGTTAAAAAAACAAAATTAAAATATATAAACATTGAAAATAGAGAAGTATCATCAGAATTAAGTGTTGAAGCAAAAGAGATAATTAATCATTTTTTATCAATATTTAAATTTATGGTTGATGAAAATAAAAATGTTTTGATTAAATTGTATATTGATGATGTTTTAAAAGAAAGTATTGAAGCAAAAGAACATGGTTCAAATTTCATTGATGAAGAATTTACAATAAAAGTAAGAGATATAGAAGAAACTTTTAAAGTATCTTATAAACAAAAAGGTTCTTCAATAAAAGGTTTTTATTGTGCTGATAAAAGAAGTGTAAAACAAGATGGACTGGATGTAAATTTTAGAACATCAAAAGATAAAGGATTACTATTTTTTGTTACTTCAACTTTTTTTGATAGAACAGTAAATGATGAAAGAACAGATTTTAATATAAAAGATAATGATAAAAACTTATTTTCATTGGATTGGGATACTCTCAATAGAAAATTATTTTCAAAAATTAATAGCATTTGTAAAACATTAGGTATTGATATTGAAGAGATAAATAATAAGAATAAAAAAGAGAGTTTAAATTCAGCTCCATATTTGGCTCCATATATTCAAAAGAGTCAAAATATGGCAACTAGTGCAGAGATAATCAAAGAAGCAAAAGAGCTATTTAATGCAGATAAAGAGTATATAAGAAATCTAAGAAATAAAAGAAATCCTGATTATGAAGAAAGATTATATACAAGTAATCAGGCAGAATTAGCAGAATATATTTTTGATAGAGAAAAAATCATACTTGATATAAAAAAAGATTTAGAGGATGTTAATAATAAAACGAATGAAACTATCATTCATAATAAAATTATGAAAACAAAAACATCAAATGAAAACTATACTTCATATAAAGATAATAACCTTTGGTTATTTGATGAAAGATTTATGATATATAACTATGCTTATAGTGATAAAACAATTAATGAAATTTTAGATTTAAAAGATACTGACAAAAAGGTAAGACCAGATATTTGTATTTTTACAAAAAGTAAAAATGACACAAAAGAGATAATTTTAATAGAGTTAAAAGGTAGTGATGCAACAGGTGAAAAAAATGCTGGTGGACTAAATGAACTTAATAAATATACAAGAAAAATAAAAAACTATTTTGAAAAAAATGGAGAAGAAGTTTTAATTTGGTCATACTTAATAACATCTCTGAATCTAGAAACAAAACAAGAGATAGAAGATTTCCCAGGTATGAAAAAAACATATACTACAAAAGGTCAAATGTATTATTTATATAATGAAAATTTAAATGCAATAACTCATATTTTGACTTTAGAAACAATGATTGAAGATGCAATGAGTAGAAACCAATTATTTTTGGATATTTTGAGAGGAAATTATAGTGGAGAAAATTAATGTCAATACCAACACATGATGAAATTAGAGTACCAGCACTTAAACTTTTAAAAGAAAAAGGAATATTAAAGTTAAAAGAGTTTGAAGCACCACTTGCAAAAGAGTTTAATTTGACAAATGAAGAATTAATAGAAATGTATGCAAGTGGAAATGGTCCAGTATTTTATGATAGAGTATCTTGGGCATTAAGTTATTTAAATATGAGTGGGTTAGTGAATAAACCAAGAAGAGGACATTATCAAGTTACAGAAGAAGGTATTAAGATGCTTTCTTCACCTGAACAAGTTAATGAATATATAGCCCAAAAAATTCAAAATAGAAACCGTGAGAAAATTGAAAGTACTCAAAATAATACACTTGAACAAACACTTTTTACAAGTGATGTTATAAATGAACTTACTCCATCAGAAACTATTGAAATATCGTTCCAAAAAATAAAATCAAAAATCTATAATGAGATAATTGATACTATAAATAGTAAAACACCAAGAGAATTTGAAAAGCTTGTTGTAGCATTATTACAAAAAATGGGATATGGTGGTGAAATTCATAATTCTGGGGAAGTTACACAATATTCAAATGATAATGGAATAGATGGTATTATAAAAGAAGATGTATTGGGATTTGGAAGAATTTATATTCAAGCTAAAAGATATCAAAGAGATAATAAAATTGGTGAACCAGCATTAAGAGATTTTTATGGTGCATTGGGCGCAACTAATTCAAAAAAAGGTGTATTTATTACTACATCAAGTTTTCAAAAAAATGCTAAGGAATATGTAAATAGATTAAATGGAGCAACTATTATTTTAATTGATGGTGAAGAATTAGCTAAATACATTTATGATTATTCTCTTGGTATGCAAACAGAACAAATAATAGAAATCAAAAAATTAGATAGTGATTTTTGGGATATTATGGAAGATAATATTTAATAAGTAGGTTTTAAAATGGCTAGATATATGTTTACAAATTCTATTATATATACTAAAGAAGAATTAGATATTAATATTAGTATATATGATAGATTTCTAAAATTTAAAGATATTTTTTTTAGAGATGGAAAATCTATTTTTGATTCAAGTATTAAACTTTTTGACAACAATGAAGTATTTGAAGAGTTTGAAAAAAGGATAATAAAGAATTATGATAGTTCAAAGAAAAATAGTGTTGAAAAATATACATTACAATTAAAAAATTCAAGTAAGAAATTTAGACATTTTTTTTCAAATTTAATATATCTTTATAATTTACCGATTCATGAAACATATAAAGAAACAAAAATAAATGAAATATTGACTTATTTAGACTATTCAATTGATAAAAGTTCAATAAATAAATTATTTATAGAGGATGGTATAGCAAGTTATGGGGGTTTAAAGCGTTCAAAGTATTATGATATTAATTTTTTATATTTTTTCACAAAAAAATATAAAGATAATCTTTTAATTAATCCTAATGAGCTGATAAATACGCTTAACCTTTATGAATTAATGTCTCCTTTAACAAATGAAAAAATTGATAACAGAAATTTATTACCTTCTAGACATATGCTAAATTATCTATTTAATCCAGATGTTTATGAACCTATTGTTAATACATCATGTAAAGAAAATATAGTTAAATATTATTTAGGAAAAGTAAATAAAAATACTATTGATGAAGATATATTATCTATAAGGAAAAATAAAACAGGTTTTGAAGTAAGTTTGTTTGATATTTGTAAAAAATCTGGAATGAGTAAAACAGCTTATGTAGTTAACTTAGATTTTAAACAGAAAAAAGATGATTTCAAAGTTTCTTTATCTTCTAAGAATTATAAAGAAGATGATTTAGTAGATAAGTATAAGAGACAAATTGAAAATGGATTAAATGCTGAATTACTAGTTTATAATGACATAATTAAAGAAGTTGATAAAAAAGTTTTGCTTAATCAATTAATTAAATTAATAAGTTTTAATAAAATTGAAGAAATTAGCGATAAATTAGAACGATTAATTCATTACTCAAAGAACTTTGATAAATATGCTCCTTTTGATTTAATTTCTACTCAAGGTCAAGAGTTAGTATATATTGAAGTTAAAAGCACCATAGGGAATGAAATATATTTTTCAAAATCTGAATTAGAATTTGCTTATGAGCATATTGAGAATTATTTGGTGAAAGTTGTTAAAGATGGTGAAATATATGATTTCTCATTATATGAAGTAATTTGTGAATATTTTGAATTAAAAGAAAAAATAAATTTATGTTCAATAGATACAATCAAGGTTAAAATAGGTTTTAATCAGGAAAATTAA
This sequence comes from Arcobacter lacus, assembly GCF_003063295.1. Lineage (NCBI taxonomy): Bacteria > Pseudomonadati > Campylobacterota > Epsilonproteobacteria > Campylobacterales > Arcobacteraceae > Arcobacter > Arcobacter lacus. Next base: position 12,112 of record NZ_MUXF01000024.1, read on the forward strand.
TTCTTCCGTCAGGATACCAAAGATTCACCACAATTCCATTGGCGACTTGTTCGCGTGGTGAGTCTGCGGAGTGGAGTAAATATAAAAGAAAGTTGACTAAATGTCAAGTTTTTTTAGATTTATGCAACGGAGGGGCGCGTCTGGTGCCTAAAAATAGCGTAAGATTTGAAAAATCTAAGCGTAAATTTTTAGTGTCTACCGACCCCAATAATTTAAATTATTCAGTTTAGATAGCTAGTTGCCTGGGGAGGCAAGTCGTAGATAAACTTGATAATGTCTGAGTTTTGTTTAAAATAAAATGTTAACACTTTGATGTGTTAATTTTTTAGTTTAAATAAACACGCAGGGAATTATTGGGGTCGGGAGTTCCACTCCTGACGCGCCCTAAGGTAAGAAAGGCGATGAATAGAGCTTTTATTACCGCTATCATATATTTAAAAGTATGTTTACTGGTTTAACATACTTTTAAATAAGGTATTAAATAGGACTTTCAAATAAACTTGCCTCTTGTGCAAGTGGTTTGATTTGTCCTAGCTCATTTATATTTTTTATAAGTTCATCTATACTTATAAAATACAACTTTTGCCATTTGGGCATAATAGATGCAAATGATTTTATTTTAGTTTTACTATCTAAAATATAAATTATTGCATCGGGATTGTCTTTTGCTACATCTTGCATAAGCTTAGTATATCTAGGAGCAGATTTTTTACTAAGCTCTATTTCTATATTTATTTTATTTCCATTACTATTGGTAAAAATAAAATCGGGTATATGATTTAATTTATCTTGGTGTGTTGATACTGTTGTTCTTTCAACTGAACCTATTTTTGAGAGATGAAATTGTGTTATTTGCTCTATGATGTTATGTTGAATAGTAGTTCTATTTAACTTAACATTTTTTACTTTTATTTCAAATTCATCTTCTAGCATTGCTTTTGTATCAGCTGTTAAAACTATTGCTCGTCTTGGTTTCATAAGATTTGTATTCCAATATGAAATAAGGTTTTGTTTTGCAAGGGAATTAATTCTATTACGTGCTACTTGTTCATTTGTAAAAAAGGTTTTTGCTAATACTTCTATATAAGTTTTTCCATAGCTATTTATAAATTTGAATATTTCTATATCTCTATTTGTAATCATATTTAAGCCTTTTAAAGAACAAGTTCTTTTTCATCTTGATTTTGTGTATCAAGTGAAATTTCTTGTTTTAATTCAACTTTAAATGCTTTGGAAAGAGAAAGTTTTTTAATATCTACTTCTTTACTATTTAGATTATCCCAATTAAATTTTTGTTTTACTGGTATTGGTGAAGTCTGAAATATTTTTATCTCATTTAGATTCTCTTCGATTAAAACTGCAACTTTTGCTCTGGGTAATGCTCTAAGTCTTGTAATATTCATGTGAGCTTCTTGCTGTTGTCTAATTGTAGTTTCATTACCCTTTTTACTCTTTTGAGTAACAAGTTCTAATCCGCTTAAAAGCTCAATATATTTTAGAGTTTTATCATCGCTAGATTTATAATAGATTTTTGTTTGACAATTATCTTTTATTGATACTCTCAAGTTTTCATCTTTCATTTGAGCTTCACTTTGATAAGCTAATATAAAATTAACTCCAAATCCTGCAACAGTTGAAAGACCTGCTGATAGAATTTGAGTCGGATAAAAACTAAGCTCATCTAGTATTGCCAAACAGTTTGTATCTTTTTTATATTTTTTTGAATATTGAATAATATCAGTAATAACAAGCTTTAAAAACTTTAAAGCTGTTTCATCTAACATATCAGATTTTATATATAAAACTTTACCTTTTGTAAGAGAGTCTAAAATATGATAATTATTATAAATACTTACATTTTCAAACTCAGAGATTGAAAATTGTAATGATTCTAGTATTGATAAATTTGAATAGTTTATTTCAATACTTGAAAACAAATCAGGGTTAAAATATCTCTTTGATAATGAAGCTAATTTATCAAAGTTTGGTTTGTTTTTTTCTAGCTCTTTTTGAAACTCATTGTTTGAAATTAAATCGCAGATTATATATTTTAGAAATATTGATAAGTTTTGTAAAGTTAAATCAAATTCTATTTCTAATAAAATTTTAGAGTTAAAAAAAAGATACATTACTTTTGCTAGTAATATTCTTTCGCTCTTTTTATAGAAACTTGCTCCCAATTCTGCATCATTTTCAATCAAATTTAGCATTACAGTCATCTTTTTTGTGGCTTCTTCAACTGTATCAAGTTCACAAAAAACTGTATATCCAAAATCATTTCTCCAATTTATAATCTGTAAATCTTGAGTTCTGTTTTGTCTTTGTAATTCTTCTAAAATCACTTGAGCTAAAAAATCATCTTCTTTTGGGTCAATTATAATCACACCTTTGTTTTTTCGTAGAGCTTCTACAACTTTTACACCTATAAAAATACCTTTCCCACTTCTTGTTGGTGCAACTATTTGAGTATGGATTGATTCATCATTATAAAGTGCTTGTTGTGTTTGATGCTCTATCCCTAAAAAGTATTTATCAGGTTTTATAAAATCAAGTGGGTTAAAGCTAATAGGTTGATGAAATAGTTCATTTTTTGCAGATGATATTGATGTAATTCCTCGACCTAATGCACTAGATTGTGCATTTTGGTCTTGAGATACTGAAGTCTCTTTTTCTTGTTTTTTGAATAGCATATTATCTCCATTTCTCAATAACTTTTAGAAAAATTAAGATAAATATTGAAAATATATTTGTATATGCAAATAATTCATTATCTGAAATAAATGAATACCATCTTGATAGTAGATTTGATAAAAATGGAGTTCTTTCAACATCTAAATATATTTCAATAGTGTAAAAACTCATTGTAAAACTTATCATTGTTAAACCGATTGTAATTATGAAAGTTGTTAAAATATTTAATTGTTTACCAAATATTTTATTTTTTAGATATTCAATATCTTCTTTTTCTATTTGATGGTCATTTAGAAAATATTTCATAAAAACATTTTGAGTAAGACTAGCTTTTAAAATGAATACAGCAACTATCCCAATAATTGCATAAGTTGTATAGAATGATGCTATAAAAGTAATCAGTCCAATTAAAAAAGCATACATAAAAAAATTGTTATCCCAGTATCTTTTAAAATATCTTGTAATTTGTGCTTTATCTTTTGAAGATGGATTCCAATCTGTTATTTGATTGGTTTTAGCTTGATTGTACTCTGAAATTATATTATCAAGAGCATCTTCTGCTCTTGATTTATAATCTTGTTTGATTTTTAGATTCTGAAGTCTTTTTTGTTGACTTGCTAGGTTTTGATTTTCCCAATTATTTTGAGTCTGATTTGACATAATTATTCCTTTTTATGACATTAAAAGATTAAAGTCACATCAAAAGGAAATAAAAACTAAGATATAATTCCCATTGAGGCAACTCAACGAAATATGTTCAGCTGTTTGATTATGTTTGGCGACAGACAAACAGTTGAGCAACAAGACTATTTTTGTTTTTTAAAAAATTTATTTATTACAGCTTTCAATAATCCGACTTGGTCTACCTCCCTATCAAATTTTTCTATTTCATTAACTCTGATTAATTCAATATAAGATAAACAATAATACATATGAATTTCATCTTGTCTTAAAATTATATTCATAAAATCTTGAGCTTCTCTTCTTTCTTTAATAGTATATTTGTCTTTATTTTTGTGAAGAAAAAGTGTAAATTCTTCATAAAAATGATCTTTTACTGATTCTACATTTGAGAAATATTTATTAAATTCAGGTAATGGCATTCTATATTTAGTTTCTTCTAAAAAAACATTAAAAATCACTTTTACACTTAAACTATCTATATTTCTATAATAATCAAGAACTCTTCTTGAAATTGTTTGAAGTAAAATCCCTTGAACTTCAGTAAATTCATCAAATTTACTTGCTTCAAACTTTGAAACTTCTCCTTTTTTAAAAAACTCTTCTAATAATTCATCATCTAAATATTTATGTACAAAATTTAAAGCTAACTTATTATCTTCTTTTTTCCATCTAGCTACTGTTTGTCTGGTAGTATCAAAAAACTTTGCAAGATTATCTAATTTTATTTTTTTCATCACTAACCTTAGATGCTATATATTTAAAAATCATCTGATTCATTTTATTTACAGCATCCATAATTAATTTAAAAATAGTTGCTAATAAGTATATACATCCTAATAATAAAATTAATCCAAATGGTGCAAGAAAATGTATTGTAAAACAATAAAATACTGTTCCCATTACAAATATATAAATACACAAATATACTAAAGCTTCAATAGAATTAACTCCTCCTAATTCATGTCTTAACTTTGATATCATTCAATACTCCTTGATTTTTCAGTAATTATATATCAAATTATTACTAATGTCAATATATATAACATTAATATTAAATTTTATGAATTACCATGTAATATCATATAACTTTTTATAAGTTTAATTTAATTATTTTAGTGAGATAATTACATATAATTTTAAGATAGGAGGATTTAATAAATTAGTAGTTTTTAATATTAGTTGATAATAAGGCTTGAGACGTCACCAAACAGACTCAAGCCCAAATATCCATCTCAGGATAAATAACATTATACAAGATTTATCCTTTTTATATAAGAAAAAGGCAAAAATGAGTGATAATAAACAATATTATTATATTAAACTAAAGTCAGATTATTTTGATACAGATGAAATGATAGTCCTTGAGAGTATGCCAGATGGACATAAATATGCGAATATTTTATTGAAATTTATGCTACGAAGTTTGAGAAATGAAGGGAAACTAATGTTTAATGATAAAATCCCCTTTAACTCAATTATGCTTTCGCAAGTTACAAGACATTCAGTTGGAGAAATTGAAAAAGCTGTTCAAATATTTGAAAGTTTAAATCTAATTGAGATACTTGATAATGGAGCTATTTACATTAATGATATTCAAAATTTCATAGGTAAATCTTCAACTGAAGCTGACCGAAAAAGAATTTATAGACACAGAATAAATGAAGATAAAAAACAATTAGGACATTTGTCTAATGAATGTCCAGACAAAAATCCACCAGAGCTAAAGAAAGAGCTAAAATTAGAAAAAGAGCTAAAGCCAGAAAATAAAAAAGATAAGTTTAAAAGTTTAATGCAATTTAAAAATTTCTGTATTAAAAAATATAAAAGCAAAGTTATCACTAATTGTTGTCCTACTTTGTTAGTTGGAAATCAATTAAAAATAAACGAGAATGGTTTCTTAGAAAGTTATTTTGAGAGTAAAAAAATAGATATAAATCCAGAAAAAGCCAAAAAATTATGGCAGATTTTATATGAAAATCAAGAGGTTATTGGAGTAATTAAAGATGATTCTATTCAAAAAATTTTGGGGAAATTTATAAAAATTGAAATCGAAAGTAAAGTAACTAAAAAATTAGAAGAATTCATTTATCAAATTCATCATTATAAGGAAGAAGAAAACAAATATAGATTATATTTCAAAGATGTACTAACAAAACAAATTGGAAAAAGCAATAAACTTTATGATTTAGAAGATATTGAGAAATTGCCATATATTGATATCGAGGATAAATTATGAATAACAATGAATATTTGAATGATAAATTTTTAAAGATTGATGATGTTTTAATAATTATTCCTATAAGTAAAGCTTCTTTATATAGGCTTGCAAAAAAAGTTAATTTACTAAAACCTATAAAAATTGGTGGTTCTAGTTTTTGGAGTCAAAATAATATTAATATATATTTTGAAAACCTTAAAAAACAAAATCTTGAATTATGATAAAAAGGTTAGGATTATTCCCTAATCTTTCAACATATCCAACCAATCAGCATACCATTGAATTAATTCTTTTTTTTCATCAAAATATTTAAACTTTGATTCTCTATTGTAAGATGCTTTTACCCTATTTTTCTCTTTATGTGCTAAACAAGCTTCAATAATATCAGACTGAAAACCATGTTCTTTATATAGTTCATGAGCTATTGTTGAAAACATACTTCTAAATCCATGAAAGCAATGTCTATTTTGATAACCTAATTTATTTAAAGTATCAGCTAAAGTTGCACCTGCAACACCTCTGTCACTCTTTTGTGGAGATGGGAATACATATTTGCTTCTTTGTCTTGTAAAAGGTTCGATTTCTTTAATAAGTTTAATTGCTTGTTTTGGTAAGGGACAAACAAAATCAACATTCATTTTCATTTTTTCTTTTGGTATTGCCCAATAACCTTTTTCTAAATCTAAATCATCCCAACACATCAATCTTATATTCTCACTTCTAACAAATACATAAGGAATTAATTTAAAAATATAAATTGTACTAATATGACTTCTAAATCTATCCTCGAGGCTATAAATATCTTTTAATAGTTGCTTTATATCTTCTTTTTCAGTTAATGCAGGAAGATGTGTTTCCTTACTTTTTAGCAACGTTGTTTTTTTATCAATATCAACTATTATATTATGTTCAATATAGCCATTTGTTACTGCAAATTGATATATATTAAACAAAAGAGATAAAATTCTTAATCCAGTTTCTATTCTTCCTTTTTTCTGGATATTTAAAATAAGTTCAATAAAGTCTTGTCTTTGAATATCTTTTATTGCAATATTACCAATTCTATCAGTGATATTTTTCAGTATTCTTTTATTTGTAATATATGTATTCTGACTACTATTTAATTTTCTAATTTCTAACCATTTATTTATTACAAAATTTAGACTAATCTCTTCTGATATTTTATTAAGTTTTTTTTCTGAAATAGGATTAATATTATTATTAAGTAATTTTCTTGCTTCTAAAGTTTTATCCCTAGCTTCTTTTAAAGAAGTTTTTGGATAGACACCTAAACTCATAGATAATCTCTTTCCACCATATCTAAAATCAAGTCGAAAAAATTTTGAACCATTTTTTCTTATCACAAAATATAACCCATCACCATCACTTAAATTGTAATCTTTATCTTTTATTTCTGCTTTTTTTAATTCTAATTCTGTAAGTTTTTTAGTTGTTCTTTTCATAATGACAGTACACCAATTTTTGAAATTTTTAAGTACTGTTAATTGTACTGTATAAGAACTGAGTTTTAAGTAAATTATTAGATTTTTAGCGAGACAAACTGAAACTTATCAAAGTCCAGTTTATCTGTTATTATAAGATATTTTGAGATTTAATGTTATTGTTTAGGAAGTAGCTTCACAGGAACCATCTGGAACTCATCCATATTCCAAACATTATTTTTTACATAAGGTTCATTTAAAAGCCATTCATCAATCTCTTCATCATTTTCAAAATCAACAAATAAAGTTGATCCAACCATTATATCATCTTCTATTAAAGCACCAGCATCTATTATTTTACCTTCGCTCATTAATTTTCTAGCACCTTCTATATGTGCTTCTCTTGATTCAAGTCTTCTTTCTAGTGCACCATCATTATCATAAGCTATTACTAAATATTGCATAAATATCCTTTTTTATTTGATTGTGTTATTTTATCACAAAGTTTATAAAGTGGTTGCAAGTAAAAAAAACAAAGGATATGCAATTGCATTAAAATATCTAATTATAGGGAACATTTTAATATTATAAGGAACAATATCTTCCAATTCTTTGTTTTTTGATAATCCTTTCATTAAAGAAAGTTTCATACTAATATCAAAAAATTTTAATATTAGTATAGAACTCATAAAAAAGCCAAAATTATTTAAATAAAAAGACAAAAAAATTGTATAAAAGAATGAAGGATGAAGGATCAAATATAAAAAAATATTTTTTTTGAATATTTCAAAATTATTATCTAATAATCCATATAAGGAATCAGATTTTTGCCAATTTGTTTCAAATAATTCAACAGCAATAAAGATAAGAAATAAGTATAAATATTCCATTTTATATTTAAAAAGCTAATAAGGCTAGAAAGCCTTATTATTTTGAGATTTCTTGTTCAGAAAATTTAACTTTTTGGTCTTTATATAACCCTGTTCCTACTGGAATTGTTCTACCAATAACAACATTTTCTTTTAAATCTTCTAACATATCCATTTTAGCACTAATTGCAGCTTCAGTTAAAACTTTTGTAGTTTCTTGGAATGAAGCAGCTGAGATAATAGAATCAGATGTAACAGCAGCTCTTGTAATACCTAATAATAAAGGTTCAGCAATTGCAGGATTTCCACCTAATTTTATAATTTTTTCATTTTCAAGTTTGAATTTCTTTTTAGAAACCATATCACCAACAATGAATTTAGTATCTCCACCATCTAAAATAGAAACTTGTCTTAACATTTGAGATGTAATTACCTCAATATGTTTATCCGCAATATTTACCCCTTGAGATCTATATACTTGTTGTACTTCAGAAACAATAAAGTAATGTAATGCTTTTTCTCCAAGAATTCTCAAAATATCATGAGGAGAAATTTGTCCATCAGTTAAAGCTTCACCCGCATGAACGAATTCACCTTCATGAACTAAAACTTGTTTAGATTTTTCTACTAAATACTCTACACTATTTCCTGTTGAATCTGTAATAAGGATTTTTTGTTTATTTCTTAATCCTTTTCCAAAAGATACAACTCCATCAAAAGATGCTAATATTGCAATATTTTTTGGTCGTCTAGCTTCAAATAATTCAGATACTCTTGGAAGACCTCCAGTAATATCTTTTGATTTTTGAGTTGCTTTTGGTGTTTTACCAATAATGTCTGCAACTTCTACTCTTTTTCCTTCACTAACATTTAATGAAATTTTTGGATCTAAAGGATATCTAATAATCTCATTATCATCAGTTGTTAAAATAACTGTTGGTTTATATCCACTTGGAATATATTCATTAATAACTAATTTAGATGTTCCTGTTAATTCATCAAATTGCTCAGAAACAGTAACTCCAGGAATAACATCCTCAAATGAGATAACCCCAGCTTTTTCAGCAATTGTTGGATTTGCATATGGATCCCATTCTGCAATCACAACTTGTTCATTTTTTGTTGGAGCAGAAATAACTGTATCTTTTTCAACTTCAGTATTATCATTTAATTGAATAGAAGAACCTCTTGAAATATAGTGTCTTAAAGCTTCTCTGTCTTCATTATCAGCAATAACTGCAAAAAGCCCTTTTTCTGTTATTGTATCACCAGCTTTAATATCATGTCTTCTTTCTAAATAATCACCAGTCAATTTATAGTATTTAACAATACCTTTTGCTCCCGAAACAATTTTTGATGTAACAGGTGCTCCATCTTCAACTTTTAACTCAGAAGCAAATGGAATTCTATTTGGAACATTCCATCCATCTTTAATAATTTCAACAATAGATTCATTTAGATTCACTTCTTCACCATCTTTATATGGTAAATAAAGTTTCCCTTCAATTTTTCCAGAAATTCCAGCTAATTCATTTGCTTTTGCAACATCATTTTTTCTTAAGAAGTATTTTTTCTCTTCTTTTGAATTTGCAATAGTTAAAATAATTTCTTCATGAACAGTATCTACTGTAACTTTACCTTTAAATGGTGCATTTATTTTTGGTTCAACTAATAATAAACCAGCATTTCTTCTATTTGCTACAATGATTTTTCCATCAGTTGTTACATATTTTTTAATATTGTAATATCTAATGAATCCTTCTTTATCTGCTTTTAACTCTCTTTCTGTTTGAGTTGCACTTGCAGTTCCCCCAACGTGGAAAGTTCTAAGTGTCAGCTGAGTTCCTGGTTCTCCAATAGATTGAGCTGCAACAACTCCAACTGCTTCACCTGGTTTAGCTTTTCTTTGCTCACCAAGATTTAGTCCATAACATTTTGAACATAATCCATTTTCAACTTTACAAGTTAAAGGTGTTCTAATAACTACTGATTTTACTTCTGCTTCAGTTACAACTTTTGCATCTTCTTCAGTTATTAAAGTTCCTTCAGCAAATAAAATTTCATTTGAAATTGGATCAATAATATCTTCAGCAATAACTCTACCTGTGATTCTCTCTTCTAAACTTTCAATTAATTCATTACCTGAAGTAATATCAGTAATTTCAATACCTTCATGTGTTCCACAATCTTCAATTGTAATTCTTACATTTTGAGAAACGTCAATCAGTTTTCTTGTTAAATATCCAGCATTTGCTGTTTTTAACGCTGTATCGGCAAGTCCTTTTCTAGCTCCGTGAGTAGAAATAAAGTACTCAAGTACGTTTAGACCTTCTCTAAAGTTTGAAATAATTGGTGTTTCAATAATAGAACCATCTGGTTTTGCCATAAGTCCTCTCATACCTGATAACTGTCTAATTTGAGCTGCAGATCCTCTAGCTCCTGAATCAGCCATCATATAAATAGAGTTGAATCCATTTTTATCACCTTTAACAAGCTCCATCATTTCAGATGCAAGTTTGTTATTTACTTCTGTCCAAATATCAATAATTTTATTATATCTTTCTTGCTCAGTTAAAAGTCCTTGAGAGAACTGTTTTTGAACTTCAATAACATCTTTTTTAGATTTGCTAATATGTGTTATTTTATTTTCAGGAACTCTAATATCATCTATAGAGATAGAAATTCCAGCAACCGTTGCATATTTAAAACCTAAGTTTTTAAGATCATCTAAGAATCTAGGCGTTACTTCATATCCAGCTTCTTTATAGATATAATCAACTAATACACCAATATCTTTTTTCTTTAAAACTTTATTCCATAAATTTGCAGGTACAAAACTTGGTAAAATTTCATGAATAATTAATCTTCCAACAGTTGTTTGAATTATTCTATCAGCAATTTTTGTTCTGATTTTAGCATGAAGATCAATTTGTCCCATATCTAATGCAATTTTTACTTCATTTACATCTGTAAATAATTTATGTTCACCTTTTACACCCTCTTTTACTAAAGATAGATAATAGATTCCCAAAATCATATCTTGAGAAGGAACAGCAATCGCTCTACCACTAGCTGGTAAAAGAATATTCATAGAAGACATCATCAAAATTTTTGCTTCTGCAACCGCTTCTTGTGATAAAGGCACGTGAACTGCCATTTGGTCACCATCGAAGTCCGCATTAAATGCAGCACAAACAAGTGGGTGTAATCTAATAGCTTTTCCATCAATTAAAACAGGGTGGAAAGCTTGAATTGATAATTTGTGAAGAGTTGGAGCTCTGTTTAATAAAATTGGATATTCATCAACGATTTCATTTAAACATTCCCAAACTTCATTTGATTCATTTTCAATCAATCTTTTTGCAGCTTTTAAAGTTGTTGCATAACCTTTTTCTTCTAATTTAGCCATTAAATGTGGTTTAAACAACTCTAAAGCCATTTTTTTAGGAATACCACATTGATCCATATTTAAAGATGGTCCAACAACGATAACAGATCTTCCCGAGAAGTCAACCCTTTTACCAAGTAAGTTTTGTCTGAATCGTCCTTGTTTACCTTTAATAATTTCTGATAAAGATTTTAAAGGTCTTTTATTTGCACCTTTAACTGCATTTGCAGTTTTTCCATTATCAAATAAAGCGTCAACTGCTTCTTGAAGCATTCTTTTTTCATTTCTAATAATGATTTCTGGAGCATCAAGTTCAGTTAATCTTTTTAATCTGTTATTTCTATTAATAACTCTTCTATATAAGTCATTTACGTCTGAAACAGCAAATTTTCCACCATCAAGTGAAACAAGCGGTCTTAAATCTGGTGGAAGAACTGGAAGTTGTGTAAGCATCATCCATTCAGGTCTATTTCCTGAATTTAAGAAGTTTTCAACAACTTTTAATCTTTTGATAATTGTTTTTCTTTTAGCTTCAGATTTAGTTGTTTCCATCTCTTCTTTTAATAGAGTTAGTAATTCAAATAAATCAAGTCCTGCTAATAAATCTCTTACAATTTCTCCACCCATATTAGCTTCAAAACCAGTGTGTTCAAATAAATCAGAGATAGTTCTATATTGTTCTTCATTTAAAATATCATATTTTTCAACTTTTTTAGTTTTTTCATTATCATAGTAAGCTTCACCAGGATTACTTACAATGTATGCTTCATAATATAATACTCTTTCTAAATCTTTTAATTTTACACCTAAAAGTGTTCCTATTCTTGTAGGAAGAGAACTAACCATCCAAATATGAGCAACAGGAGATACTAATTCAATATGTCCCATTCTATGTCGTCTAACTTTTGATGAAGTTACTTCAACTCCACATTTTTCACAAACAACACCTTTGTATCTCATTTTTTTGTATTTACCACAAAGACACTCATAATCTTTTACTGGTCCAAAAATTTTAGCACAAAATAATCCATCTCTTTCTGGTTTTAATGTTCTATAATTAATTGTTTCAGGTTTTTTAACTTCACCACAAGACCAAGAAAGTATTTTTTCTGGACTTGCTAATTTTAGTTGAAAAGCTGAAAAATCTTGTGGTCTTTCTAACTCTTTTATCTCAATTGGTGACAATACTTTTTCATTATTGCTCATTGTTTTCTACCTCTCCAAAAATCTCTACATCTAGTGCTAGAGCTTTTAACTCTTTTGTTAATACGAAGAATGTCTCTGGAACTCCAGAATTAGGAACATTTTCACCATTTGCAATTGCTCTATAAGCTTTTGTTCTACCTTCAACATCATCAGATTTTGTTGTAAGCATCTCTTTAAGTACATTTGTTGCACCATAAGCTTCTAATGCCCAAACTTCCATCTCTCCAAATCTTTGTCCACCAAATAGAGCTTTTCCTCCAACTGGTTGTTGTGTTACAAGAGAGTATGGTCCTGTACTTCTAGCGTGAACTTTTTCGTCGACTAAGTGGTGAAGTTTAAGCATATACATATAACCTACGTTTACTCTTTCTTTCATTTTTTCACCAGTTTTTCCATCAAAAAGAACACATTTTCCATCGCTATCAATTTTTGCTAATTCAAATAATTTTGCAAATTCTTCTGCTTTTACTCCATCAAAGATTTGAGTAGCAAATCTTACACCTTTTGCCCAATCTTGTGCGTATTGAACTAATTCTTCATCATTTAAAGAATCCATAAATGCTTTACCATTCATAAGTTTTGCAACACTTGCAATTTCAGTCATTTTTGCTCTTAGTTCTGCAATAAAATCAGCTCTTTTTGCTTCAAAAATATCTTGAATTTGGTTACCAAGTTTTTTACCAGCTAATCCTAAGTGAACTTCAAGAATTTGCCCAATATTCATCCTTGAAGGAACCCCAAGTGGATTTAAAATAACATCAACTGTTGTTCCATCTTCTAAATATGGCATATCAACTTTTGGAACAATATTAGAAACAATACCTTTGTTTCCGTGTCTTCCAGCCATTTTATCCCCAACTTTAATTTTTCTCTTAGTTGCAACATAAACTTTTACTTGTTTAATAACACCACTTGGTAATATATCATCATGCTCTAAAATTTGAAGTTTTTCTTCATGTTCTTCTCTTAAATGAGCTTTTTGTTTAATAAAGTATTCTTTAATATCATTATATGCTTTTTCTATCTCTTTTGAATATGAAGAAACAACTTTTTTCATAGCAAATCTATTAACATTGTTTAAAACATCAACAGGAATCGTTTGACCTTTTTTATAAACAATATCATCTAATTCCACATCTTTAGTTAAAGTAGCTTTTAATAATAAATCATTGATTTTTAAAATTTCTTCTCTATCTAACATTAAAAGTTTATCATGATGTTTTAAATCAAGTTCAGCTTTTTCTGCTTCAATTTCTGCTACTGCTCTATCATCTTTTTCATAGCCTTTTTTAGTAAATACTTTAACATCTACAACAGTACCTTCCATTGATGTTGGGCATACTAAAGATTTATTTATAACATGTCCTGCTTTTTCACCAAAAATTGCTCTAAGTAATCTTTCTTCTGGAGTTGGTTTTATTTCCCCTTTAGGAGTTACTTTTCCAACTAAAATCATTCCAGGAGTAACATAAGTTCCTACTTTTACGATTCCTGAATTATCTAAATGAGAAATTGACTCTTCTTTTACACCTGGTAAATCTCTTGTTATCTCTTCATTACCATGTTTTAATTCTCTACATTCAATCTCTTTTTCATAAATATGAACAGATGTAAATGCATCTTCTTCAATTAATCTTTCACTTAAAATAATCGCATCTTCGTAGTTATATCCATTCCATGGCATAAATGCAACCATTGCATTGATACCAACAGCTAACTCACCTTTATCCATAGATGGACCATCAGCAATTACTTGTCCTTTTTGAACAAAATCACCTTCTTTTACTGCAATTCTTTGTCCAAATGATGTATTATTATTTGTTCTAACATTTTTATTTACAGTATAGTGATCAATGAAAGCACCATTTTCATCTTCACCTCTAATATAAATGTTTTTTGCATCTGCTTTTTCTACAAGTCCAGCTCTATTAGCTTTAATTGCTTCCCATGCATCACGTGCTACAGTTTTTTCTAGACCAGTTCCTACAACAGGAGCACTTGGTCTTAATAAAGGAACAGCTTGTCTCATCATATTTGATCCCATAAGTGCTCTGTTTGCATCATCATGTTCTAAGAATGGAATTAAAGAAGCAGCAACTCCCATAACCATTTGAGAAGAAATATCAATTAAATCAACACTATTTCTTTCCATTAATAAAATTTCACCATTTTTTCTAACTTCAATCAATGGTTCAATAATTTTTCCATTCTCATCAACTTTTGTTGAACCAGGAGCAATTACAAGTCCCTCTTCTTGAGTAGCTGTATAGTATGAAATTTCATTTGTAACAACACCATCTACAACTTTTTTATATGGAGCTTCAATAAATCCTAAATCATTAACTTTTGAGAAAGTTGATAAAGTATTGATAAGACCAATGTTTTGTCCCTCTGGAGTTTCAACTGGACAGATTCTTCCATAGTGAGTTGGGTGAACGTCCCTTACTTCAAATCCAGCTCTCTCTTTTACTAAACCACCCTCACCTAATGCAGAAAGTCTTCTTTTATGAGTAACTTCTGATAATGGATTTGTTTGGTCCATAAATTGAGACAATTGACCACTTGTAAAGAATTCAGTAATTGTTGAAGTAATCATTTTAGAGTTAACTAAATCATGTGGCATTAAGTCTTCTAATGTTCCACTTAAAGTAGTCATTTTATCTCTAATAGCTTTTTGCATTTTGATTAAACCAGCATGTAATTCATTTGCAAGTAATTCACCAATTGCTCTAATTCTTCTATTTCCTAAGTGATCTCTATCATCGATATGACCGTGACCAGATTTAACTTTTACTAAATATTGAACAGTCTTGATAACATCTTCATAAGTTAAAGTTGTAACGTACTCAGGTACATTTACACCTAATTTATGATTCATTTTCATTCTTCCAACTTTAGTTAAATCATATCTTT
The DNA here is from genome assembly GCF_003063295.1 of Arcobacter lacus. Lineage (NCBI taxonomy): Bacteria > Pseudomonadati > Campylobacterota > Epsilonproteobacteria > Campylobacterales > Arcobacteraceae > Arcobacter > Arcobacter lacus. The sequence goes on from NZ_MUXF01000024.1 coordinate 27,523, forward strand.
CTGGATCAAAGAAAAGTTTTTTAACAAAATCTTTTGCAGCTTCTTTAGTTACAGGCTCACCTGGTCTCATAACTTTATAAATTCTAATTGCTGCTAAATCATTTTCATCATCAATTTGTTCTGTTTGTTTTAATAATTTTAAAGATTCAGCATCAGCTTTAAATGCATTTATAATAGAAGCATCAATTCCAACAGCTAAATCATTTGCAATATCAAATGACTCAAATCCTAAATCTAAAAGTTTTTTTAATTTTAATTCATCAAGATTTGTTAAAGCATCAAATAAAACTTCTCCAGATTCTGGATCATAAATTGTATTTGCTGTACTTCTGTCCATTAATAATTCTAATGGATATTCAATTAATTTTAATCCACCTTCAATTAAAGCTTTAGCTTTTCTAGCAGTTAATCTTTTTCCAGCACCGATAACTAAATTACCTTTATCATCTTTAACATCAAATTCAATTCTTCCCATAAAATCATCAGGGTTAAATTCAGTTAAAAATTTATTATTTTTAACTTTAATATTAACTATTGGATAGAATAATTTGATAATATCTTCTTTAGAATAACCTAATGCTCTAAATAAAATAGTAACAGGAACTTTTCTTCTTTTATTAATTCTTACATATAATACATCTTTTGAATCGTATTCAAAATATAACCAAGAACCTCTGTCTGGTATAATTTGTCCTGTATAAATAAGTTTATTATCTGCCGTGTTTGATTCTTCTTCTTTGAAGATAACACCAGGAGATCTATGTAATTGATTAACAACAACTCTTTCAACACCATTAACAATAAAAGATGTTCTATCAGTCATTAAAGGAATTTCTCTGATGAATAAAGATTGTTCTTTCATATCTTTAACACCGATTTTTTCACCAGTTTTTTCGTCTAAATCCCATAAAGTTAATCTAATATTAATTTTAAGAGGAATTGAATAAGTTAATCCTCTAACCATTGACTCTCTAACATCATATTTAGGTTTACCAACTTCGCTACCTAAATAATCAAGTGTAAGTCTATTTTGAACATCATGAATTGGAAAAATAGATTTGAATACTTTTTCTATACCAGCAGTAGTTCTATCTTCTTGACCAATCATTAAAAATGAGTCATATGAAGTTTGTTGTAACTGTAGTAAGTTTGGAATTTCAATTTTTTGTGGATTTTTTGCAAAATCAACTCTAAGTCTATTACCAGATTTTAAAGAGTTTAACATTTTAGGCCTTGTTATAAAATTTGGTTAAGTTTGCTTTTTTAGTATAAAGCACAAAAGCATCCATAAAGGATAAGATTAAAATTCCTTTAAATTTTAATCTTAACCCTCAAAGATGCTAAACTATATACAGGGATAATCCCTGTATAACAGTTGAATTATTTAACTTCTACTTTCGCACCAGCAGCTTCTAATTGAGCTTTAATTGCTTCAGCGTCAGCTTTAGAGATACCTTCTTTAATTGTTGAAGGAGTTTGCTCAGCAGCATCTTTAGCTTCTTTTAATCCTAAACCAGTAATTGCTCTGATTTCTTTAATTACGTTAATTTTTTTGTCTCCTGAATCAACGATAACAACGTCAAATTCAGTTTTTTCTTCAGCAGCTTCAACAGCAGCTACAGCACCACCAGCAACTGCTACAGGTTGAGCAGATACACCAAATTTTTCTTCAAATTCTTTTACTAATTCTGATAATTCTAATACAGATAAACCAGAGATAAATTCTAAAACGTCTTCTTTAGAAATTGCCATTTCATTTTCCTTATTATATTTTTTTTATTTTATATTAATAGCTTAAATAATTAAGCTGCCTCTTCTTCTTTTTTTCTTCTAAGTGCATCAAGACCAATAGTAAAGTTTCTAACAGGCCCCATCCATACAGATGCAAGCATACCAAGAAGTTCTTCTCTTGATGGTAATTTAGCAAACGCATTAACAGTAGCGAAATCAGCAATCTTACCTTCGATAATCCCTGATTTAATAGCAAATTTTTCTTTGTTAGATGATGCAAATTTATCAGCTACTTTACAAGCTGAGATTTGATCTTCTGACCATAAGAAAATATTTGTACCACTTAATTCAACATCACCAAGTTCTGCATTTTTAACAGCAACAGTAACTAAAGTATTTTTAGCAACTTGAACTTTAGTGTTATTAGCTTTTGCTTCTTTTCTTAAAAATTCTAACTCTTTATGAGTAAGTCCTTTATAATCACAAACAACAACTGCTAATGAATTTTTAAATTCTGCTGTTAAAAAATCAATAACTTCCGATTTTTCTTCTCTTGTCATATTTTCCTCCTTTCAAAACATCGACTTAGGCGGGACTTACAAGAAACGAGGAAAGTTTCTTACCAGCTGTCTTTAGTTTTATTTCAGTGCTTTGAATAACACTCAAAAATATTGATAAATATCAACACATTTGAACGTTAAAAAAGATAAGGAAAAATCCTTATCTTACTTCCATTAATTCCATATTATCTAAAATAATAGATGGACTCATTGTTAATGAAATTGCTGCATTAGTGATATATCTTCCTTTTGCAGTTGAAGGTTTAGCTTTATTAATCGCAGCAACAAATGCTTCAACATTCTCTTTAATAGCTTCAGCAGAAAAAGAAACTTTTCCAACAGCTGCTTGCATATTACCTTTTTTGTCAACTCTATAAGTTACTTGACCACCTTTAGCATCATTAACTGCTTTTGTAACATCCATAGTAACTGTTCCAGTTTTAGGATTTGGCATTAAACCTTTTGGTCCAAGGATTCTTCCAACTTTACCAACAATTCCCATACAATCAGGAGTTGCAATTAAAACATCAAAATTAATATTTCCAGCTTGAATTTGCTCTGCTAAATCGTCATTTCCAACAACATCAGCACCAGCTGCTTTTGCTTCATCTAATTTAACACCTTTTGCAAATACTGCAACTCTAACAGTTTTCCCCGTACCATTTGGAAGAACAACTGCACCTCTAATCATTTGATCAGCATGTCTTGGATCTACGTTTAAGTTAAGAGCAATTTCAACACTCTCATCAAATTTAGCTGATTTTAAATCTCTTACAGCTGTACAAGCTTCAGCTAAAGAGTATTTTCTTTCTTCAACTTTTTCAGCTAACGCTTTATATCTTTTTGAAACTTTTGCCATTATTTTCTCCGCAATATTTTTATTTTGCTACCGCCATTATAAAGTCCGGTGGTAAGACTTTCTTAAAACAGAATTTTATAATTCTGTTTCAATACCAATTGATCTAGCTGAACCAGCAACAATTTTTGCTGCAACTTCTCTATCATCTGTATTTAAATCTTTGATTTTCATATCAACGATTTCCATAATTTGTGCTTTTGATAATTTTCCAACTTTATTTTTAAGTGGATTATCACTACCTTTTTTTACACCTGAAACTTTTTTAATTAGTTCTGTCATTGGTGGTTGTTTTAATTCAAAAGTAAAGCTTTTATCTGTATAAATTGTAAGAACTACAGGAATTCTATATCCTGCTTTGTCTTTTGTTTTTTCATTAAATGCTTTACAAAACTCCATAATATTAACACCTCTTTGACCTAAAGCAGGTCCAACTGGAGGTGATGGGTTCGCTGCTCCAGCAGGTATTTGTAATTTTAAAAACCCTTGTATTTTCTTAGCCATGGCTATTCCTTTAAAAAATATTTTAATGATTAGACATTAGGCAAGAAAACTATAAAGAAGCTAGTTTTTTTGCCTAATGCCTATATAATTTTTTATACTATTCTTTCAACTTGAGTATAAGAAATCTCAACTGGAGTGTTTCTTCCAAAAATAGATACATTTAATTTAAGTATTCCAGATACCATATCAAAATCTTCCACTAATCCATTGAAGTTTGCAAATGCACCTTCATTTATTCTAACCATTTCACCAGTATCAAAAGATACTTTAGGTTTTGCAGCTGCTCTATTCTTAACTTTTTCTAGAATTAAATTAATGTCTTTATCTGATAAAGCAGTTGGTTTTTTAGACTCACCAATAAATCTTCCAACTTTTGGCATTGACTGAATTCTATGCCATAAACCAGTATCTAAATCAATTTTAGCAAATGCATACGCAGGATATAAAGGTCTCTCAACAATAGTTTTTTTACCTTTTTTTATTTCAATTAAGTCTTCTGTTGGCACTAAAACTTCCTGAATTCTATCATCAGCCATTTCCTCAGCTAACTTAAGTAAAGCTTTTTTTACAGACAATTCACTACCTGAATAAGTTTGTATTGCATACCATTTATGTGCCATATTTATACCCTTAATTTATAATAGAAGATAAGCTTATTGACATAATACCATCAATTAAAGCTAAAAATAGAGTTATTACTGTAACTACAATAAAAACAGATATATAAGCTGTTCTAATTTGTTCTTTTATGGGAAAAATTACTTTAGATAATTCTGACTTTACACTAGAATAATAAGTTTTTAATTTATTCACAGTTAACTCCGATTTTAATTACTATATAGACTTTAAATTCTTTTTAAAAAATGTTAACTTCTTTAAAAAAAATTTAGTGGCAGGCCAGGAGGGACTCGAACCCCCATCACTCGGATTTGGAATCCGATGCTCTACCATTGGAGCTACTGACCTATTTGGACTTGTAAAACAAGTCCAAAATTTATGTCTTAAGATTTTAACTTAACTTCTTTATGAGTAGTATGTTTTTTTAATCTTGGACAATATTTTCTAACTTCAAACTTTTCAGTGTGAGTCTTTGGATTTTTCCAAGTAGTGTAGTTAATATCTCCACTCTCTTGGCATTTTAATCCTATTTTAATTCTTACTGCATTTGCCATAATAATCCTTATTCGATAATTTCAGCAATAACTCCAGCACCTACAGTTCTACCACCTTCTCTAATAGCAAATTTAGTACCTTTGTCTAGAGCAATTGGAGCAACTAATTCAACTGTCATTTCTACGTTATCACCTGGCATAACCATTTCAGTACCTTCTGGTAAAGTACAAGAACCTGTTACGTCTGTCGTTCTTACATAAAATTGTGGTCTATATCCTGAGAAGAATGGAGTATGTCTACCACCTTCCTCTTTAGAAAGGATATACACTTCACATCTGAATTTTGTATGAGGAGTAATTGTACCTGGTTTAACTAATACTTGTCCTCTTTCAACTTCCTCTTTTTTGATACCTCTTAAAAGAATACCGCAGTTGTCTCCAGCTTGACCTTGATCCATTTCTTTTCTAAACATCTCAACACCAGTAACTGTTGTTTTTTTAGTATCTCCAAATCCAACGATTTCGATCTCTTCTCCAACTTTAATTGTACCTTTTTCAATTCTTCCAGTAACAACTGTTCCTCTTCCTGAAATAGAGAATACATCTTCCACTGGCATTAAGAATGCTTGGTCAATATCTCTTTCTGGAGTTGGGATATACTCATCAACAGCATCCATTAAAGCAACAATTTTTTCTGCCCATGGACCAACTGAACCAGCTTTAGCTTCTTCTAATGCTTGGAATGCTGAACCAGCAATAATTGGAGTATCATCACCTGGGAAATCATAAGTAGATAATAATTCTCTAATTTCCATTTCAACAAGTTCTAACATCTCTTCTTTATCTTGAGGATCTAATTGATCTTCTTTATTCATAAATACAACGATGTATGGAACACCAACTTGTTTTGATAATAAGATGTGCTCTCTTGTTTGAGCCATTGGTCCATCTGTTGAAGCGATAACTAAGATAGCTCCATCCATTTGAGCAGCACCAGTAATCATGTTTTTAACATAATCCGCGTGACCTGGACAATCTACGTGAGCATAGTGTCTTTTTGCAGTTTCGTACTCAATGTGAGAAGTAGCAATTGTAATACCTCTTTCTCTTTCTTCTGGAGCGTTATCGATTTGATCATAATCTTTCATCTCTCCACCATATTTAACTGCAAGAACCGCAGAAATAGCAGCTGTTAAAGTAGTTTTACCGTGGTCAACGTGACCGATTGTACCAATATTAACGTGTGGCTTATTTCTTGAAAACTTTTCTTTTGCCATAGGAAATCTCCTTCTAAAATTTTTTGCTTAATTGCCCTCTGAGTAGATAAGCCCAAAGGCTTCTCTATTCAGAGGGGATTGTGTTTTATACACAAAATTGTGTTGCGTATTATATAATAAAAATACTAAAAATAACTTTAATGGGAGTAAATTAATATAAGAGTTATAAAAAGTTGTGCTTATAACTCAGCTCCCAGTAATCAATAAAATGGAGCGGGAGACGAGACTCGAACTCGCGACAGTCTGCTTGGAAGGCAGAAGCTCTAGCCAACTGAGCTACTCCCGCAACATTGCGTGGTGGTGAGAGAAGGATTCGAACCTTCGAAGCCGTAGGCGGCGGATTTACAGTCCGCAGGATTTGACCACTCTCCAACCTCACCGTTGAAAAAATTATTGTTCTGGTCTAGCGCTGTCTTTTGGATTACGCACGACAAAAAATGGAGCTGGTGAAGGGAGTCGAACCCCCGACCTGCTGATTACAAATCAGCTGCTCTAGCCAACTGAGCTACACCAGCGCCAAATAAAATGGTGGTTCGAGACAGAATCGAACTGTCGACACAAGGATTTTCAATCCTTTGCTCTACCGACTGAGCTATCGAACCAATGCCAAATTGGAGTGAGATTATACATCTTAATATATTAATCTAAACTTAAATTGTGCACTTTATTTTTGAATTCATCTCCTCTATGAGCATAAGACTTAAATTGGTCTAAAGAAGCAGCTGCAGGAGATAAAATTGCTATACTATCTTGATTCATATTTGCACTGATTTTTTCAACTGCTATATTTAAAAAATCACATTTAAACACATTTATAGAAAATTCTTTACAATATTGCAAAATTCTATTTGCATTTGTTCCAATAGCATAAACTGTAATATCTAAATTTTTTATATTTTCAAATAATGGAACTAAATTTGCACCTTTATCATCTCCACCTAATATAATATGAATATTACTTTTTTGATATGGAATTAATGCTTTTATTGTTGCATCAACATTTGTAGCTTTACTATCATCAATCCATAATCTATTTTTTTTATCATAAAATTCTTCAACTTTATGTTTATCAATAATAAATTCATTTATCAAATCATAGTTAATTTCATCAAAAATTATTTTACTTGTACATAATGATAAAATCGAATCTAATAAAAATGGTTCTTTAAATTTAATTTTTGATTTATCAATATTAAAAAATCTACATAAATCATCACTATCATTATATGTGATTACAAAAGCCTTTGTTTTTACATCTTTAAATTCATTTGGAATTATTGCTATATCATTTTCATTCATTAATTCTAAAGGTTTTAATTTTGCTTTTTTATATTCTTCAAAACTTCCATGCCAAGTTATATGGTCTTCTGTAATCGGAAGTAATATATAAATATTTGGTTTTGCTTTATGTGTATAATGCAAAGTAAATGATGAAGTTTCTAAAATCCAAATTTTTTTATTTTCATCTAAGTGACTTAAAGGAACACCAATATTCCCACCATAAATTGAATCATATTTTTCTAATAAATGTTGACACATTTGTGTTGTTGTAGTTTTTCCATTTGTTCCTGATATCCAAATAGAAAAAGGCATAATATTCTCAAATAGATCATAATCACTAATAAGATTCTTAGAATTTGAAATCATTTGATTGAAAGGAGGAATTCCAGGGCTTACAACTGTTAGTTCATCTGAATTTTTATCATATAAATTAAAATCGCTATCATCATAAAGTGTTGCATTTGGAAATTTATCTTTTAATGCAAGAGAAGTAACACCTTTTCCTAAAACTCTAATTTCTCTATAATCTTTTTTCATAATTCTTCTTTATCTAATTTTTAAACTTAACAGTGCAATTAAATTTGACATAAATGCAATAATCCAAAATCTTACAATTATTTTATTTTCTTTCCAACCTTTTTGTTCAAAATGATGGTGAATTGGTGCCATTAAAAAAACTCTTTTTTGTCTTAATTTATATGATCCAACTTGTAAAATAACAGAAACTGTCTCCCATACAAAAATAAATCCAATAGCAAGTAATAAAATTTCTGATTTTGCAACTATTGCCATATATCCCATAAATGCTCCTAAAGGTAAAGAACCCGAATCTCCCATAAAAACTTCAGCAGGATGAGCATTAAACCATAAAAAAGCAATTAAAGCACCACAAATAGCACTTCCCATAATAGCTAACTCACCTGCAATTTGAATATTTGGGAACAACAAATAATTTGCAAAAATGGTATGCCCAACAACGTAAACCAAAATAGATAAAGTAGAGAATGCTAAAATAGATGGAACTGTAGCTAATCCATCTAATCCATCTGTTAAATTAACAGCATTTGAAGAAGCTACAATAACAAACATCCAAAACACAATTGCAAAAACTCCCATTTCAAATAAAGGAAATTTATAAAAAGGAGTAAAAAGTTCATTTGAATGTCCATAGAAAAAAAGAATTGATGCCACTAATCCAGCACATAAAAACTGAAATAACAATTTCATTCGGGGAGTTAAACCTGCACTATTTTTCTCTTTTGATATTTTTGAATAATCATCTTGAATTCCAATAAATGAAAAAAGAGCTAAAGTTAATAGTCCACCAACTATATAAAAATTATTAAGCTTTGCAGTTAAAATAGTAGCAACAATTGTAGCGAAAATAAAAACAACTCCTCCCATAGTAGGCGTTCCTGCTTTTATTTTATGGCTTTCTGGAGCTAATTCATAAATTGGTTGAGAAGCTTTTTTAGCTCTTGCCCACCTAATAAATTTAGGCATTAAATATATAGTTAAAACGAATGCGATAAAAAAACTGATTCCTGCTCTAACAGAGATATACTGTAAGATATTGATTTCTAAGTGTCTATAAAGCCAGTAAAACAAAATTAAACCTTGATTTTGATATAATAGGCGCGATTATAATATATTATACTTTTTAAAAGGTTTAAATAAATGAGTAACAAAACACTACTTATAATAACAGATGGAATAGGACATAACTCTTCAAATAAGAATAATGCCTTTTATACAGCAAAAAAACCAACTTATGATTATTTATTTGAAAATGTACCATATTCACTAATTCATACTTATGGAGAATATGTTGGCTTACCTGATATGCAAATGGGTAATAGTGAAGTAGGACACATGACAATAGGAAGTGGAAGAGTTTTATATCAAGATTTAGTAAAAATACATCTTGCTATAAAAAATGATACATTAAAAGATAATGAAATTTTAAAAAATACAATTTCAAAATCAAATAATGTTCATCTTTTAGGACTTGCTAGCGATGGTGGTGTTCACTCTCATATAAATCATATTATTGCCATGGCAAAAATAGCAAAAAATATGGGCAAAAAAGTTTTTATTCATATTATCACTGATGGAAGAGATGTTGCACCAAATTGTGCAAAAACTTACATAAATCAAATTTTAGAGATTTGTGATGAGGATATAAAAATTGCTACAATTTCTGGAAGATATTATGCCATGGATAGAGATAATAGATGGGATAGAGTAAAAAAAGCTTATGATTCAATAACTTTTGCAAATCCAAAAACTCAAGATGATATTTTATCTTATATTGAAACTTCATATAAAAATGAAATTTTTGATGAATTTATCGAACCAACTTCTTTTGAAGGATACAATGGAATAGAAAAAAATGATGGAATAATCTTCTGTAACTTCAGAAGTGATAGAATGAGAGAGATTTCTAGTGTTTTTGCAAAAGCTGATTTTAATGAATTTGCTACTTTTAAAGATACTTTAAATTTTGCATCTATGACACAATATGATAAAAATGTATTTATTCCTGTACTTTTTCCTAAAGATAATCCAAAAAACACTTTAGCAGAAGTTATTTCAAATGCCGGATTATCTCAACTTCATACAGCTGAAACTGAAAAATATGCTCACGTTACATTTTTCTTTAATGGGGGAGTTGAAGAACCTGTTTTAAATGAAACAAGAGTTTTAATTCCCTCACCTCAAGTTGCAACTTATGATTTACAACCTGAAATGAGTGCACCTGCTGTTGGAGATGCAGTAAAAACGGCAATGAATGACAACATAGATTTTATAGTTGTAAATTTTGCAAATGGTGATATGGTTGGACATACAGGAGTTTTTGAAGCTGCTGTTAAAGCAGTTGAAGCAGTTGATTTTGAATTAGGTCAAATTTTTGAATTAGCAAAAAAACAAAACTACAATATTATTTTAACATCAGACCATGGAAATTGTGAAATGATGAAAGATGATGAAGGAAATATTTTAACAAATCATACAGTTGGAGATGTTTATTGTTTTGTTTATTCACCAAAAGTAAAAGAGGTAAAAACTGGAAGTTTAAATAATATTGCACCAACAGTTTTAAAACTTATGGATTTAGAGATTCCAAAAGAGATGGATAAACCTTTAATATAATGTTAAATATAAAAAAATTACAAATCTCTTCACAAAACAAAATGTTAGTAAATATCTCTTTTGATATAACTAACTCTTGTGCATTAATAGGAGAGAGTGGAAGTGGAAAATCTTTAACTTTAAAAGCTTTATTAAATCTTCTTCCATCAAATTTGAAATTAAATAAAGAGATAGATTCACCTTTTGAGTTAAACTATGATTCAATAGGATTTATTCCACAAAATCCATTTACTTCTTTATCTTCTATGACAAAAATCAAAAATCAATTTTTCTGTTCAAATGAAAAAAAAGAGGAAGTTTTAAAACTTTTAGATTTAGATAAATCAGTCTTAAATAAATTTCCATCACAACTAAGTGGTGGTCAAATCCAAAGAGTTGTTATTGCAATAGCATTAAGTAGAAATATAAAATTACTTTTGCTTGATGAACCAACAACAGCTTTGGATATAGAAAATAAAAACAATATAATAAATATAGTAAATGATTTAAAAAAACAACTAAATATTTTGATTCTTTTTGTAACTCATGATATAGAATCTATTAAAGATATTTGTGAAAATATTGTTATTTTAAAAAATGGAGAGATTGTTGAAAAAGGTTTGACAAAAGATGTTTTATCTTCACCGAAAGATGAATATACAAAAAGTTTGATTAATTCGACTTTTAAAAATAAAGATTTTAGGATTTAAAATATGATGAAATATATTTTTGGTTTAGCTGTTGTTTTAGGACTTGCAGTTGCAGGTTTTTTATATGATTTATATGATCAAATAAAAGATGATGTTGATAAAGTTGTAAACTATTCGCCAAAACAAAGTACACAGTTTTTTGATAAAGAAGGAAGGCTTTTAGCAAATACTTTTAAAGACGAAAATAGAGAATATGTGAAATATGATGATATTCCTGCTCGTGTTATAGAAGGATTAGTTGCTATTGAAGATACACAATTTTTTGAACATTGGGGAATAAATCCTGATGCAATTAGTCGTGCTATGATAAAAAATTTAAAAGCTGGTGGTTTTGTTGAAGGTGCTAGTACATTAACTCAACAACTTATAAAAAATCTTACTTTAACTAGAGAAAAAAAGTTAATGAGAAAAGTTAAAGAAGCCCTACTTGCAATTAGACTTGAAACTATTTTAACAAAAGAAGAAATTTTAGAAAGATATTTAAATCATACATATTTTGGACATGGTTATTATGGAATAAAAACTGCTGCAAAAGGGTATTTTAAAAAAGATTTATATGAACTATCTTTAAAAGAAATTGCTATTTTAGTAGGACTTCCAAGGGCTCCAAGCTTTTATGATCCAACAAGAAATCTTCAAGTTTCATTAGCACGAGCTAATCAAGTTATCACAAGATTGGATACTTTAGGTTGGATTACAAAAGAACAATATGAAGAAGCCATAAATGAAACTCCAACTATTCACAATCAAACTTTGACAAAAAATGTAGCTCCCTATGCTATTGATTATGCAATAAGCCAATTAATAAATGATGTTCCAGATATTGTTTATGGTGGTTATAAAGTTTATTTAACTATTGATTTAGATGCACAAGAAATAGCTGATGATTCTATAAAAAGATCTTATGAAGAAGCTTTAAAAAGAGATTTAGAAATAAGAAAGAATTCTAAAGACCCAGATAATAATCCTTATACAAAAGAGCTAAATGCTGCAATGGTTACAATGGAAAGTAGTACTGGTAAAATTTTAGCAATGGTTGGAGGAGTTGATTATAGCCAATCAGTATTTAATAGAGCATTTCAATCAAAAAGACAAGCGGGAAGTGCTATTAAACCATTTTTATATCAAAGTGCTTTAAATGAAGGTTATAACCCAGCTAGTCAACTTTTTGATATTTCAAGAACATACAATTATACAGTTGGTGGTGTTCAGAAAAAATGGCAACCAAAAAATTATGGAGGGAATTTCCAAGGAATAGTAACATTAAGAGATTCTTTAATTCAGTCAAGAAACTTATCTACTCTAAATTTGGTAACAGATGTAGGAATTCCAATTGTAACAAATGATTTAAAAAATTATGGTTTTAAAGATATTGTTGATAACTTATCTATAACTTTAGGTTCAATGAGTGTATCTTTAGTCGAATTTAGTGAAGCATATAGTACTTTTGCAAATAATGGAACTCAAGTAAAACCATATATTGTTGAACAAATTGTAAATAAGGATGGTCAAAGTGTAACTTTTGAACCACAAACTAAAGAGATAAATACTCCTGAACAAAACTACTTAATGGTTTCAATTTTATCAGACGTTGTAAAAAAAGGAACTGGTAAAAAAGCAGCAGTTGATGGTATAGAGCTTGCTGGAAAAACTGGTACAACAAATGATAATATTGATGCTTGGTTTTGTGGATTTTCACCATCAATTCAAACAATAGTTTGGTTTGGACAAGATGATAATACTCCAATGAGAAGAAGTGAAACAGGTAGTACTATTGCAGCGCCTGCATTCTCTTATTTTTTCAAAAAATATTTAGAACTTCATCCTGAAATTCCTAGAACTTTTACAAAACCTGATGGTGTTTATGTAGGAAACTTTAATGGAAAAGATGAACTTTACACAGATAAATCTCCTTTACCAGATATTGATTCACAAATTATAATAGATCAATCAAATTCAAATGAAGAAGTTTTAGAGTTTTAATAAACTTCTTTATTTTAAAAAACTATAAAAGAAAATATTTTTTTATAGTTTTATTCATTATTCTTTTGCAAATAAAAAAGGGAGAGGTAAATAACCCCTCCCTTTTTAAGAGTTATATTTGCTATTTTATTAGCAAGAATACATTGTTTTGAATTCAAATGGTGTAGGTCTTGCTTCGTAAGGCCAAACTTGAGTTTCAAATTTATAATGTTGATAAGTATCAATCATCTCTTGTGTAAATACTGGTTTTAAGAAATCATTATCTCTAATTAAAGCTTCTAATGAACCTCTTAAAGTATGAGGCATTTGAGGAATATCTCTTTCTCTAATTTCATCTAATGATAATTCAAATAAATCGTCATCCATTGGTCCAACAGGCTCATATTTATTTTTAATTCCATCTAATCCAGCCATTAACATAGCAGCAAATGCTAAATAAGGACAAGAAGTAGAATCTGGGAATCTCATTTCAATTCTTGTTGCTTTTTCACCTGCTCCATAAGGAATTCTACAAGAAGCACTTCTATTTTGAGAAGAATAAGTTAATATTGAAGGAGCTTCAAATCCTGGAATTAATCTTTTATAAGAGTTTGTTGAAGGATTTGTAAATGCTGCAACAGCTCTTGCATGTTTGAAAATACCACCAACATAATGTCTTGCAGTTTCACTTAAATTTCCATACTCACCTTGTTTATAGAATAGATTTTTTCCATCTTTCCAAATTGATTGGTGTACGTGCATTCCATTTCCATTATCACCATAAAGTGGTTTTGGCATAAATGTTGCTGATTTACCATTTAAGTGAGCTACCATTTTAATAACATATTTTAATTTTTGTACGTTATCAGAAGCTTCAATTAAATCTCCAAATACAATACCAATTTCATGTTGTCCTTGAGCAACTTCGTGATGTCCTAAAACAACTTCTAAACCAACTTGTTCTAAAACTTGCATCATTTCAGCTCTTAAATCAACTCCATTATCAATAGGAGCTACTGGGAAATATCCACCTTTTACTCTTGGTCTATGTCCAATGTTTCCACCTTCATAACTTGTTGAATCATTCCATTCACCATCTTCAGAATCAACTTTATAATAAGACTCATTTATTGTATCTTTTATTTTTACATCTTCAAACACAAAAAATTCATTTTCTGGTCCAAAATATGCAACATCACCAGCACCTGATTCTGCTAAATATGTTAAAGTTTTTTTAGCAATAGATCTAGGACATTTTTCATACATTTGCCCTTTATAAATATCATAAACATCACAAATTACGATGATTGTAGAATCAGCAGTAAATGGATCTAAAAATGCAGTACCAACATCTGGTTTTAATACCATATCTGATCTGTGAATTGGTTGCCAAGCTTCTATTGAAGAACCATCAAAAGGCATTCCATTATCTAAAGTAGAAGCACTAACTGCAGTAAATTTATAAGTTACATGGTGCCATGTACCTTTCATATCTGTAAATCTAAAATCTACAAATTTAACATCATTTTCTTGACAATATTTAAAAAACTCTTCTGTGTTATTTACAAATTTTCCCATAAGGTAAACTCCTTGAAATTAATAGAGGTATTCTATCAGAGAAAAAGAAAAAATAAACTAAATCAACTGTATATTTTTTATACAATTAGATATTAAATTAAAACTTTACTATTTTTCTATCTCTATTTTCAAAAGATATACATTTTGTATACCCAACTTTTTTTGCCAATTCTATGGCTTCATCATATTTAAATCCAATATACTCAACGCTATGTGCATCTGAACTAAATGTTATATTAATACCCATTTCATAAGCCATTTCTAGTAGCTGTACAGAAGGATAACTCTCTTGTATTGGTTTTCTGAAGCCAGAAGTATTAACTTCTAAAACCATATTAGACTTTTTTATTTCTTTTAGTGCATCTTTTGCAATAATTCGAACATCTTTTTTAGGTAAAAACTTAAATACTTTTATTAAATCAAAATGTCCAACAATATCAAATAAAGATGTTTTAGCCATAGCCTTTATTGCATCAAAATATTCAATCCAAATAGAATCAATATCTTTTGACTGATAAATACCTATAAATTCAGGATTATCAAATCCCCACAAATCATTTTTATTTTTTAAAAAATGAACTGAACCTATTAAATAATCAACTTTAGAATTTATAACTTCATCTAAAATATATCCATCAAGATAATCAACTTCATAAGCTAATAAAATTTTAATTCTATTTTTATAGTATTCTTTAGCTTCGTTTATCCATTTTTCATAAATCACTTTTTGATCTATATTCATTCTATACTTGAAATCATAATTCATAGGAGCATGACATGCAAATCCATATTCATCAATACCAAGTTCTATTGCTCTTTCTATATATTCATTAACTGTTCCTGTTGCATGATTACATAAAAGAGTATGATTGTGTAAATCTACTCTCAATTTAAACCTCATTTTTATCTTTATTAATTAGGTCTTTTAATACCTTCTTATTATATTTGTATTATTATATCAAAAAGATTTTAAGACCTTAAGGACTATTTTTATGTTATTTGCCAAAATAGAATTTATAAATTTATTACCTTTTCATATATATGTGAAAAAAAATATAAAATCAAATCAACAAAAAGCAATTATTGAATATAAAAAATCTTATCCATCTCTAATTACAAATAAATTTAAAAATAGAAAAGTACATAGTGCATTTATCTCTTCAATTGAATCAAGAAATGAAAAATTTTTAGATTTAGGAATAATAGCGCGTGATGAAGTATTATCTGTTTTATTAATTCCAGGAGATGATAAAGAAGATTATCAATCAAAAACTTCAAATGCTTTAGCAAAAATTCTTGATTTGCAAGGAGAAGTTATTATTGGAGATAAAGCACTAAAATTTTATCATGATTACCCAAATACATTAAAAATAGATTTAGCAAAAGCTTGGCAAAAAAAATATAATTTACCTTTTGTATTTGCAGTTTTATGCTACAATAAGCACGAAACACAATTAAAAAATTTAACAAAGAAATTTAAGAAATCTCATATAAAAATTCCTCAATACATTTTAGAACACTATTCAAAAAGAAGTGGTGTTTCAAAACAAAATATCCTTGATTATTTGAAAAAAATAGATTATGATTTAGGATTAAAAGAAAAAAGGGCTTTAAAACTATTTTTAAAGCTTGCACAAAAAAAAGGATTATGATGACAATATTTGATTCCATATTATTAGGAATTATAGAGGGATTCACAGAGTTTTTGCCTATTTCTTCAACAGGGCATTTAATAGTTTTAAGTGAAATTTTAGGGCTTGAACAAAATAATGTAAATAAAGCTTTTGAAATTATCATTCAATTTGCTGCGATTATGGCTTTAGTTTTTGTATATCCGTCAAAATTTACTTTCTCTCACATTGAATTATGGAAAAAAATAGTAGTTGCTTTTTTACCAATAGGTATTGTTGGCTTTTTATTTTCATCTCAAATAAAAAACTTATTTTCAATTGAAATAATTGCTTGGATGTTTATTATTGGAGGTATTGTATTTTTAATAATTGAAAAATTTTATGATGAAAACAAAACTCATACTTTAGATGTTGAAAAAGTTTCATATAAACAAGCTGTTTTTATAGGTGTTATGCAAATATTTGCTTTAATTCCTGGAACTTCAAGAGCAGGAGCTAGTATCATTGGTGCTATGATAGCTGGCTTAAATAGAAAGGCTAGTGCAGAATTTTCTTTTCTTTTAGCAGTCCCTGTTATGTGTGCAACAACTGGTTATGATTTACTTAAACATCATGAAGAGTTATTAGTAGGAGCAAATTTATTAAATTTAGCTATTGGATTTGTAGTTTCATTTTTTGTTGCTCTTATTGTTATAAAATTATTCTTAAAATTCTTAGAAAGATTTACATTCGTAGCTTTTGGAATTTATAGAATTATTTTTGGAATTTTAATTCTTTTAATCTTCTAAAATTTTATTTACAATCAATAAAATAGCATCTGGTTTAATAGAATCTTTTAAATCAATGCTCATTTTATTTATATTTGAATTTATTGCCTCAAAAAAATATTTTTCATCAAGTTCTTCTTCTCTTTGTAAAAAACATAAATTTTTATCTTTCAAAGCTTTTGCATTAAAATATTGATGATCACCAGCAGCATATTTAAAAGGTATAAAAAAAGTTGGTAAACAATTTGCACATAATTCCCATAAAGTTGAAGCACCTGCTCTACTAACTGCAAAATCTGCTTTTGCCATTTTTAAAGGTATCTCTTTAGAAAAATCAAACACATCAGCTTTTATATCTAATTTTTCATACTCTTTTTTTACTCTTTCAAAATCATTTTTCCCTGTTTGATGAATAATATTTATTCCCATATCATTTAATCTTGGTGCAACTTTTAAAGCAAAATCATTTATACAAATTGCTCCTTGTGAACCTCCAAAGAAAGCAACAGTTTTGATACTCTCTCTAACTCTTGCATTATTAAAAAATTCATTTGAAACTGGATAATCTTTTACTAAAGAGTTCTCATCAAAAGAAGAAAAAACTTCTGTTGCAAATTTTGAAGTTATTTCATTTAATTTTCCCATTTTTGAATTTTGTTCATGTATATAAAACTTGCAATCTTTTTTTAAAATAGTAGCAAAAGATGCAGCAGCAGCAGAAAAACCACCAACAGAAATAACTTTTTTTACATTATATTTTTTATAGATTTTTAAACAAAAAAAAGTTTTTGATAAAATATTAAATAAAGAAAAAACTTTATTTAAACCTCTTTTATTTACAACTCCTTTAGTATCTAAAAAATATTTTTCTTTTATTCTATCATCATTTTCAAACCAAGCTTTATCTTGTCCATTTGATGAACCTATAAATATTATATCAATATCTCTTCTATAAAATTCTTCTATAAAAGCATCTGCAACTTTAAGATGTCCACCTGTACCACCACCTGTTATAACAACTGTTTCTTTCATCTAACCTTTACCTTATTCACATTCATAGTATTATTTACATTTTTATTTTGAGGATTTCTTTTTACTATTTCATCTTTTGCCAGTCTACTTATAGATAGAACCAAACCAACAGCAAGTGCCATTGCAAGCATAGAAGAACCACCATAAGATAAAAATGGAACGGCAATTCCTTTAATAGGAATCATTCCAGAAATTCCATAAGAGTTAATCAAAAATGCAATTATAATCATCAAAGCAATTCCTAAACTAAAAAGATGATATATTGGATTTTCTACTCTTCTACTTATTTTAAAGATTCTCCATACAACACAAAAAAGTATTCCAACTACAAAAATAAGTCCTATTAATCCTATCTCTTCAATCATTCCTGCTAAAACAAAGTCTGTATGAACTTCTGATAAAAAGCCTAATTTTAAATTTCCTAAAGCAACACCTTGCCCAAAAATTCCTCCATTATGAATTGCATTTAAAGAGTGAGAAACTTGATATGGTTCAGGTAAATCATCTATTCTCAGAACTTCAGCCCAAGCTGGAAGCACTGATAAAATACCATCTTGAACCATAGCCCACCAAGAGTGAATCCTTTTTATTCTATGAGGAGCAGCAATAATCAAACCAACTAAACCAACTAAAGCAATAGTTCCTAGTGCTAAAAATATTTTGAAAGATCTATTTGCAAATATTAAAAGTACAACTAATATTACTCCTAAAAGTACAACTTGACCTAAATCTTTTTGTAAAAAAGCAATAATAAATACAACTCCAAAAAATACTAAAAAATATGGAGATAGAAGTAAAGCTTCATCTAATAAACCTTTTTTAGGTTGATGAATAACTTTTCTATGAAAAGACCAAGATAAAAAATAAATAAACCCTATTTTAAAAAATTCAACAGGTGATAAAGAAATTCCAGGAAGCCTAATCCATCTATTTGCACCACCAGAAGCAGTAACTAAAGCTCCAGGCAAAAAGGGCATTGCAATCATAAGCAAAGAAAATGTTATTAGAAGAATCCACGATATTTTTCCTATAATTCTATCTGGATCAGTTTTTGCTAAAAACCACATTATAAATATAGAAACTATTCCAACTAAAGATTGTCTTAAAAAGAAATGATATTGGTCATAACCAAAAAATTCAACAGTGTAAATAGTCAAAGAATATGAAAAAATTATACTAATTATAATTAATACTGACACCAATATAAACAATACATAATCTGCATCTTTTAAATTTGGGTTATTTTCGATAGGTTTAATCTTTTTTTTGATAAAATTCATATCTCATTATACAATAATATGGATAAATATGTCTTCAAACGAAATCGAAAAAAAGAATAAAACAAAAAAAATCGTCATACTATTTACTCTAATTTTTTTAGCTTTATTAATTTTAATGTTCTCTATTTTTAGAACAATGAATGAAAAACGGCATTTACCTTCTTTAAAAGGTGAAAAAAATGAATTAGCTGTTCGTGGAGATATCATAAGTGAAGACAACTTCAAAATTGCATCTTCTAAAAAATTGTATAGAGCATCAATAGATACAAGACACCTTGATCCAGATAAAAAGGAATTGTTTTTAACTCTTTTTTCTATATATAGTGGAATAGATTATAAAACTTTAAAAACTAAATTAGAAGAAGGAGAAAAAACTCCTGGTAATTTGGTTTTATCTTACAGTATAGATTCAAGATCTGCAAAGAATTTAAAAGAATTAGATTTCAAATTAAGACAACTTGATGTTTTTACTGCAAGACAAGTAAATGGTTCTAGAATTGTAAGAAGCCTTACAATTAGTGAAAGTGGTGAAAAAAGAACTTTTTCATATAACGATACTTTAACTCCAGTTGTTGGATATATCTCAAAATTTGAATCAGATGCTGGAAAAACAAAAGTTAATGGAATAAAAGGTTTAGAAAACTCTTACAATAAATATTTAAATGATGGGAAAGATGGTATTTTGCAAGGATATAGAGATGTTTTATCGTATATATCTTTTAATAGAACTTCTGTAATGACAAAAAGAGAAGATGGATATGCTTTAAAACTAAACATACCATTAAAACTTCAAAAAAATAATGAAACAACATTGGATAATCATAAAAAACGATTGAGTGCTGATGAAATAATGGTTACAATTATGGAAAGTCGTACAGGAAAGATTTTATCATTAGCATCTTCTAATAGATTTAATCCTGAAAAAATCAGACAAGAAGATATAGGTTCTTTGAATGTAAATGCTGTTGAATATCAATTTGAACCAGGTTCAATTGTAAAGCCATTATCAATTGCTTTAGTTATGGATAAAGGATTAGTTAAATCAAATGAAACTTTTTCTGCATATAATTTTAACTCAGCAAAAGGTGCTTATCCTATTGGAAAATTTTTTATTAAAGATGACCATAAATTTTCAAAACATACTTTGAGTTTAGATGATATAGTAATTTTTTCTTCAAATATTGGAACGCTACAAATTGCACAAAGATTAACAGGACCTGAATTTTTTGAAGGAATGAAAAAATTTGGTTTTACAAGAAAAACTGGAATTGATTTACCTTATGAAAAAAAAGGTGTTATGCCAAAACTTTGGCAATTTTCTGTAGGAGATAAAGAAAAAAGAGATAATATTTATAAAGCGACTGTATCATTTGGACAAGGTATGACAGCTACTTTTATACAACTTATAAAAGCATATTCTGTATTTAATAATGATGGTGCAATGGTAACACCTAAAATTGTATCTTATTTGAGTCGAGATGGTGATCAAAATAAATATGCTTCACCTTATGATAAACCATTAGAACCAGTAATTTCTAAAAAAACAGCTGATGAAATGAAAAGAATGTTAATAAAAACTGTTGATGAAGGAACAGGACGATCAGCTAAAGTTCCTGGATTAGAAATCGGGGGAAAAACAGGTACTGCACAAATAGCTGGAGGAAGTGGTTATTTAAAAAAATATATTTCATCTTTTTTTGGTTTTGTAAATGATGAAAAAGGAAATTCTTATACTATTGGTGTAACCGTAATAAATCCAATTTCAACTGGACCAAATTGGTATTACTATTATGCAGCTCAATCAGCAGCACCCGTGTTTAAAGAAATTGTACAAAACCTTATAAAATTAAACTACTTATCACCGAAAGTTGATATAATACAAAAAAATTAAAAAAGGAAAATAATGTTTGGATTTAAAAAAGAACTAAAAGAATATAACTATACAAAGGAAGAATTATCAAAATTTGCTTATGCAAAAATAACAACTGATAAAGGAATAATTTGGATAAAACTTTTTAATGAAGAAACTCCAAATACAGTTGCAAATTTTGCAACACTTGCAAATGATGGATTTTACAATGGTTTAAATTTTCATAGAGTAATCCCAGGATTTATGGCTCAAGGTGGTTGTCCAGATGGAACTGGTATGGGAGGTCCAGACTGGGCTATAAAATGTGAAATCGATGCTCCAAAGCAAGTTCACAATAGAGGTAGTTTATCTATGGCTCATGCAGGAAGAAATACAGGTGGAAGCCAATTTTTCATTTGTTTTGTTCCTTGTCCACACTTAGATAGACATCATACTGTTTTTGGTGGAATTGAAGTAACAGATAAAGATAGTTTTAAAACTTTAGATAGTATCACTCAAGGTGATAAAATAGTTTCAATTGAGATTTTAGAAGGTAAATAATCTCATATTTGGGCACAAACCTACAAATGGGTTTTTTTCCCTATGTAGTTTATAATTTCCTTAAATTATTGATAGGTAGCCCTAGAAACCATTTTTAGTTTTCTGAATCTGTTATTGGCAAGGATAATGCTTTTATAGCATCCATATCAAATTCATCCTCTATTGGTTTATCTGTAAAATCATATTCTCCATAAAAATTGATATGTTGCCAATGTACTATTGAACCATTTTTAAGAGCTTTAGTGAGTTTTTGTTGTTGCTCTAAATCTTTCTCTTTTACTAAGAGATTTGAAAAGTAAAGATAGTTCCAGCAAATAATAGAGTTTTGAATTAGAGTCAGCGAATTGCTTGCAATATCTTGCTCCTCTTTATTAGCATAAAAATATTCTCCACTATTACCAAAGAAGATCGCTTTTGAAAATCTATTGACATTTTCTATTTTATTGAGTTGTTTTTCGATTTGTTGTCGAAACACTACATCATCAATATAATTAAGTAGAAATCTTGTTTTGATAATTCGCCCAAATTCTCTTAATGCTTGATACAATTTATGTTTACGAGAGTATGATGTGAGTCTTTTTAAAAGTTGCGATGCACTTACCCGTCGCTCTTTGATTGTTATGACGAGCCGTAAAATTTGATCCCATTGTTCTTCAATAATTTGTATATTGATCTGTTTTACTGGTAAAACGATATACCCTTTATCACGATAAGTCTTTTTTGCTTCAAATGCATAGAGTTGTTGCTCTTTAAAATTTTTTATTCTTGGTGCAAACATTAGTCCCAATAGATGAGTTAATCCAAAAATTATCTCGCTATATCCAAATGTATCAGTAGAATGGATATCACTTTTTATAACATCATTGTGCATCAATCCATCTATAACATAAGCTGCTTCCCTTTCATTTGCATTGATTACTGTTGTATATGTAATTCTATGAGCTTCATCTACAAAACTATATCTACTTACTCCTCTTCCAAGTCCAAAGTATTTAAATGAATACCCAGAATTGAGTGAATCAACACTAAGATTGAATTTTTGTCCATCGCTTGCAGTATGATTTATTTGGCTATTAGCATGAAATAATTTTGGAACCTCTAAATTTTGAGTAAAGAGTAAAACCATATCATTAGCTTCTTGCAACATATCAGCAGAGAGATACCAAGTTTTAATATGATCAATATCATGAACAGTTATCCCTTTAGAGATTTTTCCCATTTTTGGAATACTGATATTGCAGCCATACCCAATAATTGCAGCATATAAAGCATTGTGTTTTGGTAAACGATGATGAAGATTCTTACTATGATGCAAGAATTTTTTATTAAATGATACTAATTGATCTATATGACGAAGCACATCAATAAGTGGTATAAACTTCTCTTTTGGTAAATATGGACCAATAGTATCTTCATCCTCAAGCTTTTCAACTTTTGGTGTGTGAACCACAAATGAGCCATCTGGACGACTATGGAAATATATGTTGATTCCATTTATAATATTCTCGTTGGTAGTTTTATAAGCATTTCCGAGGTCCGCTTGTTGATCTTGCATTAATTTATTAGAATCTTGTAAAAACTCTATATTATAGTGTTTCAGATACTCTTCTTTGTTGGCTTCATATAGTTTTGCATCGAGTAAATAAGCATTAAAAGCACGATATCTGTATGAATATTTGAGGTTAAGTGCTCCAGATTTTATCCCATCAGCAATGGCTATAAATAAAAATACTTTGTAAAGAGATATTCGAAATGGCTCATCTACATTATTTTGAAGTAATCCATTTTTCTCTATATCATTTAAAAATTCAATTGGTAATTGGGCTGTTGCTACTCCATTTGTATTTTTAAAATGAGTGATTGCTTTTAAAAGTGATTTATCTGATTCATTTTCATCAAACTCTAATACTTTTACAATTTGAGCAACTCTATTTTGAAGTTTTCTTGAGCGTTTCTCTAGGATCGCATGGTAACCGATATGATCTTCTAGCTCTTCGTGTGAATCTAAAAAAGTTTTTTTCTCCTCTTTAGCTGCAAGCATTGTTTCAATCTCTTTGCTAATAAGTTCTAGTTTTTTATCTGATGAAATTTTTAATTTTAATGTGTTTTGAATTGAATAGAGTTTGGGGATAAAATTATCTTTGAGTAAACTAGTGATCTCTAATGATGCTTTGGATCGAGATGCTCTTTCTAAGAAATATGTATTTTGGTGTTCACGCATTGCTGAAAGTTTTGCACTTTGAACTGATTGAAGTAAAATATCACACAATTGGTCATTTCGCACCTTTGTGTGATGGACCATAAAACAGATGAGATCAAATTGTTGTTTATGTTTCTCTTTTCGTAATATTTGATGCATATCACTTTTTTCAACCCATTGAGCATAATGTTTAGCAGTATTCTCTTCAAGTCCAATTTTTTGTGTAATATCTAAGATGGAGTTATGATAGTTTTTGATAGTTTCAAATAGTTTTACCTCCTCTTTTATTTTTGAAGGTTTCAAAGAGTGAGATAATTTTTTAAATTTTGAAAGTATGTATCTTCCTGGAAGTGTTTCATCAACTTCCAACACTCTTTGTAAAGCTTGCAATTCCTCATTATGGGAAAATAATTTGAGTTTACCAAAGATATCTCCCCTTTGTTTATTCATTGCATCTGTAATAATTTTTGACAAAAGTGTATATGATGGTACTTCATAGCGATGTTCAATTGCTAATTCTATCAATGTATAAAAAAGTGCTTTTGGTGATGGTATTTGTGTAATAAGATTGATTGCTGTTTTTAAAAGTAAATCTTTAAGGGTACTATCAACAGGTTTATATCCAAGTTGATATCGAATTATCTTTTTATAAAGTGCCATTGTGTTTTTTGAGAATATGTGATTTGGATCAAAATTTATGTGGTATCTTTTACAAATGTAATTGAGATCATCAAGATGAAATAAATTTGGATTATAAAATGTTTGAGTCACTTTGAAATATCCATACATAGCAATAAATCGTACTTTATTTGAATCAATCTCAATCGATTCGATTTGTTGTTTGATTATTGGTGATACTGAAAAAATCTCTTGACGAATTTCATACTCAAGTAGTGGTGGAGTTTCGAATTCTTTCTTTTGAGAATAGTTGAGTATCTGAATAAGTGACATAAGTACCTCTTTTTTATTAATTTAATGAACGATATAATATATTAAATTATAATATATTATAGTCATTGTATTTTAGTTTATTTATTAATATAATAATTAAGAATATACATATTTATAGTAAAAAGGATTTTTCATGATAATCGGATATATTCGAGTCAGCACAGAGCAACAATCAACAGCAAATCAAAAACATAAAATCCTAGAATTTGCACAATCACATAAAATTTTAGTTGATGAATTTATTGAAATTGAGATTTCATCAAAAAGAGATCAAAAAGCTAGATTGATTGATGAATTGTTTATGAAAATGAAAAAAGATGATACTCTTATTTGTACTGAACTCTCTCGTCTTGGTAGAAATATGATTGAGATTTTAAATTTGATTGAAAAGTTTAATACCGCAGGTATAAAACTTATTTTTACAAATCAACCAGAACTTTCAACAAACCAGAATGAATCATTATCAAAACTTCTTTTAGCAATTTATGGATATTTTGCACAAACCGAAAGGGAGATTATCAGTGAGCGAACCAAACAAGGCTTAGTAGCAGCAAGAGCATCTGGACAATGTTTAGGAAGACCAAAAGGTGCAAAAAATAAAACAAGAGTTTTGGACCCATTTAAAGATGAAATTAAAAAATATCTTGAACTCAAACTCGCACAAACTAATATTCTAAAGATTGTTAATTCTTTCCTTGAAAAACCAATTTCACTCACAGCACTAAGATACTTTATTCAAAACGATAAAATACTGTCTAAAATCTAAGAGATTTACATAAAGGTACAAAATGCGACATGCGATTTAAATGAAACTTAATTTAAGCTATTTTTAAATCGCATAGGGAAAAAAACCCATTTGTAGGTTTGTACCCATATTTGTCAATTCCAAAAGAAAAAAGCCAAGTTTTTTAGCTTGGCTTTTTTTATGCCTAAAAAAATAAGAGAATTGTATTTTTTCTTTTAAATCAGTGTTATATTAGAGAATTAGAGATAGTAAAGATTTAATGTAAGAAGAATATATGAATAAAATAATCAATAATAATAAATTAGAATAATGTATTAAAAATAATTTTGTATAGAATAATAAT
>NZ_MUXF01000024.1:53594-54011 GCF_003063295.1 Arcobacter lacus
TTTAAAAAATTAAATATAAAGTTATAATGAAAAGTTAATAGAAGCAGCTTGTATAAGAAGATGTGTTTAAAACTAAATATAGTGAAGAATAAGCAATAAAGTAAAGAGAGTAATAAATTAAATATATAGAACAATAAGCAAAGAAAGGGGGGAGGTAAAAAAGAAAGCTTAGCTCTACTAGATAGTATAGAGAAGGAACTTTTTAATATAGTGTCAATGTAAGATATGCTAAAAAAAGATTAAAAAGATTAAAAAGATTAAAAGGGATGTCAATAAAAAGAATAAAGAGGGCTAAAAAAAAAGCTTACCATTAGATACAAAAAAGTGTATGTAAAGGTAAGCTTTATGGAAAAAAACTTAAAGAGCTGGCGATGACCTACGTTTCCACAAGGGGACCCTGCAGTATTATCGGCGATG